>JAQCLG010000079.1 GCA_027592745.1 Pseudomonadota bacterium | reverse complement strand
CCGCCCGCGCCCGGGTCGAGGCCGCCGGCGCCAGGCTCGGCCGCCGCCTCAAGCTGCTGGTCGGCAAGCCTGGTCTGGACGGCCACAGCAACGGCGCCGAGCAGATCGCGCTGCGCGCCCGCGACTGCGGCATCGAGGTCGTCTACCAGGGCATCCGCCTTTCCCCTGAGCAGATCGCGGCCTCCGCCCTGGAGGAAAGCGTCCATGTCGTCGGCCTCTCGATCCTCTCGGGCGCCCACATCCGCCTGGTCGGCGAGGTCCGCCGCCTGATGGATGCCGAAGGCTGCGGCGACATCCCCATCGTCGTCGGCGGCATCATCCCGGCCGAGGACATCGCCGCGCTCAAGGCCGCCGGCGTCGCGCGCATCTACACGCCCAAGGACTTCGAGATCACCGGCATCATCGCCGACATCGCCGATGTCGCGACCGAAGGATTCAATCGGGCCGCGTGACGCCCGGCCGGGATGCGACCCAGGCAGGTGACGGCGCGCACGGAATCATGCCTCTGTCAGGCGATTCCCGGCCGACCGCCCCGATTCTGTGACTTGTGTCACGTTGCATTCATCGAATCGGCGCCATCTTTCGAAGGAACGGACAGCCTCATCCGCCGTTGGAACAGCACCATGCCCACCCATACCGCCCTTCAGCAGAACCTCGACAAGGTGCAGGCCTGCGCCCGCGACGTGGAACGGCTGGAAGAGCGCGCCGGGCAGCTGCGCAACGCCCTGCTGCAGCTTCTGTTGCAGCCGACCTCTCTGGCCGACGCCGAGGGCAACGACAGCCTCCGCTGCTAGAACTCAGTTCTTCGCGAACCGCGGCCCGTCCGGACGCCGGGCGACCAGGGTCGCCCCCTCCAGCATCACGCATCCGGCCAGATAGGCCGACATGCCGCCCACGTCATGGGGCGGGCTGATCGTGTTGACGTCGACGGCGACGACATCGAGGCCCGCCAGGCTCTGCAGCATGGCCAGCCCCTCGCCTGCGCTGAGACCGCCCCAGGTCGGCGTGCACACCCCCGGCGCGCAGCTCGGGTCGAAGACGTCCATGTCCCAGCACAGATAGACCTTGCGGCCCTTCAGGCGGGCCATGGCGTGTTCCATGGTCGCCAGCAGTCCCTGGCGGCGCATGTCCGCGTCCGGGATTAGCTCGTAGCCCAGGCCGCGGGTGTGTTCGAACACCCCGCCCATGTAGGTCGGCCCGCGGGCGCCGATGTGGAGCGTGTGGGCGGCATCGATCAGCCCTTCCTCGGCCGCCAGGGTGAAGGTCGTCGCCGTGGTGATGCGCTCCTGGCCGGTGACGGGGTAGCTGTCGGTATGGGCGTCGATGTGGAGGACGCAGAGGTCGGGGATCACCCGCTTCCAGGCGCGCAGCTGCGGCAGGGTGACGGTGCCGTCGCCACCCATGGTCAGCGTCGCCACGCCGCGGCTGGCCAGGCGCCAGACCGCCTCTTCCATGGTCTCGAACGAGGGTTCGGGCCGGCCGGGCTGGCAGACCGCGTCGCCGCAGTCGATGGCGCCCAGTTCGGCGAAGGGATTGAAGTCGGCATGGGGCGGCTGGAACGGGCGCACCAGGCCCGACTGCTCGCGGATCGCGGCCGGCCCCTGGCGCGAACCCACGCGGGTGGCATGGACGCCGCAGTCGAAGGGCATGCCGAGCACGGCCAGCCGTGCGCCCTCCAGCGTGTGGCGCGCCGGCAGGCCCATGAAACCGCCGGTCTGGCGGTAGACCGCCGGGTCGAAGATATCCTCGCTCAAGATCGCCTCCCCGAATTGCCCCTGCTAGTCTTGCCCGATGTGCGGACGATTCACCCTCAAGGGGCCACCCAACCAGATCGCGGAAATGCTCGGGCTGGCCACCGTGCCCAACCTTGCGCCCCGCTACAACATCGCACCGACCCAGGATGTGCTCGCCCTGCGGCCACAAGCCGACGGCGACCGGCAGCTTGCCTGGCTGCGCTGGGGCCTCATCCCCTTCTGGGCAAAGGACATGATGATCGGCGCGAAGATGATCAACGCGCGCGCCGACACCGTCGCCGAGAAACCCGCCTTCCGCCAGGCCTACCGCAGCCGCCGCTGTCTCATCCCCGCCGACGGCTTCTACGAATGGAAGACACTGGCCAGGGGCAGGAAACAGCCCTACCGCATCCACCGGCCCGACGAGGCGCCCTTCGTCTTCGCCGGGTTGTGGGAGCGCTGGGAGAAGGGCGAGCAGCCAGTCGAGAGCTGCACCATCGTCACCACCGACGCCCCCGCCGACCTTGCCGCCATCCACCACCGCGTGCCGGTGATCCTGGAGGGCGACGCCCTGCAGGCCTGGCTCGACACGCCCGCGCAGGAGGCCGATGGCCTGCTCGATCTGCTGGCGCCCCTGGCCGAAGGCACCCTGGTCGCCGATCCCGTCAGCACCACGGTCAACAACGTGCGCAACGACGGTCCGGAATGCCTAGAGCCGGCAGAGCTGGAGGAGGTCGAACCGGAAGAACCCACGCCCAGGAAGGCAAACCAGGGCGACCTCTTCGGCTAAAGACAGCGCCCCCTCTCCCCTCGTGGGAGAGGGTTGCGCAGCCTTGGCGTGGCCGCAGGCCATGCCTAGAGCAAATCATCCTTCTGCGGAATCGCTTCGCGATTGCGCAGAAGGATGTGAATTTGCTCTATCCTGTTGATGTAGAGCGGATTCACACGATCACCCGGAACCGCCGAGCGGTTCCGGCTGATCGTGATCCGCTCTAGGCGAAGCTGGGTGAGGGGGGAATCGGCAGAGGTTGGCGCAAGGATTCTTGTCCGCGCTACCGCGCGCAAGACCCCTCACCCTGCCCTCTCCCACAAGGGGAGAGGGGAAGAGATCGGACGAGCCGGCCCGTCCTAACCCGCCAGTGCCTGCGCCATGGCGAGCACCGCGTCCGGGCTGTGCCCCGCCTCGCGCAGCGCCGCGATCGTCAGCGAACGGTCGCGCTTGGCGAAACGCTTGCCGTCCGAGCCGGTGAGCAGGCCGTGGTGCGCATAGGCCGGTTCGGCATAACCCAGCAGGGCCTGGAGCAGGCGGTGGATGTGGGTGGCGTGGAACAGGTCCTGGCCGCGCGTCACCAGGGTGACGCCCTGCAGGGCATCGTCATGGACCACGGCCAGGTGGTAGCTCACCAGCGCATCCTTGCGCGCCAGCACGACATCGCCGCCGACCAGCGGATCGACGGTCACCGTGCCCTGCCCCTCTTCCTGCCAGGACAGCGGTCCGGCAAGCGCCGCGGCGGCGGCGGAATCGAGGCGCCAGGCGTGGTTCTCGCCGGCGGCCAGGCGGTCCTCCCGCTCGGCCGACGAAAGGGTACGGCAGGTGCCGGGATAGATCAGGCCGAGCGGCCTGTGGGGTGCGGCGGCCGAGGCCGCGATCTCGGCCTCGATCTGCTTCCTGGTGCAGAAGCAGGGATAGACGAGCCCCATGGCCTGCAGGCGTTCGAGCGCGGCGCGGTAGTCGGCGAAATGCTGCGACTGGCGGCGCACGCCGTTCCACCAGCCAAGGCCGAGCCAGGCCATGTCCTCCAGGATCGCGGCGTCGAACTCGGGCCGGCAGCGCCCGGGGTCGATGTCCTCGATGCGCAACAGGAACCGGCTGCCGTCCCGGGCGCGGCGCCAGCCCAGGGACGCCGACCAGGCATGGCCAAGGTGGAGCAGCCCGCTGGGGCTGGGGGCAAAACGCGTGACGATCATGGCATGACGATAGAGCGGATCGGCGGGGCCCGTACCCCGGTTTCTAGCTGCCCTCGAAGACGCCGTTGAGGAAACGCGCGACATCGGCGACGGCCCGGGCGCGCACCGCGTCGTCCCGGCCGATCAGGTAGCCGTCGCTGTCGCTGCACAGGCCCAGGATGATCTTGCGCAGGAAGGGGCCGGTCATGGGCAGGCCGCTGCGGCCATCGACGACGTCGCCGTCGGCCTCGACCACGAAACGGCAGGGCGCCAGGTTGCGCCCGATAGGACGCGGCCCGGCCCGGTTGCCGTCCCACTGGTGGTAGGCGCCTTCATAGGTGATGCGGGTCACCGGCGAGCCGCCCGCCTCCAGCGCCGCCTCGGCCTCGGCACAGCGCTGCGGATCGACGATGGCATCGCCGTCGCCGGCCAGCATCAGCACCGGCGCGCCGGTCGTCGCGGTTTCCTCAAAGCTTGCGATGCAGGGCGCATAAAAGGCGACATGGCCGGCAAAACGCGGGCCCTGCGGCAGGAAGGTCCGGGCGACCTGCTCCTGCACGCCGTAGAGCGTGGCCATGCCGCCGTAGGAAAAGCCCATCAGGGCGACACGTTCGCCGTCGACCTCGGGCAGGCCATCGAGCCAGGCGAGCGTGGCATAGGCGTCGGCCAGGATCGCAGCCTCGGTGATGTTGAGCAGGCGGTCGATGAAGGAGGTCCCGAGCTCGCGGCGCGAACCGAAGCTGTCGACGACGACACCGGCGACGCCCATCTGGGCAAGCTGGCGGGCATAGGCCGGGCCGCGGCTCGACAGCACGCCCGCCGCGCCGTGAAGGAAGACCACCGCGGGAACCGGGTTTGCCGCCGAGGCCTCCTGCGGCAGGAGCAGCGTGGCACGCAGCTCTGCCGGCGGGGCATCCCGGGGGTCGCCCGCATCGTCGAGGGTGAACGGGGTCGCACTCGCCAGCGAAACCTCGCGCACGGCGATGCCCGCATCGGCATCGGCCGGTGGCCAGACCAGGGGCAGTCCGGGATCAGCGCGGACCGCGGGCACGGCAAACAGGACCAGCAGCGCCGTCGTCAGGATGGCGGTGATGCGTTTCGACAGAACGGACCTCCCTGTTGCATCCTGCGCCCCATCCTATACGCAAGGCCTGAGCCAGGGAGATCAAGATGATGCTATCGGGACCCGTCGTACCGCCTCGCCAGGGCGAGCCGCGCCAGCTTGTCGTGCTGCTGCACGGCTGGGGCGCGGACGGCAACGACCTGATCGGCCTGGCTCCCGCGCTGCAGGGCGCCCTGCCCCATGCCCGCTTCGCCAGCCCCAATGCGCCCGACCCCTGCGACCAGAATCCGATGGGGCGCCAGTGGTACAGCTTCATGGACGAGCGGCCGGCGACCCTGAAGAAGGGTTACGAACGCGCCGCCGCCATGATCGACGCCTATCTCGACGCCGAACTCGAACGCCTGGGCCTCGACGACAGCCGCCTCGCCCTGGTCGGATTCAGCCAGGGCGCGATGATGGCGGTCTACGTCGCCCTGCGTCGCGCCCGGCCCGTGGCGGGCGTCGTCGGGTTTTCCGGCATGATGATCGACGAGGAAAACGCCGCCGCCGAACTTCGCAGCCGCCCGCCCATCCTGCTCGCCCACGGCGATGCCGATCCCGTGGTGCCCTTTGCCAGCATGCAGCATGCCGTCGGTGTCCTGGCCGGCCTCGACGTGCCCGCCCAGTGGCACACCAGCCCCGGCGTCGGCCACGGCATCGCGCCCGACGCCCTGGAGGCCGGCGCCAGCTTCCTGGTCAACGCCTTCCGCGAGAGCCGCAAGGCGGTCTGAAGCGCATGGCGCGGCGCAGCGATCATACCCGCGAGGAACTGCACGCCATGTTCCTGGACGCAGCCCTTGCGACGACCCGGGCGCAGGGTGTGGAGGCGGTGACGGCGCGCAACCTGGCTTCGGCCATCGGCTATTCGCCGGGCACGATCTACCAGGTCTTCGAAAACCTCGACGACGTCGTTGTGCAGCTGAAGGTGATCGTGCTCGACCGGCTGGTCGCGCGGCTCGACGAGGCGCCGGCGCGGGGCACGCCGGAACAGCGCATCCTGGGCCTGGTCGCGGTCTATGTCGCCTTCGCGGCCGAGGAGCCGCACCTGTGGCATGCCCTGTTCGAGGCCGGCCTGCCGAGCGGGGCGGCGCTGCCCGATTCCTTCGGCGGACACATCGCCCGCGGCATGGGACGGGTCGAACGGGAACTCGCACCCCTGTTCGCGGCCGGCGACAAGGCCGGACCGGCACGGGCGGCCACGACCATCTGGGCCGGGTTGCAAGGCATCGTCGCGCTCGCCCGCAGCACCGCCGTCAGCCGTGCCAGCCGGGGAGATGCCGCGGCCCTGGCACAGGACTTCGCCCGGACCTACCTCGCCGGCATCGCCGCGCGCCGTGCCTGAGGCTCAGACCCCGTCGCGCTTGAAGGGCGTCGACCAGGACTTGGCCAGCACCCGTTCCTTGCCTTCCCAGACGTCGAGGTCGGCCTGCAGCAGGAAGGTGTCCTTCGTGGCGCGCAGGCTGGTGCGGGCGTGGACGTTGATCTCGAAGTCGCCGCGTTTCATGTGGCTGGTGACCGTGACGCCGCTTTCGGCCGAGAGCGGGTCGCCCTCGGTGATCGCCATGCGCTCGATCGTGGTGCGGCGGAACGCCATGCCGTGTTCGTCGATGCGGTAGTGGCCGGTGCCGCGCTCGGAATAGACCTCGACACGGCCGGTCAGCACGTCGCGCATCACGGTGTTCTTCGAGGGCGGGTTGGAGAGCTGGGTCATGGCCATGGCCGGGGCCTGCTCGGGCGCCTCGAAGGGCTTGAGCTTCGGCCCGCCGCTTGCCGGGCGGACCGGCAGTTCCAGGGTGCTGGTGCCGGTATGCACGGTCAGGGCGACCGGCTCGGGCGAGGGGAAGATCAGCGGCCAGTAGGTCGTCGAGACGGCGATGCGCAGCCTGTGGCCGGCGCGGAAGCGGTAGCCGCAGTCGTTGAGCTGGACGCGCACCTTGACCCGGCGGCCCTTCGGCATCGCCCTGATCTTCTCGTGGCCGTCGCGGTGGGTGAGGTTGAGGACGCCGTAGGTCGCGCGGCTCACCGAGCCGTCCGGCTTGACGTCGTTGAGGCGGACGCAGACGAAGCCGTCGGCCTTGTCGATCGCCATGTCGAGGGTGACGACCGGGGCGCCCAGGACGTCGAGGTCCTGCGCCAGGACCTCGCCGTCGAAGCAGATCGAGGCGCCGTCGTCCTGGCGCTGGTCGCCGGGGAACTCCGGCCCCTCGCCGCCGGTGCCGTAGGGGCACCACTCGCCGCCGGCCAGGCCCAGGGTCTGGGGTGTCGTCGCGGTGCGCGGCACGTCCCTGCCCTTGGCGGGGCTGAGGCCCTCGTCGCTGAGATAGAGGCGGCGCGCCTTGATGCGCGGGCTGGGCCAGGCCTTCTCGCCGATCCATTCGCCGGGGCAGTGGGCGTACCAGGGCCTGGCCGGCACGTCGTCCTGCAGGTATGCGCGCAGCATGGGCTCGGCCATGATTCCGGTGTCGATGCCTTTGAGCCAATGGTCCCAGAAGCGCAGCATCTCCTGGAGGAAGCCGATGGCGGGACCGGGCGCGCGTTCGGACTGGCCCCACTGGTGGGCGTGGGGGCCGACGAGGCCCAGGCGCGGCACCTTGAGGTTCTTGAGCAGGCGGAAGATGGCGTTGGAATAACCGTCGAGCCAGCCGCCCACGGCGAAGACGGCGCACTGGATGTCGTCGTAGTTCTCGCAGACCGAGCCGTGTTTCCAGTAGGCATCGCGCCGCTGGTGTTTCATCCAGAGTTCGACCGGACAGGGCACGCCGTCGAGCCGCTCCTTCCAGTTCTTCTTCCAGGCGGGCCCCATGATCTCCGGGTCGCCCGGCAGGGGCAGGATCGAGAAGAAGGTGGTGCCCCAGTCGAGCTGGTCGTTGAGCAGGGCGCCGCCCATGTAGTGCATGTCGTCGGCGTAGCGGTCGTCGGTCGAGCAGGAGGTGACGATGGCCTTCAGAGCCGGCGGCTTGAGTGCTGCGACCTGGAGCGAGTTGAAGCCGCCCCAGGAGATGCCGAACATGCCGACCTTGCCGGTGCACCAGGGCTGTCTGGCGATCCAGGCGATGACCTCCTTGCCGTCCTGCAGCTCCTGCCTGGCGTACTCGTCGCGCATGACGCCGAAGCTGTCGCCGGCACCGGCCATGTCGACGCGCAGGCTGGCGTAGCCGTGGCCGGCGAACCAGGCATGCTTGGGTTCGTCGCCCGGGCGCGTCATGTCGCGCTTGCGGTAGGGGATGTATTCGAGGAGGGCGGGGACCGGGTTCTCCTGCGCATCGACGGGGAGCCAGATGCGCGCGGCAAGCTTGTCGCCCCGCTTCATCGGGATCCAGACCTCCTTCTCCAGCACCTTCACCTGATGCGGAAACTCGCTGACGATACGCATGGCCCTCTCCCCTGTTGGCGGCACACGTTAGCGCGACCGCGGCCTGCTTGTCAGGCGGGATGACAGGCGCGTTTCAGGGGGCCATCACGGTCCAGGCGCGCGCCATGGCGACCGAGATCAGCGCGGTCAGCGTCATGCCCATGGCGGTGGCCAGGGCGAGCGCCATCAGGTGGGCGAGGAAGCCGGGGCCGTCGGCGCCGGCCATGCCGGCGAGCATGGCAAGGGTCGCCTCGAGCGCGGCGTAACCCAGCAGGAAGGGCGCGGCGAGCACGAGCAGCGCCAGGGTGAGGCGCAGGCCGTGGCCGCGCGACAGGGCCCAGGCGGCGGCCAGGGTGGTGTCGCGCTCGATCGCGGTCATCGGCAGGACCGTGGCCAGGCGCACGACGGGGATGCCGACGGGCAGCGCGGCCAGCACGGTCGACAGGATTAGGCTGCCGGCGATGAAGAGGCCGGGGCGGGTGAGCATGGCCTGCTGTTCGGCGGGGGCCATCGGCAGCACGGCCAGCGGATAGACGACGACCATCATCACGGCGCCGATGCCCAGCGCCATCAGCACGGCAAGGCCCAGGGCGCGCAGCATGAAGGTGCCGAGGTTCGAGCGGCGGATCAGCGGGCCGTCCACGCCCCTGTCGGGTGCGGCGGGCAGCACCGCCCTGTCGGGGCCGAGCAGCACCAGGCGGAAGACGCCGAAGGAGAACCAGGCGTACCCCACGCCCATGGCCAGCCCCGCCATGGGCGCCCAGGGGAAGGGCTGCATCGCGCCGAAGGCAAGGCCCAGCACCAGGGCGACGACAAACGGCCCGCGCCCCAGGCGCTGCAGGGCCGGCAGGTTGGCGCTGACCGTGGTGAAGGCATCGGCCACGAGGCCGAGGACCGGCAGGGGCGGCGCGCGATCGGCCATGGCGGGTTTCCCGCTCCGGCCGCTCCTACAGCACGCCTGCCTCGCGCAGCGCCGCGATCTCGGCGTCGGTCTTGCCGAGCATGTCCTTGAGCACGCTATCGGTGTGTTCGCCCAGCATGGGCGGCGGGCGGCGGTAGACCGGGGGGGAGCCCTTGAGGTTCACGGGGCTCCTCACCAGCGGCACGGTGCCGGCGGCGGGATGGTCCATCTCGAACTTCATGCCGCGGGCCTGGATGTGGGGGTCCTCGAAGACCTGGGCGAAGTTGTTGACGACGCCATAGGGCACGCCGAGCTTTTCCAGGTTCTCGACCCACCAGGCGCGCGGGTGCTGCTGCATCAGGTCGATGACACGCTCGATCAGCGGCTCGCGGTTGCGGATGCGCGCGGGGTTGGTGGCAAAACGCGGGTCGTCGGCGAGTTCGGGGGCGCCGGCCAGCTCGCACCAGCGGCGGAACTGGCCGTCGTTGCCGATGGCGATGATGATGGGGTCGTCGGCCGTGTCGAAGACCTGGTAGGGCAGCAGGTTGGGGTGGGCGTTGCCGTAGCGCTTGGGCGGCGTGCCGCTGGTGAGATAGTTCATGTTCATGTTGGCCATGAGCGCGACGGCGCTGTCGGACAGCGCCATGTCGATGTACTGGCCCTGCCCGGTGTTGTTGCGGTGCTGCAGGGCGGCCAGGATGGCGATGGTGCTGTAGAGCCCGGTGGTGAGATCGGTGATCGCCACGCCAGCCTTCTGGGGCCCGCCGCCGGGCAGGTCATCGCGCTCGCCGGTGATCGACATGAAACCGCACAGGCCCTGGATGACGAAATCGTAGCCGGCGCGCGGGGCATAGGGGCCGGTCTGGCCGAAGCCGGTGATCGAGCAGTAGATCAGCCGCGGGTTGGCCGCCTTGAGGCTTTCGTAATCCAGGCCGTATTTCTTCAGGCCGCCGAGCTTGTAGTTCTCGATCACGATGTCGGCGCGCCCGGCGAGCTCGCGGGCTATTGCCGCACCCTGCTCGCTGGCGATGTCGAGGGTGAGCGACTGCTTGCCCCGGTTTGCGGCCAGGTAATAGGCCGCCTCCGTGGTGTCGTTGCCCTCTGCATCCTTCAGGTAGGGCGGGCCCCAGGCGCGCGTGTCGTCGCCGGCGCCCGGGCGCTCGACCTTGATCACGCTGGCGCCGAGATCGGCCAGGATCTGGCCGCACCAGGGCCCCGCCAGGATGCGCGAGAGGTCGAGAACGACAATTCCGTCGAGGGCGGCGGCCATGGCGGGGTTCCGGGGGCAATGGATGAGGTGGGGCGATCCTATCGGCCCCGCGCCGCAGGGCAAGCACGGCGCGACGGGCGGGTGTTTCACGTGAAACGAAACAGGAACATCCGAAGGCCGAAAGGGCCGCGCTTTCAGCGCCTTGCGCGGGAGTCTGCAGACGCCGTTACGCAAAAACCCTATTTGCCTGCGCGATCACGGGGTTCGGCCGAATTGGGTTCGGTCGGCAGAAATGATTCTTGGGGCGATGCGGAGTTGGAACGTTACATGAACAAGCGGCTGCAAGCGACTGAATTGGAGCTGCAATGTGCCCCGGCCGCACAGGCGCGGATACCGTGCATCACGGCAAGGAAATGAAATCTTTCCACGCCGCTTTGGGGCAGCGAGTTTGTCGCGACAGCCAGTATTGCGGCAAGCAACCCCGATGAACAGCACACCGGATGTCGATGGGTTTCTCGCCCGCTGGACTGAATCGGGCGGTGGCGAGCGATCCAACTACCAGATGTTCCTGCGGGAACTCTCCGTCCTGCTGGATGTCCCGGAACCGGAGCCGGCGACCGAGGACGAGAGCCGCAACGCCTATGTCTTCGAGCGCCGCGTCACCGTGCGGCGGATCGACGGCGCGCCGACATCGGGCTTCATCGACCTCTACAAGCGCGGCTGCTTCGTCCTGGAGGCCAAACAGAGCGCCAAGCGCCAGAAGTTTGCCGAAGCCCGCAATCTTTCCCTAGAACTGCCAGAACTTCGCGTCGGCTCCGGCCGTCGCGGCGGGGCGCAATGGGATGCTCTGCTAAGGAATGCACGCGAGCAGGCCGAGAACTACGCTAGGCGGCTGCCGGTCAGCGAAGGCTGGCCACCCTTTCTGGTGGTGGTCGATGTCGGCCACGTCATCGAGCTTTACGCCGATTTCTCGCTGCAGGGGAAACACTGCGCGCAGTTTCCCGACCGCCAGAGCTATCGCATCTATCTCGACGACCTGCGCGACGAGGCCGTGCGGGAGCGGCTGCGCAAGGTCTGGACGGAGCCCTCACTGCTCGATCCGGCGCGGCGCACGGCAGAGGTCACGCGAGAAGTCGCCGAGCTTCTGGCGCGTCTTTCGCAATCCCTGGAAGGCCGCCTGCTGAAGGCCGTCGACCCCAAGCTGGCGAGCGAGAAACAATCGGCACAGCGCCGCGCCGCCGCCGAAAAGGTGGCGATGTTCCTGATGCGATGCCTGTTCACGATGTTTGCCGAGGACATCGGCCTCATCAAACACGGTATCTTCACCGATTTCCTCAAGGAGTTCCGCGGCAAGGCCGGGCGCCTGCACCTGGCCCTGGAAGCCCTGTGGCGCGAGATGGACGCGGGCGGCTTCTCGACGCAATTGCGCGAGGACCTGCTGCGCTTCAACGGCGGCCTGTTCCGCAATGCGGTAGCCGTGCAGGTCGACGAGGACGAACTGAACCTGTTGATCATCGCCGCCGAACGCAGATGGCAGGACGTCGAACCCGCGATCTTCGGCACGCTGCTGGAGCACGCACTCGACCCGCAGGAACGCCACAGCCTGGGCGCCCACTACACACCGCGCGCCTATGTCGAACGCCTGGTGGTCGCCACGATCATCGATCCGCTGACCCAGAACTGGCGCGACGTGAAGGCCGCGGCGGCAAAACTGGTCGAGGAGAACAAGGCCGAAGAAGCAAGGACGCTAGGTCACCGACTCATAAGTTCGCAGCCATATTCTGACGGCGGCGAGTTTGACGAGAGCAAGATAGTTGTCGGCGTGCTTTTCGTATCGAGTTGCGATGGCGCGGTAGTGCTTGATCTTGTTGAAGAAATGCTCGACGAGATTTCTGTGGCGATAGAGGAAGGCGCTGAAGGCGAGCGGGTGCTTGCGTCCGGGCATCGGCTTGACGCAGGCCCAGGCGCCTTGCGCGTCCATCGCCTGGCGTAGGGCGTTGGAGTCGTAGGCCCGGTCGGCGAGCAGGATCTGGCCCTCACCCAGACCGCCGAGCATGTCGGCCGCGCTCCGGCCGTCGTGGGCCTGGCCGGGAGTGAGCTTGAGGACCACGGGTCGCCCCTCGACGTCGACCAAGGCGTGGATCTTGGTCGTCAGCCCGCCCCGCGAGCGCCCCATGCATCGGCCATCAGACTGGTCCCCGGCGGTGGCTTGCGCCCCCCCCTTTTTGCGTTCGCCCCATGCTGGTGAACGCGGATCGAGGAACTATCGACCATTTGCAGATCGCCATCGTAGGCCGCCGAGACCGCCTCGAAGATACGGTCCCAGACGCCTAGCTTGCGCCAGCGTACGAACCGGTTGTAGCAGGTCGTGGCCGGCCCGTAGCGTTCCGGAATATCGGCCCAGGGCGAACCAGTCCGAAGCCGCCAGTAAATCCCGTTCAGAACCTTGCGGTCATCCACCCGTGGCACACCGCGCGGCTTGTTCGGCAGCAGTGGCTCAATGATCGACCACTCGAAGTCCGTAATCTCATAGCGGCGTTGGCTCATCTCAGCTCCTCCTCAAGGAGCTTGAATCAAATTCCACAGCGCCGCGCTACCACTTTATGAGTTTGCGACCTAGTGCGACAGGATCTGCGACAGGAAAAGCTGGGTGCGCTCGTTCTTCGGGTTGGCGAAGAACTCGGCAGGCGGGGCCATCTCGACGATCTCGCCCTGGTCCATGAAGACCATGGTGTCGCCCACGGTGCGGGCAAAGCCCATCTCGTGGGTGACGCAGATCATGGTCATGCCTTCCTCGGCCAGCTCGACCATGACGTCGAGCACCTCCTTGATCATCTCGGGGTCGAGCGCGCTGGTCGGCTCGTCGAACAGCATGATCTTGGGTTTCATGCAGAGCGAGCGGGCGATCGCCACGCGCTGCTGCTGGCCGCCCGAAAGCTGGCCCGGATGCTTGTTGGCCTGCTCGGGAATCTTGACCCGCTCCAGGTACATCATCGCCGTGTCGATGGCTTCCTTGCGCGGAATCTTGCGCACCCAGGTCGGGCCCAGGATCAGGTTTTCCAGCACGGTCATGTGGGGGAACAGGTTGAAGTGCTGGAAGACCATGCCGACTTCCTTGCGGATGGCGTCGACCTGGCGCAGGTCGTTGGTCAGTTCCTTGCCCTCGACGAAGATGTGGCCGCGCTGGTGTTCCTCCAGCCGGTTGATGCAGCGGATCATGGTCGACTTGCCCGAGCCCGAGGGGCCGCACACCACCACCCGTTCGCCCAGGCGGACCTGCAGGTTGATGTCCTTGAGGACGTGGAATTCGCCGTACCACTTGTGGACATGGCGCAGTTCCACGACGGAACCCGTGGTGGGCGAGGCTTGGGTCTGTGCTGCCGCGGCCATGGCGACCTCCTAGTAGTTCTGGCCCTTGGCCAGGTAGCGTTCGAGCCACTGGCTGTAGCGCGACATGAAGAAGCAGAAGCAGAAGTAGATCAGGGCGCAGAAGACGTAACCCTCGATGTAGTAGGGGCGCCAGCTGATGTCCTGGAAGGCCAGGCGGGTCGCGTAGAGCAGGTCGAACAGGCCGATGATGAGGACCAGCGAGGTGTCCTTGAAGCCGCCGATGAAGCCGTTGACCATGGGCGGGATGGTGATGCGCAGGGCCTGGGGCAGGATCACCTTGCCCATCTTCTGCCAGTAGGTCAGGCCCATGGCGTCGGCGGCCTCGTACTGGCCGCGCGGGATCGCCTGCAGGCCGCCGCGCACGATCTCGGCGCCATAGGCCGCCGAAAACAGGATCAGGCCGACCACGGCGCGCAGCAGCTTGTCGATCGAGACGCCGGTCGGCAGGAACAGCGGGAACATGACCGAGGCCATGAACAGGATCGAGATCAGCGGCACACCGCGGATCAGCTCGATGTAGACGACGCAGATCGTCTTGATCGCGGGCATGTCGGACCGCCGGCCCAGGGCCAGCAGGATCGCCAGCGGGAAGGACAGGACCGCCCCGAAGGTCGCCAGGAACAGGGTCAGCGGCAGGCCGCCCCACTGCGACTGGTCGACGTACTCCATGCCCAGGACACCGCCCCACATCAGGATGCCGACCATCACCAGGCCGACCGCCCAGATCGCCATGATCCACTTGCCCAGCACCCACAGCGGCTTGATGCAGCTTCCGAAGATCAGCGTCAGGAAGATGATCATGGCGACCAGGGGGCGCCACTGCTCCTCGTAGGGATACACGCCGAACAGGATCAGGCGGTACTTCTCGTTGATGAACGACCAGCATGCGCCGGGCATGTTCTTGCAGACTTCGGGCGGGTTATCGCCCCAGATGGCATCGATGAAGGCCCACTGGAACAGGCCGGGGATCGTCGAGATCAGGACGTAGATCGCCAGCAGCGTCATCAGCGAGTTGAGCCAGCTGCTGAACAGATTCTTGCGCATCCAGCCGATGACGCCCGTCGTCGCGGCGGGCGGGCGTGTCCAGTCCTCGTGTGCTGCTGTGCGGTCGGTCATCTCAGCGATCCACCAGCGCGATCTTCTTGTTGTACCAGTTCATGAAGGCCGAGATCGAAAGGCTCAGCGTCAGGTAGACCGCCATGATGATGGCGATGCCCTCCATCGCCTGGCCGGTCTGGTTCAGCGTCGTGCCGGCGATCGAGACGATGTCGGGATAACCGATCGCGACGGCCAGCGAGCTGTTCTTGGTCAGGTTGAGGTACTGGCTGGTGGTCGGCGGGATGATGACGCGCAGCGCCTGGGGCAGGACCACGAAACGCAGGATCTGGGTGCGGCGCAGCCCGAGCGCCCCGGCCGCCTCCCACTGTCCCTTGGTCACCGCCTGGATGCCGCTTCGCACGATCTCGGCGATGAAGGATGCGGTGTAAAGCGTCAGGCCCAGCCACAGGGCCATAAACTCGGCCGAGATGACGCCGCCGCCGTTGAACGAGAAACCCTTGAGTTCGGGCGTGTCGAACTCGGTGGGGAAACCGCCCGCGGCCCAGCCCAGGAAGGGAAACGCCACCAGCATGACCAGCGTCGGCACCAGGGTATTGGGTGTCTCGCCCGTGGCGTCGTGGATCGCCTTGTTGCGCCGGTAGAGCCAGATCGCAGCGACGATGAAGACCAGAATGCCGACGAGCAGACCGAGGAATCCCATGTCGTCGGGCAGCGGCACGTTCATGCCGCGGTTGGAGAGGTGGAAACCGAGGAGGGGCCCGAAGGCCTCGCGTGCGACGGGCAGGGCCTCGACAATCAGCGCGTACCAGAAGAAGAGCTGCAGCAGCAGCGGCACGTTGCGCAGGGTTTCGATGTAGACCGTGGCGAATCGCGCGATCAGCCAGTTGGGCGAGAGTCGTGCGACGCCGACGATGACGCCGATGATCGTGGCAAAGAAGATACCCGCGACCGCGACCTTGATGGTGTTGAGCGCGCCGATGAGAAGGGCGCGGAAATAGGTGTCGGCGGGCGAATAGGGCAGCATGCCCTCGCCGATGGCAAAGCCGGCGGGAAGATCGAGGAAACCGAAACCCGACGCGATGTTCTGGCGCTCGAGGTTCTCGAGCGCGTTGGAAACCAGGTAGCCGACCAGAGCGACCACGCTGCCGACGACGACGACCTGCCAGAAGATCGCCCGTACGGTGGGGTCGTTATAGAAGGCGGCCCGCGCCGGGGCGGGACCCTGGATGTCGGACTTGCTGTGATGGGCCGTCATGGCGGGACCGTCCGCTGCCGCCCGGCGCGGGGCCGGGCGGCAGCAAGCGTCACGTTCCGATCAGCGGATCGGCGGGGCGTACATCAGGCCGCCCTGCGTCCACAGGGCATTGATGCCGCGCTGGAAGCCCAGCGGGGTGCTGGCGCCGACGTTGCGCTCGAAGACCTCGCCGTAGTTGCCCACCTGCGAGATCACGTTGTAGGCCCAAGCGTCGTCGATGCCCATGGCCGCGCCCATGCCGGGCTCGTCGCCCATGATGCGCGCGATGTTGGGATCGTCGCTCATCTTGAAGCTGTCGATGTTCTCGGAGGTGATGCCTGCCTCTTCGGCGTTCAGCATCGCGAACACGGTCCAGCGGACGACGTCGAACCACTCGGAGTCATCGTTCCGCACGGCCGGGCCAAGCGGCTCCTTGGAGATGATCTCGGGCAGGATCACGTAGTCGTCGGGGTTGGAGACGTTGGAGACGCGGATCGAAGCCAGACCCGAGGCATCCGTGGTGTAGGCGTCGCAACGGCCGTTGACGAAGGCGGTCACGGACTCCTCGAAGCCCTCGAAGACGACGGGCTGGAAGGTCATGCCCGTAGCACGGAAGTAGTCGGTCAGGTTCTTCTCGGTGGTCGTGCCCGACTGCACGCAGATCGCGGCGCCTTCGAGTTCGCTGGCCGAGGAGACGCCCAGCGCGGTCGGGACCATGAAGCCCTGGCCGTCGTAGAAGGTGACGCCGGTGAAATCGAGACCCAGCGAGGTGTCGCGGGTCAGCGTCCAGGTCGTGTTGCGCGAAAGCAGGTCGACCTCGCCCGACTGCAGGGCGGTGAAGCGCTGCTGTGCCGAAAGGGCGACGAATTCGACCGCCCCGGCATCGCCCAGAAGGGCGGCGGCCACGGCGCGGCAGACGTCCGCGTCCAGGCCCTGCATGACGCCTTGGCTGTCGGGAAGCGCGAATCCGGCAAGTACGCCCGAAACACCGCAGCGCACGGAACCGCGCTCCTTGATCCCGTCGATGGTTGCACCTGCAAACGCCTGCCCAGCCACCAGGACAGCGGCGAAGGTAAGCGCGACAGTTTTGATTGGTTGCATCACATGCCCTCCTGTTGATGCCAGTAAAGCCGGCTGATTTCTGAATGCCCGTCTTCCGTTAGCA
>JAQCLG010000254.1 GCA_027592745.1 Pseudomonadota bacterium | reverse complement strand
GATGTAGAGCGGATTCACACGATCACCCGGAACCGTGGAACAGTTCCGGGTGATCGTGATCCGCTCTAGAGTGGCCGCCAGGAAGTCGGGGTACGGCAGAACCATGCACAGCGACGAGGCGGGACGTATCGCCGTCCTGATTCCCTGTTACAACGAGGAGGTCGCGATCGGAGCCGTCGTGGCGGCCTTTCGCGCCGCGCTGCCTGGCGCGGCCATCCATGTCTTCGACAACAATTCGACCGACCGCACGATCGCCGTGGCGCGCGAGGCGGGGGCCATCGTCCGGCGCGAGGCGCGCCAGGGCAAGGGCGCGGTGGTGCGCCGCATGTTCGCCGACATCGAGGCCGACACCTATGTCCTGGTCGATGGCGACGGCACCTACGATGCCGCCAGCGCCCCACGCCTGATCGCCACCCTGGTCGAGGAGCGCCTCGACATGGTCTGTGCCCGGCGCGTTGCGCAGGGCCAGGAGGCCTATCGTGCCGGTCACCGCTTTGGCAACCGGGTGCTCACCGCCCTGGTGGCGTGGCTGTTCGGGCGCGGCCTGGTCGACATGCTGAGCGGCTACCGCGTCTTCTCGCGCCGCTTCGTCAAGAGCTTCCCGGCGCTGGCCCATGGCTTCGAGACGGAAACCGAACTCACCGTCCATGCTCTCTCGCTCTCGATGCCCTTTGCCGAGGTGGAGGCGCCCTATCGCGGCCGCCCGGAAGGTTCGACAAGCAAGCTCAACACCTGGCGCGACGGTGTGCGCATCCTCCTTGCCATCTTCGTGCTGGTGAAGGATGAACGCCCGCTCCCCTTCTTCGTCGTGCAGGGCGTGCTGCTCTGCCTGGCCTCGCTGGCCCTGGGCTGGCCGCTGGTCCTGACCTGGCTGGAGACCGGGCTGGTGCCGCGCCTGCCCACCGCGCTGCTGGCGACCGGCCTGATGCTGCTGGGTTTCCTCTCCTTCACCTGCGGCCTGATCCTCGACACAGTGACCCACGGACGGCGCGAGATGAAGCGCCTTGCCTATCTTGCCCACCGGGCGCCGGGGCGCTGCCCGTGAGTGCCACGCTGGTCCGTCAGCTGGCGCGTTTCTGCATGGTCGGCGGCATCGGCTTCGTCTTCGATGCCGGGGCGCTCTGGCTGCTCCTGGCCACCACCGACATGGGGCCCTATGTCGCGCGCGCGCTTTCCTTCGTCGCCGCCGCGACGGTCACCTGGAGCCTGCACCGCCGCTTCACCTTTCCCGGGGCCCCGCGCGGCCGGCTCGGGCGCCAGTGGCTGCACTTCGTGGCCGTCAACGGCGGTGGCGCCCTGGTCAACTACGGCGTCTATGCCCTGCTGATCGCCACCACCGCCTTTTTCGCCGGTGCGCCCCTGCTCGCGCTGGCGGCCGGCTGCTGCGTCGCGCTGTTCGTCAACTTCACGGCCAACCGGATCTGGGTCTTTCGCGATGCGCCGTGATGGCCTGGTCGCGGCCGGGCTGACGCTGCTGCTCCACGGCGGTGTCCTGCTGTTTGCCGCTCCCGGGGTTCTGTCCGGCCGTCTCGTCGATCCCGACTGTTACGTGCGGCTGATGCGCATCGAACGCCTGGTCGCGACGGGCGACTGGTGGGACGGCATGATGCCGCTGCTCGATGCGCCCCATGGCCTCGCCATGCACTGGACGCGGCTGTTCGACCTGGTCGTGCTGGCGTGCTCCCTGCCTCTGCTGCCCTTTCTCGATCTCCACGACGCCCTGTTCTGGGGCGGCGCGCTGGCAAGCCCGCTGCTGCAGGTTCCTGCCGCGATGCTGATCGCCTGGGCCGGGCGCAGCTACATCGGCAGGTGGGGCAGCCTGCTGGCGGTCGTCCTGTTCCTGGCGCAGCCGGGAATCTATGGCGTTTATCAGATCGGGCGGGCCGACCACCACAGCCTGCACCTCACCCTCGCGGTGGCGGTGCTCGCGATGCTGCTCCACTGGGCGCGGTGCCGGGGCGATGCCCGGCGGCTCCCCCTGTTCGCCGGCCTTGCGGCCGCTGCTGGCCTGTGGGTCGGCGCGGAGGCGCTGATGACGATCGCCATCGCGGGTGCCGTCCTGGCCCTGGGCTGGCTCCGTGGCGAGCGGGGCAGCGCGGTCGCGCTGCGGGACTTCGCCCTGGGCCTGCTACTTGCCACCCTGCTGGCGCTTGCCCTGGAGCGGCCGCCGTCCGACTGGCCGGCTGTGGATCTCGACCGTCTCTCGTCTGTCCATGCCGTTCTGGTCCTGCTGCTGGCTGCCGCTGCCGGGCTCATCGCCCTTGCCGGACGCAGCGATCGCATGGGTCCGTTCGCCAGGCTGGGCGTCGCCGGCATCGGAGGTGTCCTGGTGCTGGTCCCGATGGCGGCGCTTTTCCCGCAATTCTTTGCCGGTCCCTACGGCGAGGTCGATCCCGCGGTCCAGGCGATCTTCCTTGCCCATGTCCGCGAGGCCGAGCCGATGCTGGCGCGGGGTGCCACGACCTGGGCCGATGCACTGTTTTCCCTGGGCCCGCTGCTGGTCGCCATGCCCTTCGCCGCCGCCGGAGCCTGGCGCGGCGATGGCCGGCGCCTGGGCTGGCTGCTGCTGCTGGTCGCCATGGCGATCTATCTCGCAGCGACCCTGCACCAGATGCGCGTGCTGTCCTATGTCGAGGCGGCGCTTGTCATCCCCTGGGCCGGTGCGGTGGTGGTGGCCGGCCGCGGGATCATGACGCGACTCGCGCGGCCCTGGCGTGCCCCTGCGGCCGCCCTCGCAGGGCTGGTGCTGCTGCTGGCTCCCGCGGTCGCCGGCGGGCTGGTGCTCGACCGCGCCGCCGGC
>JAQCLG010000253.1 GCA_027592745.1 Pseudomonadota bacterium | reverse complement strand
GACCTCGTCGTAGGGCACGTTGGCCTCGGCCAGCAGCACGTTCATGTGGCCCGGCATGCGCCCGGCCACGGGGTGGATGGCGTAGGAGACCTCGACCCCCTCCTCCTTCAGGAAATCGGCCATCTCGCGCAGGGCGTGCTGGGCCTGGGCCACCGCCATGCCGTAGCCCGGCACGATGATGACCTTGCGCGCGTTCTGCATGATGAACGCGGCATCCTCGGCGCTGCCCTGCTTGACGTTGCGGTCGCCCATGTCGGCGGCCGGCCCGGCCGTGGCGCCGAAGCCGCCCAGGATGACGTTGACGAACGAGCGGTTCATCCCCTTGCACATGATGTAGGAGAGGATCGCGCCGGAGCTGCCGACCAGCGCCCCGGTGATGATCAGCAGCTCGTTCTCCAGGGTGAAGCCGATGCCCGCCGCGGCCCAGCCCGAGTAGCTGTTGAGCATCGAAACGACGACCGGCATGTCGGCGCCCCCGATCGGGATGATCAGCGTGACGCCGATGACGAAGGCGAGCGCGGCCACGATCAGAAAGGCGACCTCCGACTGGGTCATGACGAACCAGACGCCGATGCCGACCAGCACCAGGCCCAGCGCCAGGTTGACCCAGTGCTGGCCGGGGAAGACCACGGGCGAACCCGAGACCAGCCCCTGCAGCTTGGCAAAGGCGATGACCGACCCTGAGAAGGTGATGGCGCCGATCGCCATGCCCAGGATCATCTCGACCAGGCTGGTGGTATGGATCGCCCCGGCGGCATCGGCGATGCCATAGGCGCCGGGCGCGAAGAAGGCCGCCGCCGCGACCAGCACCGCGGCCATGCCGACCAGGCTGTGGAAGGCTGCCACAAGCTGGGGCATCGCGGTCATCTGGATCTTCAGGGCGATGACGACGCCGATCGCGCCGCCCAGCGCCAGGCCGCCCAGGATCCAGCCGTAGGAGACGACCGTGGGGTCGGCGACGGTGGTGGCCACCGCGATCGCCATGCCGGCGATGCCGATCATGTTGCCGCGGCGCGAGGACGTCGGCGACGACAGCCCCTTGAGCGCCAGGATGAAACAGACCGCCGCGACGAGGTAGGCCAGGGCCGACAGGTTGGCCGTCATCGCTTGCCCCCTCCGGCGCGTTCCTTCTTCTTGAACATCTGCAGCATGCGGTGGGTCACGGTGAAGCCGCCGAAGATGTTGACCGCCGCCAGGGTGACGGCGACGAACCCCAGGATCTTGGCGATGTTCATCTCGGCCGGGCCGACCGCGATCAGCGCACCGACGATGATGACGCTGGAAATCGCGTTGGTGACGGCCATCAGCGGCGTGTGCAGCGCCGGCGTCACGCTCCAGACCACGAAATAGCCCACGAAGATCGCCAGGATGAAGATCGTCAGGCGGAAGACGAACGGGTCGACCACGGCGTCCATGATCAGCCTCCCTGTTGCGCGGTAAGCGTGGGGTGAACCAGCCGGCCCTCGCGCATGGCGCAGCATCCGGCGATGACGTCATCGTCGAAGTCGAGCGTCAGCGCGCCGTTCTCCTTGTCGATGAACGGGGCGACCAGGTTGAGCAGGTTGCGCGCGTAGAGCTGCGAGGCGTCGGTGGCGATGCGCGCCGCCATGTTGGAGAAGCCGACGATGGTGCGGCCCTCGACGCTGACCACCTTGTCGGGCTGGGTCAGCTCGCAGTTGCCGCCGCCCTCGGCCGCAAGGTCGACGATGACCGAGCCGGGTTTCATGTCCATGACCATCTGGGCGGTGATCAGCCGGGGCGAGGGTTTGCCCGGGATCTGCGCCGTGGTGATGCAGATGTCGGCCTTCTTCAGCGCCTCGTGGATCGCCGCGCTCTGGCGCCGCTTGTAGTCCTCGTCCATTTCCTTGGCATAACCGCCCTTGGTCTCGGCATCCGCCGTGGCGCCCTCGACCTCGACGAAGGCCGCGCCCAGGCTCTCGACCTGTTCCTTGACCGCCGGGCGCACGTCGAAGGCCGAGACCACCGCGCCCAGGCGGCGTGCCGTGGCGATCGCCTGCAGGCCGGCAACGCCCGCACCCAGGATCAGCACCCGTGCCGGCGCCAGGGTGCCGGCCGCCGTCATCATCAGCGGCATCGCCCGCTTGTAGTAGATACAGGCGTCCAGCACGGCCTTGTAGCCCGCCAGGTTGGCCTGGGAGGAGAGCGCATCCATCGACTGGGCGCGGCTGATGCGCGGCACCAGCTCCATCGCCAGCACCGTCAGCCCCTTGGCGGCGTAACCCTCCCACTGCCCGGTCTGCACCAGGGGATTGAGCAGGCCGACCAGGACGGCGCCGTCGGGAATCATCGAGAGTTCGTCGACCTCACCCTCGCCCGCGGCCATCGGCCGGCGCACCTTGAGTACAAGGTCGGCGGCATCCAGGGCGTCGGCGACATCGCTGGCAATGCGGGCGCCGGCCTCGGCAAAGGCCGTGTCGGGCACGCCCGCAGCCGTGCCGGCACCCGTCTCGATCGCAACGCTGGCGCCCATGGCCGCCAGCTTCTTGACCATGTCGGGAGAGGCCGCAACCCGGGTTTCTCCAGGCCTACGTTCCTTGAGTATGGCAAGGTGCATGATGGGTCCAAGCGCCGGGGAAGGATTGCTGCGGCGCAGCATGGCCGAAGGCCCGGTCTTTGTGAAGCCCGCAACGACCGGTCGGATCGCCCGGCTCGCAGGGATCGTTGCCGGGGCGCCGGAGCGCCGCTAGCGTGCACGAATGAACACGCCACAGACCCGCCCCCGCGCCCGCGACCTGGGCTTTCCCTTCAACGGCACCCCCGGCCCCCTCAACGCCGTCACC
>JAQCLG010000078.1 GCA_027592745.1 Pseudomonadota bacterium | reverse complement strand
CCCGGCCACATCGCCGGGGCGACCGTGGACGTCCAGAGCGTCGAGCCTATGCCGCCCGACCACCCCTTCTGGTATCACCCGCGGATTGTGAGTTTCCCCCATGTCGCGGCGCTGACCGTGCCGGAATCCTGCACCGCGGGGATCGCCGCCAACTACCGGCGCATGCAGAAGGGCGAACCGCTGGAGAACGTCGTCGACCTGGAACGCGGCCACTGAAACGCCCTACTGCTCGGCGTCCTCGGCGGGCGCCGCGGGCGCCGCACCGGGAATCGGCGGGGTTTCCGCCGGCAGGGCCACGGTCGAGAGATCGAAGCCGATCTCCTCGTAGTAGCGGCGGGCGCCGGCATGGAGCGGGATGGCCGCCCCCTGGAGGGCGTTGGAGAGCTTGATCTGGCGCGCCGCGGGATGGCCGGAATCGAGCAGCTTGCGGCTGTTCTCGTTCCACAGCGCCGACGTGATGCCGTAGACCAGATCGTCCTCCAGCATCGGCGAGACGATCCACTGCGCCCCGACCGAAAGGGTCGAGACCGCCGGGGCGCCGGGATAGGTGCCCTCGGGCACCACCGCCAGCGAGAAGAACGGGTAGGCGACCATCAGTTCGATCGCCCGGACGTCGGGGATCGGCAGCAGGCGCGCGACGCCGCCGGCGATCAGATCGGCGACCGAGGCGGTCGGCGTGCCGGCGATGACGAAGAAGGCATCGAGCGTGCCTTCGCGCATGCGTGCGGCGGCCGGGCCGGCCTGCAGGTACTCGACCGCCATGTTGTCGTCGGCCAGGCCGAAATGGCCCAAGATGATGCGGGCATCGACCAGCGTGCCCGAGCCTTCGGCGTCGAGCGAGATGCGCCTGCCCTTGAGATCCTCGATCCTGGCGATGCTGGAATCGGCCGCGACCAGGATCTGCACGGTCTCGGGATAGAGATTGGCGATCAGGCGGACGTTGGTCAGCGGCTTCCTGCCCTCGAACAGGCCGTAGGCATGGTAGGCGCTGAAGACGATATCGGACTGGCAGAAGGCCGATTCGATGAAGCCGCCGTTGACGTCCTCGACGTTGGAGACCGAACCCTCCGAGGACTGCGCCACCGCAACCAGGCCCGGCACGCCGCAACTGCCGCCCTTGTCGCAGGGCCGCGAGCCCGGCGGGTTGGAGATGATGTTGGCGATCAGCGCGCCGACCGGATAGTAGGTGCCCGCCGCACCCCCGGTGCCGATGCGGAAGAACATCATGTCCTGGGCACGCGCCGGGCCGGGCCCCAGCAGCGGCGACAAGGCGCCGCCTGCCAGCAGGCCCAGAACCTGGCGACGTGTCGGAGATATGACGAGCGGTGCCATCGTCACCGCACTCCCTTGACCCTGGCCGGCGGCCTCCGCCGGCGCACTGCATCCCTGCTACGCTTCGATCATGTCAAATCGATGGTGGCGCGGGAAGTGCGCGGGCGCACACCGGGCGATGCCTCGACGAAAAAACATCCGGCGATCAGGCAAAGGGCGAGCGGGTGGCGCCGTCCTCGGCCTGCAGGATGCCGCCGCGCAGGTGGCCGCCCGCGGTGTCGCCGAACAGTTCGGCAAAACATGCCGGCAGGTCGCGCCCGTTGCGGGCGGCAAGCCAGACCCGTTAGAGGTTGCGCACCTTGCCCGCCGCCGGATCGTCCCGGAAGGCGGCGCGGGCGTGATAGACGACATGGTTGTTGAGGAACTGCATGTCGCCGGGTTCGAGGAACATCTCGTAGCAGAGCTCGTCGCCGAGCTGGGCCAGCATGTCGAGCGCCTCCCACTGGGCATCGCTCATCTGCGGCGTCGTCGCCAGCTTCTGGGCGGCCTCTACATAGGTGCGCGAATAGTGGCTGGCGAACTTGCCGTCCTTCACGGTGAAGACCGGCAGGCCGTAGATCGCATCGCCGCCGCCGGCCTCCTCGCCCAGGCGGCTGCGCCAGATCGGCTGGTAGAGCAGCGCGGCCAGATCGGGACGGCGGCGCACCATGGCATCGTGGATGGCCACCGCGCTGGACAGGCGGCTGGCCCCGCCCTCGGCGGGTGCACCGACGCAGAGCAGGCCGACGATGTCGGTGCGGTCGGTGTGCCAGCGCAGCGGCTGGGTCGACTGCGCGCGCGAGCGTGAGGAGAGGAAGGCGGTGCCGTCCGGATTGGTCATCTGGCCGCGCTTGAGGCCGACATCGGGACCCTCGTCGCGGATTTCGCCGAGGATCTCGCCCCTGGTGGATTGATAGACCGGCGTGCCGAGCCAGGACGAGAGGCCCATGAACATGGTCCTGTTCTCGTCCGGGCCCTTGCCCGCCACGGGCACACCCTTCAACTGGATGATGCCGCGGCCGTTCTCGAGTTCGTCGCTGACGGCCTCCAGCTCCCTGCCCAGGCTGTCGAGCGGGAAGTCCGCGCGGGTGATCTGGTGCCAGGGCACCCCGGCCGCCCGCGCGTGGCGCAGGGCAGCCTCGATCTCGGCAACATGGTCGGGGCCCAAGGGGCGACGCCAGCCGCTTTCGTCGGCGCGCAGGTCGTCCCCGGTCCAAGCGGGCGGCCCGCCCAGCGGTGCAATCTGTTCCATGACGCCAGCATGCAGCCAGCTTCCGCGCTACTCAAGGGTGCATGACCCGGCGGCTTGCCTTGCCCGCCCGGCCATGGTCGTCTTGATCCTGCGGGGGGAGCAAGGACATGCCGTCACAGCAGAAGATCGCCGTCGTCACCGGGGCGGGCAGCGGCATCGGCCTTGCCACGGCCGAACGCCTGGCGTGCGAGGGGCATCATGTGGTGATGGCCGACATCCGCCCGGCCGGGGAGCAGGCCAGGCAGGTCCAGCAGCAGGCCGATGCGGCCGGCCATGGCGGACTGGCGCGCGCGGCCGCACTCGACATCGCCAACGCCGGCGCGGTCGAAGCCTTCTTCAAGGCGCTCGGCGCGGAACACGGCCGTCTCGACATCCTGGTCAACAACGCCGGGATCGACCGGCGCGGCATTCTGGAGCGGGTCTCGATCGAGGAGATCGACGCCGTGCTCGGCGTCAACCTGCGCGGCACCATCCTTGTCGCGCGTGCCGCCATGCCGTTGCTGCGCGCCGCGCAGGGCACGATCGTCAACGTCGCCTCGGAACTGGCCATGATCGGTGCGCCGGGCCTGCCGGTCTATGTCGCGACCCAAGGGCGGCGTGGTGGCGCTGACCAGGGCTCTGGCGGTCGATCACGCGGCCGACGGCATCCGGGTCAACTGCGTCTGCCCCGGCGCGACCCTGACGCCGCTGCTGCAGGAGAGCATCGACAGCGCCCTCGATCCCGAGGCGCGCCGCCGGCTGCTGGACGGCACGATGCTGATGCGCCGGGTCGGGCGGCCCGAGGAGATCGCCAACGTGATCCGTTTCCTGGCCTCGTCCGAGGCCTCGTTCATGACCGGCGCCATCGTCCCCGTGGACGGCGGCGCAACGGCGGCCTGACGCCGAACCCGATGGAGAACGCGATGACCAAGCTGACCCGCGCGCCCGGTGCGCCCACCCATACCTTCCTCGACTTTCCCCTGGCGCTGGACCTCGACAAGCTGGAGGCCGACATCGCGATCCTGGGCATCCCCTACGGCCTGCCCTACCGGGTCGACGAGATGGCCAACGACCAGAGCCGGGCGCCCGACCTGCTGCGCCAGTCCAGCCACATGAGCGACTACACCCGCAACCACTTCGACTGGGACCTGGGCGGTCCACTGCTCGACAACCGGGACATCCGCGTCGTCGACTGCGGCAATGTCACCGCCGTGTCGGGCGACCACCAGGAGCACTATCGCCGCGCCGAGGCCGCAGCGCGCAAGATCCTCGATGCCGGGGCGACCCTGATCACCCTGGGCGGCGACCACGGCATCCCGATCCCCGTGTTCCGGGCGCTGGAGGGGCGCGGGCCGATCCACCTGATCCACATCGATGCCCATCTCGACTGGAGGAACGACGTCAACGGCGTGACGGAAGGTTATTCCAGCCCGATCCGGCGGGCCTCCGAGATGGCCTGGTTCGACCGCATCGTGCAGATCGGCATCCGCGGCATCGGCAGCGCGCGCGAAGGCGAGGTCGCCGATGCGCGGGCCTACGGGGCCGACATCGTCACTGCCTACGAACTCTACGACATCGGCATGGAGGCGGTGCTCGACCGCATCCCCGAAGGTGCCAGCTACTACCTGACGGTCGATGCCGACGGGCTGGACCCCACGATCATGCCGGCGGTCATGGCGCAGACGCCGGGCGGCGTCACCTGGCACCAGATGCGGAAGCTGATCCACGGCCTGGTCAAGAAGGGCCGCGTGCTGGGCATGGACATCGTGGAGATCGCGCCGATGCACGACGTCGGCAACATCACGATGATCCATGCCGAACGCATGATCTGCAACTTCATCGGCGCGACGATCCGCGCCGGTTACTACGACCGGGCATGAGACCATCATGACCACTCTCGGCAGGCTGTTTGCGCCTCTCCTCCTGGCCCTTGCCGCCTGCGCAGGCCCGCAGGCCGCGCCGTCCCAGGCGCTGGAGCCGTCGGGCGACGTCGGGGCCGTCTTCGAATCCCTGAAGGCATCGCCGCCCGAACTCGTCGCCTTCCTGCGTGCCATGCCCAAGGGCGGCGACCTGCACAGCCATCTCTCCGGCGCGATCTATGCCGAGAGCTACATCGCCTGGGCGGCGCAGGACGGCGTCTGCGTCAACCGCATGACCTTCTTCATGGTCGCCCCGCCCTGCGACGTGGCAGCCGGCGTGCCGCCGGTCGCCGCCACGCTGTCGGACGAAACCTTCCAGTTCCGCCTGATCGATGCGCTTTCGGTGCGCAATTATGCGATCTACCCGCGTTCCGGCCACGACCAGTTCTTTGCCACCTTCGCCATGTTCGACGCCGCGGGCGACGGCCGCGACGCCGACATGCTGGCCGAGGTCATGGCGCGGGCGGCCGACCAGAACATCCCGTACCTGGAACTGATGACCTCGCCGGGCATGTCGTCGGCGCGCTTCCTGGCGAGCAAGCTGCCCTGGAACGGCATCGGCAGCCTGCCGGAGCTGCGTGCGGCCCTGCCCGACGACCAGCTCGACGCTATCGTCGCCGACACCTCGGCCCACATGGACACGGTCGAGGCCGGGGCGCGCGCGATCCTCGACTGCGAGGGCGCCCACCCACCGGCCTGCGACGTCACCGTGCGTTACCTCGCCCAGGTGATCCGCATCTTCCCGCCCGAGCAGGTCTTCGCCCAGACGCTCTACGGCTTCCGCCTGGTCGAGGGCGATACACGTTTCGTCGGCATCAACTTCGTGGCACCCGAGGACGACCACGTCACCCTGCGCGACTACAGCGCCCAGATGGCGATGGTGGGTTTTGCGGCAGCCGAGATGCCCCAGGTGCCGATCGCCCTGCATGCCGGCGAACTGACCATGGGCCTGGTGCCGCCCGAGGACCTGCGCTTCCACATCCGGGAGGCGGTGGAGATCGCCGGGGCCGACCGCATCGGCCATGGCGTCGACCTGATGTACGAGGACGACCCCTACGGCCTGCTGGCCGAAATGGCCGCACGCGACGTGGCGGTGGAGATCAACCTGACGAGCAACGACGTCATCCTGGGGGTCACCGGCGACGACCACCCCTTCGAGATCTACCGTGCGTATGGTGTGCCGGTACTGCTCTCGACCGACGACGAGGGCGTCAGCCGCATCGACCTGACCCACGAATACGCCCGCGCCGTGGAGACCTACGACCTGACCTATGCCGAGGTGAAGACGCTCTCCTACAACAGCCTTCTCTATGCCTTCGCGGACGAGCGCGACGCGCTGATCACCGAACTCGATGCCCGCTTCGCGGCCTTCGAGGCGGAGGTCACCCAAGGCCGGTAGTGCAGGGTTGGCACGCGGAGACGCGGAGAGCGCGGAGTGAAGGGTTTCACCCAATCGTGGAAAATCCGGAGAGCATGCAACGCAAACGCACGCTGACTAGAGCGGATCACGATCACCCGGAACCGTTCCACGGTTCCGGGTGATCGTGTGAAGATAGAGCAAATTCACATCCTTCCGCGCAATCGCGAAGCGATTCCGCAGAAGGATGATTTGCTCTAACGCCAGCGTCCGTGCGTCTGGATTCCTGCTTTCGCAGGAAGGAGGCAGAGAGAGGATGGCTGCACCGCCGCAGGGTGACACCTTCTCCGCGTAAGTCCCTCGCCCAGCCTGCCTCAGTGGGCGTAGTCGGGTTCGTGGGCGTCGAGCACGGCGCGCATGGCGTCGAAATAGGGTTCGTGGCGGCCGCCGGTGGCGGTGGCGCGCATCTGGTGGGCGATCTCGTCGGGGATCTGGGTCAGCGCATGGCCGTCGCCGGTGGCCAGGATCTGGTACATGCAGGCGCGTTCGAGCTGGTAGAGGTCGACATAGGCGCGCCCGACCGAGGGGGCCGCGACCATGGCGCCGTGGTTGCGCATCATCAGGATGCGCTTGTCGCCCATGACCTCGGCCATGTGATAACCCTCGACCTCGTCGGTCAGCGTGCCGTCGTAGAGGTCGTAGTAGGCGACATCGTCGTGGAACTGCGCGGCCTGCTGCGACGAGCGGGTATCGAGGCGCACGCCCTCGCGCATCGACAGCGCGGTGATGTAGGGCGAATGGACATGCATCAGGCACTTGGCCTGCGGGATCGCCTTGTGCACCGGAAAGTGGATGATCCAGCCCGCCGTGGAGGGCACCGCGCCGCCTTCCGCGACCGGCGTGCCGTCCAGATAGACCGCCGCCAGGTTGCTGGCCGTCACCATCTTCCAGTGGGTGTAACCCGGCGTGATCAGCATGACCTCGGGATCGTCGGGCGAGATCACCGAAAGGTGGTTCCAGGCGCCCTCGTTGAGGCCGTCGCGCACGGCCAGGCGATGGGCCGCGGCAAGGTCCCGGCGGGCCTGTGCTTCGGCGGTGTTGGTGGCGGTCATGGCTGCGTCGTCCCCGGCGGGTGAGACAGGATCATGGCGCGCCGCACAGCCCCGCCGCAAGAGCCGCTCGCGCGGGATCACGGTTGCGCCAGTTCGGCTTTGCCCGCGCGGGATCCCGCCCCATCTGCTAGGCTCGCGCACCATCAACGGAGTTCAGGCATGCGCAAGGTTCTGACGGGGATCGCCTTACTGCTGCTGATCGCGGCTGCCGTTCTGGCCCTGCGCGACCACGCAGAACAGGCCGGCGCCCTGTGGGCCTCGATCAACCCCAACAGCCTGGTCGGCCTGCAGTCGCTGATCGAGAACAAGGTCAATCCGGACCTGTGGGTCGACATCGTGCTGCCGATGCTGGAATGGCAAGCCTGGGTGATCCCCGGCGGCCTGGGCATCATTCTGGTGCTGCTGGCGCGGCCGTGGACCGCAGGCCACCGGCGACGCGGGGATGTCGACGCCTGAAGGCGGCTTCACACGCGACGGTAAACCAGGAACAGGCCCGAGGGCGGCAGGGGCGCAAAGATCGCATCGAAGCTTTCCTCGACCAGCACCAGCCTGCCGGCATCGACCAGGCCGCCCAGCCGCGCGGCAAAACCCTGCGGCTCCCAGATGTCGCGGTGGATGCACAGGGACATCAGGCCGCCCGGGCGCAGCAGGCGGACCAGCTCGTCGAAGGGCTCCGGGCCGACATGGCCGCAGGTGAAGGTGCCCGAGGAGACCATGGCGTCGTAGCTGGCATCGGGCAGGTCGATGGGCAGGGTGAGGTCGGCGCGGATCAGGCGGCGGTAGATGCCGCGCGCCGCGGACTTCGCCAGCATGGCCGGGGTCAGGTCGACGCCGTCGAGGCGGTCGAAGCCCTGCTCATGGAGATGGTCGCAGGTCAGGCCCGTGCCGCAGCCGATGTCGAGCACCTCGGCACGGGTATCGCGCAGATGGCGCGTCAGGCGCTGTGCGGTCAGCCGCGGCGAGACATAGCCCAGTTCGCCGACCATGTGGTCCTCGTAGTCATCGGCCCAGAGCCGGTAGAACGACTGGGCGTCTTCGGCACCTTTCAGGGCATAGGCACCGCTGACGAAGGCATCGCCGGCGAGATCGATGGTCTTTTCGCTCATGGCGATCGGTTCCTGGCATGTCGGGCGCGGATGCAGCCTGACGCCCGCACGATGCGCGTGCAAGAGCCGCCCCGGCGATCGGGCGCGGGCCGCGCCGGTTCAGGGCCTGCGGGCGACGACGAACCAGCCGACCGGATCGAGCGGGGCAAAGAAGCGGTCGAGGCGGCGCTCCACGACATCCAGGATGCCGGCCTGCTGCAGGCGCGCGACCTCCGCCTCGAAGCCGTGGCCGGTCCAGATATCCTGGTGAACGGTGAAGGCGAAGTGGCCGCCCCGGCGCAACAGGCCCATCAGGCCGCCCAGCGGCTCTGGCCCGACATGGCCATGGGTGAAGGTGCCCGAGGAGACCATGGCGTCGTAGCTGCCGCCCGGCAGCGCGAGGGGTCTGGTGAGGTCGGCGAGCGAAAGCTTCCGGTAGATGCCGCGGGCCGCCGCCCTGTCGATCATGGCCTAGCTGAGGTCGATGCCGTCGAGCGTGGCGACGCCCCGGTAGGCGAGCGCCTGACCGGTGAGGCCGGTGCCGCAGCCGATGTCGAGGAAGGCGCCCTCGGGCGTGCCGCTGTGGGTCAGAAGCTGTTCGTCGACGATGGTCGGCGAGACATAACCCAGCTTCTCGACCATGTGGTCGTCGTAGTCGTCGGCCCAGAGCCGGTAGAAGGCCTGGGCATCGTCCTGGTTCTCGATCGCATAGGCGCCGCGGATCAGGTCGTCCCCGGCAAAGTCGTTGCTGTCCTTGTTCTTTCCTTGCGTCATGATCCTCGCCTGTCGCTGTTGCCGGTGTCTTCAAGGTGGGGACCCCGGGCGGCACTGCAACCGCTTTCCCCGTCAACGATGGAGCAGCCGCCATGGCCAACACCCTGATCGGCCCGCAGGATCACCAGCTCGTGCCATGGAAGAACGGCCTGGGCATGACCCGCGAGGTGGCCAATGCCCACGACCGCGACGGCGCCATGCTCTGGCGCATCAGCCTGGCGACGGTCGACCGCGACGGGCCGTTCTCCGATTTCACCGGCTACCGGCGCATCATCATGCTGCTGGAGGGCAAGGGCATGACGCTGGACTTCGGCGGCCACGGCAGCGCGGTGATGGACACACCGTTCGTGCCGGTGCCCTTCGACGGCGCCTGGGCGACCTCGGCCACCCTGCACGAGGGCGCCACACGCGACCTCAATGTCGTCACCTCGCAGGAGAAGGCCAGCGGGGCGGTCGCGCTTCTGGAACCCGGCAACGGCACCCTGGACCTGGCGGCGAGCCATGGCGTGACCATGCTCTACGTTCTGCGCGGCGCGGCGCAGGCCAGCGTCGGCGGCGCGGACTGGGACCTGGGCAGCGGCAATGCGCTGCGCCTGGAGGGAGCGGGCCAGACCGGCACGCTCACGGGACGGAGCGAGGATGCGCTGGTCTACCGGATCGACATCGACCTTGCATGATGGCGGCCGAGCGGCTGATATGTCGGGCAAACGAACAACACCCGAAAGGGATGCAGCCATGACCGGACCCCGCTTCCAGCGCGATGCGACCGCCGCGGACATCGTCGCCAGCCTCGACGAACACGGCTACGCCATCGTCGAGCGCCTGGTCGATGCGGAGACCCTGGCCAGGCTCAACGGCGATTTCGACCCCTTCGTCGATGCCGTCGGACTCGGCAAGACGGACTTTGCCGGGCACAAGACCAAGCGCATCAACAACCTGATCGCCAAGTCGACGGCCTGCCAGGACATGGCGCTCAACCCGCTGGTCATGGGCGTGTGCGATGCGATGCTGCTGCCCCATTGCGCGCGCTACCACCTGCATGTCACCTCGCTGATCGAACTGCAGCCGGGCGAGGGCAAGCAGGGCATCCACCGCGACGGCGGCATCTATCCCTTGCGCTTTCCCTCGATCGTCACGACCCTGGCGACGATCTGGGCCTGCAACGACTTCACCGCCGAAAACGGCGGCACGCAGATCGTGCCCGGCAGCCATCGCTGGGACCACGACCGCGAGCCCGAACCCCATGAGATCATCAACGCGGAAATGCCCGCCGGATCGGTGCTGATCTACACCAGCAACTTCTACCACGGCAGCGGCGAGAACCGCTCCAACGGCACCCGCCGCGGCATGGCGCTGCACTACAACCTGGGCTGGCTGCGCCAGGAGGAGAACCAGTACCTCTCCATCCCGCCCGAGAAGGCGGCCGGCATCCGGCCGCAGGTGCTCCAGCTCATCGGCTACGATTTCGCCGCGCCCTACCTGGGTTTCGTCGAGGACGGCCATCCCCTGACCCTGGCCGACCCCACCCTGCCCCGCGACATGGACCGCACGGGCGGCGAGGAACTGGTCGCCCGCCACCAGGCGCTCAGGCCGCTCTACCTGGGCGAGACGCCGCCGGGCGGCGGCTGAACCCTCATACCGCCAGCACGATCGCGGCGTAGAGGCCGGCGCCCAGGACAAAGGGCAGGACGCGGCTGTCGTGCTCAGCCGGCAGTTCGTCCTTGATGACGTTCATGATCACGCTGCCGGTCAGAAAGGCGAAGATCAGGCTCACGGCCGCCTCCGGCAGTTCCCATGCGACTCCCAGAAGCCAGCCCGCCAGCACCGCGTTGTGCTCGATGAGGTCGGGCAGGACGTGGAGGAAGACATAGGCGACAGCGATGCCGCCGCTGAACGACAGCCAGCCGCTGCGCCGGGCGCCGTGCAGCCCGGCCATGCGCCCGATCGAAAGGTGGACAGCGGCAAACAGCAGCGCTGCGGCAAGGGTGGCGGCAAGCATGGCCATGGGGAGAAAGATATCACAGGAGGCAGTGGCGTTGCCGGCAACTTGTCAATTATGGTGAACACCGCCACCTGCCCGGAGAAGCCGCCATGGTCCTGTCCCGCCCCGAAATCGTCGGCACGTTCGGTGTCGTCACCTCGACCCACTGGATGGCCACAGCCGCAGGCATGGCCATGCTGGAAAAGGGCGGCAACGCCTTCGATGCGGCCGTCGCGGCAGGCTGCGTGCTCAACGTCGTCGAACCCGACCAGAACGGTCCGGGCGGCGACTGTCCCCTGATCCTGTGGAGCGTGAAGCGGGGCAAGGTCGACGTCATCTGCGGCCAGGGCACCGCACCCGCGGCGATCTCGACCGACAAGCTGCGCGACGAAGGGCTCGACGTGATGCCCGGCATCGGCCACCTGCCGACCGTGGTGCCCGGCAGCTTCGGCGCCTGGATGAAGCTTCTCCACGACTACGGCAGCATGTCGGTGCGCGAGGTCCTGGAACCCGCGATCGCGGCGGCACGCGACGGCTTCCCCATGAAACCGGGTGTGGCCGAGGTGATCGGCCGGGGCGCCGACTTCATGAAGCAGTACTGGCCGAGTTCGGCGGAGGTCTACCTGGTCCGCGGCGAGGCTCCGCAAGGCGGCGCGCTCTATGCGCTGCCCGCGATGGGTGCGACCTATGCCCGCATCGTGGAGGAATCCGAGGCCGCGGGCGGCAGCAGGGAAAACCAGGTCGAGGCGGCACGCCGGGCCTGGTACGAGGGGTTCGTCGCCGAGGCGATCGACCGCTTCATGCGCGAGCCGGTGATGGACACCTCCGGCGAGGCCCACCGCGGCTACATGACCGGCCAGGATCTCGCCGACTGGCGCGCCGAGGTCGAGGAACCGGTCACGCTGGACTATGGCGACTACACGGTATGCAAGGCCGGTCCCTGGGCGCAGAGCCCCGTGCTGCTGCAGCAGCTTGCCCTGCTGAAGGGCTACGACCTGGCGGCCATGGACCCCAACGGCGCCGAGTTCGTCCACACCGTGCAGGAATGCTGCAAGCTCGCCATGGCCGACCGCGAGGCATTCTACGGCGACCCGAAGTTCGTCGAGGTGCCGCTCGCCCGCCTGTTGAGCGAGGACTACAACGCCGGGCGCCGCAAGCTGATCTCGGCCAGCGCGCGCATGGACCTGCCGGCGGGCGAGATTCCGGGCTTCGGCGGCGAGATCCGGCTGCGCGCCCTGGGCTCGACCAACGTCGCCAATGCGCAGATGACGGTCGATGGCGAATCCGGGCCGCCGCCGCACCGGTCCTGGACGCAGTTCGCCGCGGAAAGCCACGGCGACACCTGCCATTTCGACATCATCGACCGCTGGGGCAACATGATCTCGGGCACGCCCTCGGGCGGCTGGCTGTCGGGCTCGCCCGTGGTGCCGGGCCTGGGCTTCCCGGTTTCGGTGCGCGGCCAGATGTTCTCGCTCGACGCCGACCATCCCAACCGGCTGGAAGGCGGCAAGCGCCCGCGCACGACCCTGACGCCGACCCTGGCGCTGCACCAGGGCGAGCCCTATCTCGCCTTCGGCACGCCCGGCGGCGACCAGCAGGACCAGTGGGCCCTGCATGCCTTCCTGCGCCATGTCCACCACGGCATGAACCTGCAGGAGGCGATCGACGCACCGAGCTTCTACACCGATGCCATCCCGAGTTCGTTCTATCCGCGCGAGTGGGATCCGGGCCACCTGGCCGTGGAGGATCATTTCCCGCGCGCGACCCTGGCCGAACTCGACCGGCGCGGCCACAAGCTCGCGATCTACGAGCAATGGGGCCACTACAACTCCATGACCATGGCCAGCAAGCGGGGCAAGGAACTGCGTGCGGCAGCGAGCCCGCGCCGCCAGCAGTGCTACGCCATCGGCAGATAGGCACCGCCATGGACCTCGACCTCGGCCTGTTCGATCTCAGCGGTCGCACGGCCATCGTCACCGGCTCGGGCCGCGGCCTGGGCAAGGCCATGGCGCGCGGCCTGGCCGGGGCCGGGGCACAGGTCGTGATCTGCGCGCGCAGCGCCGGGGAAGTCACGGGCACCACGGCCGGGATCGTCGCGGCCGGCGGCAGCGCCCACGGCATCGTCTTCGATGCCGCCCGGCGCAGCGAATGCCGCCGCCTGATCGACGAGACGCTGGCCCGTTTCGGCGGCCTGGACGTCATGGTCGTCAACCACGGTTCGGGGGCAAGCGCGCCGGCCGAGGACCTGACCGACGCGCAGTGGGAGGCCAACATCCAGGGAAACCTGACCAGCGCCTTCTACGCCTGCCAGGAGGCCGCCCGCACGATGATCGCCCAGAGCCGTGGCGGCTCCATCGTGGTGACGTCGTCGACCGGCAGCCTGGTCGGCTTCGAGGGCCTGCTGGCGTTCGGCGCCTCCAAGGGCGGGGTCGACCAGATGGTGCGCCATATGGCGATGGAATGGGGCCGCCACGGCATCCGCGTCAACGCCATCAACCCCGGCTGGACGACCCATCCGCCCAGTGCGGTGGGTAGCGAGGACGATCCGGCCGAACAGGCTATCGCCCGGCGCACGCCCCTGGGCCGCCGCGGCCGGCCCGAGGAAATGGCTGGGCCGGCGATCTTCCTTGCCTCGCAAGCATCGAGTTTCGTCACCGGCATCACCCTGGTGGCCGACGGCGGCTGGTGCGCGGTCTGAGACGGTTTCAGTCTTCGACCGCGGGATCGCCGGCTTCCTGGGCGCGGTGCCGGGCGGCCTGGGTATCGTCCAGGCGCAGGTGCACGGCCAGCAGCAGGCAGCCGGTCGCCAGCAGCGCGCCGAGCAGGGCGTCCCAGCCAAAGCCGATGAGCTTCAGGCCGTCGCCGAACTGGCCGAGCCAGGACAGCAGCAGTAGGCCGCCCAGATAAGGCGGGAGCCAGAGCGCGGGACGCAGGGCGACGGGACTGCCGCCGCGGCCCATGACGGCAAACAGGAGGGCGCCCGTGGCCAGCGCGACACCCAGGCGCCAGACGGTGTCCCAGCCCGACCAGTAGACGATGAGCGTGGCGACGATGAAGGCGACCAGCGCCAGGGGCCAGGCCAGCGGCAGGCGGAAGCCGTCGCGGGGCGGTCCGTCCTGGCGGCGCAGGGCAAGCAGGCAGACCGGGCCGACGGCGAGCGAGAAGGTCGGCGCCGCGCCATTGAGCGCCAGGAGTTCGCTGAAGGGCAGGACGAGGAAGGCGCCGACCCCGATCAGGAAGTTCAACATCAGGGCGTTGAGCGGCACCTGACGCTGCGACAGCAGGGTGAAGCGGCGCGGGAAGAAGCCGTTGTTGGCCAGGGCCAGCCCGAGGCGGGCGTTCGAGCCGACCGCGACCAGCGCACCGCCGAAGGGCGCGACCACCGCACCGGCCAGCACCAGGGTCGACAGCCAGAAGATGCCCAGCGCGGCCGCGATCGCCCCCAGCGGACCCAGCTGTTGCTCGAAGACGATGTTGCCCCAGCCGTTGGCCAGCTGGGCGTCGTCGAGCGCGCCGATGAAGGCGATCTGCAGCACAAGGTAGATGCAGAGGCAGATGACGACCGACAGGCCCAGGGCCAGCGGCACGGTGACTTGGGGCCGGCGCGCCTCGCCCGCCATGTCGATGGCGTGGCGAAAACCGATGAAGGCAAAGACGACACCGCCCGTGGCGATCGCCGAAAAGACGCCGTGCAATCCCATCGGGGCAAAGGATGGATGCGCGGTGAAGTTCGCGGCCTGGAAACGGTCGGCGATGATCAGGGCGGCAACGACCAGCGGCACGGCGACCTTAACCACGTCAGGCCAGTGTTGAGCCGGGCAAAGAAGGCCACACCCAGGGCATTGAGGCCGGTCATCACCGCCAGCATGGCAACCGCGGCGGCGACCCCCCAGGCGCTGAGGCGATGGGCAGTGCCCGGGTCCTCGAGAAAGGGAAAGGGGCCCGCGAGATAACGCATCATCACCGCGACCTCGATGGGCGCGGCGACGAGATAGCCGATCCATGCGGTCCAGCCCATCGCCGCGGCGACCAGCCGGCCATGGGTAAAGAAGGGAATGCGACCGAGACCGCCGGCGACCGGCAGGCGGCCGCAGACCTCGGCAAAGGTCAAGGCGAGCAGCAAGACCGCCACGCCGCAGAGCAGCCAGACCAGGATTGCGGCCGGTCCCGCGTACTTTGCCGCCAGCAGGGGGGCAAAGAGCCAGCCGGAGCCCACGACGCCGCTGACCCCGACGAAGGTCAACCCGACCGCCCCGATCGAACGCTTGAGTGCCAAGACCAGCCCCCCGGCTTTCCGCCCCCAGTATGGCAGAGGGGCCGACGGTGGCCACCCCCGCACCCAGGGGTCTAAGCTTGGCGCCTGTGAAGCGGGAGATGGCCATGAGCGGAGACGGCGAGGAACCCTGGCAGTGGCCGCAGGATCGCTGGCGCGCCATCGTCAACAAGGTGCGCGCGGGCCGGTCGCTCAAGCCGGCTTCCTGGCCGGGAGGGGCACGTTGCGCCGTGGCGCTGTCCTTCGATTCCGACCATGAATCGACGACGCTGCGCCTGGGCCAGACCTCGCCGGGCAAGCTCAGCCAGGGCGAATACGGATCGCGCGCCGGCATCCCGCGCATCCGCCGCCTGCTCGACCGCCACGGCATCCGCGCCAGTTTCTTCGTGCCGGCGGTGGTCGCCGAACTGCACCCGGAGGAACAGCGGGCGCTGGCCGACGAGGGCCACGAGATCGGCATCCACGGCTGGATCCACGAATACAACAGCCAGCTTCCCCCGGCGGCAGAACGCGAACTGCAACTGCGCAGCGCCGATACTCTGGAGCGCATCAGCGGCCAGCGCCCGGTCGGCATGCGGACGCCGTCCTGGGACTTCAGCGCCACGACCCTGGCGATCGCGCGCGAGATGGGCCTGCTCTACGACAGCTCGCTGATGGCCGACGACGAACCCTACGAACTGCTGGAGGACGGCGAACCGACCGGCGTGGTCGAACTGCCGGTCGAGTGGATCCGCGACGACGCGGTCTACTGGGGCATGGACCGCGCTTCGGCAATCCGCCCCTACACGGCACCCTCGTCAGTATCGGAGATCTTCCGGCGCGAGTTCGACGGCGCCTATGGCGAAAACGGCCTCTACATCCTCACCATGCACCCCCACATCAGCGGCCATCACTCGCGCATCCAGGTGCTCGACGAACTGATCGGCCACATCAAGGGGCATGACGGCATCTGGTTCGCGACCCATGCCGAGGTCGCGGCATGGTGCAGGCAGGAGGCCGGACTGTAGGACCGATCAGACGTTGTCTGCCAACTCCACCCGGGCGCCAAACAGGCGCGCCTGTGCGGCGATGGCCGCGCCATCGGGCATCTCCCGCGCCAGGCGCAGGGTGAGGCGCGGCAGGTCGGCGAGGTCGAAGACCATCTGGGGCGGAGCGTCGGCGGCGACGCCGATCACCGGGCGCTCCACCCGGCGGTGCTGCTCCTGGACGCGTTCATAGGTGCGCAGGCGCGGCAAGAGCCGCCCGGCCGAGGGACCGCCGCGTACCCGCAGGTCGTCGAGCCCGCGGTAGAGCGGCGCGATCTCGCCGCCGCCGACCCAGTCCAGGAGGCGCGCGATCTGACGATCCGGTGCGAGCTCGGCCATGTAGCGGCGATGGCCGGCCGCGGCGATGGCGCCGGCGCGTGCCGGATCGTCGAGCAGCGCCCGGGCCTGGGCGACCAGCTCGTCGCCGTCGTCGTAGGCGAGGTACTCTCGGCTCTCCTCGAGCACCTGAGCAAGACCCGAGACCGGCGACAGCCGGTCGGTGAGCAGGCAGCCGCCGGCCTAGAGGATTTCGCAGACGCGCATGTTGAGGTCGCCGTTCAGGCTGGCGTTGAACGCGACCCGGCTGCCGGCATAAAGCGCGGCGGAGACTTCGCGCGTCGCCCTGCCGGCACGCACCGGAAGGCCGGCACCCTGCAGGTGCTCGAGCATGCGCGTGCGGCGGGGATGAAACGGCCCGGACTGGCCGACGAAGGCGATCTCCCGCCTGCGCCGCGGCGGCGCTGCTACAGGCAGGTGGCGCACGCAGAGACCCGGTAGCCAGGCGACCTGGCGCGCGCCGCCGGCCAGGAAGCAGTGGAGGTGATGCCGGTTGTGCCCGGTCACGACCAGGTCGAAGGGCTCCGAGCGCATGTAGGCCACCATGGTAAGCAGGGGCGCCTCCAGGTGGTGGCTGTCGCCGGCAAGAAGTACCAGGGGGCAGCCGAAGGCCGCCAGGTTGCGCGGCGCATTGCGCGCCAGGCTGTCGAAGGAGACAACGACGAGATCGAAGGCCGGATCGATGCCGTGGGCACGGAGATGTTCGTGCAGGTCATAAGGTTCCCTGGGCGCAACCAGCGGATAGACATCGGGCGGCTCGTCGGTGCGCTGCGGACCGACGACGAACTGGTCGGGCGAAAGCCGGGGTGCGGGAATGTAGCTCGGCGATTCGTGCCAGCTCACCAGGATGCGTGGGACCGCCATGGTCAGCGCAGCCCGGCAGCGGTCCGGGACGGCACCAGCGCCCCCATGGCCATCGCCGCCCTGCCCGCTTCAGCCAGCCTCGCCCGGCAGCGGCATCTTGCGCAGCAGGTCGAGCAGGCTGATGACGGCATAGTCGCGCAGGCGCCGGCGGTCGCCGGGCAGCGCCACGGTCGCGCTGCGCTGGTGACCGTCACCGGCGACGGCGAGGAACACGGTGCCGGCCGGCAGGTCCTCGTGCGCGGCAGGGCCGCAGGCGGCGACCGCGAGATTGGTGGCGAA
>JAQCLG010000252.1 GCA_027592745.1 Pseudomonadota bacterium | reverse complement strand
GTCGGTGCTCGAGCACCTGCACGAGACGAACGGCTGCCGCGCGCTCTTTGCCACCCATTACCACGAGCTTACCGCGCTGGCGGCCCGCCTCGATGCCCTGGTGCCCCACACTATGCGGGTCAAGGAATGGCAGAACGAGATCCGCTTCCTCTACGAGGTCGGCAAGGGGGCGGCCGACCGCAGCTACGGCATCCACGTCGCCCAGCTTGCCGGCCTGCCCGCCGCCGTGATCGCGCGCGCCGAGGAGGTGCTGAAGACCATCGAGGCGGGCGAACAGGGCAGCGCCCTGGTCCGCCTGGCCGACGACCTGCCGCTGTTCCAGGCCGCCCGCCCGGCGCCCGCGCCTGCAGCGCGTTCGGGTCCTTCGGCGTTGGAAACGGCATTGGGCGAGGCCCACCCCGACCAGATGACACCCCGCGAGGCCCTCGAATTCCTGTACAAGCTGAAGGACCTGCTGGAGAATCAGGGCTGATGTCGCGCCGTCTGCTCATTCCGCGCGCCAGCGCCATCGTCAGCCGCCGCCGGCTCGACGACGGGCTTGCCGGCCTGGCCGACGGCGACCGCGCCGGGGTCCTGGCGATCCTGCGCGAGGCGCTCGACCATGCCCGTGCCGAGGTCGGCCGCCGGCTCGACGAAGGCGCTCCCGGACGCGAACTGGTCGCGGGCATGTCGATGGCGGTCGACGAGGTGATCCGCGCCATGATGCGCCATGTCACCGAGCGCATGGCGCCCAACGCCAACCGCCTGAAGGGCGAACGTATCGCGCTGGTCGCCGTGGGCGGCTACGGGCGCGGCGAGCTTGCCCCCCATTCCGACATCGATCTGCTGGTGCTGCTGCCCTACAAGGCGACGCCCTGGATCGAACAGGTCGTCGAGACTGCGCTCTACATCCTCTGGGACCTCGACCTGACCGTGGGCCATGCCGTGCGCACGGTCGACGACTGCGTGCGCCGCGCCCAGGGCGACATGACGATCCGCACCGCCCTGCTGGAAGCCCGCTTCCTGTGGGGCGACCGCGCCCTGATGACCAGCCTGGAGCGGCGTTTCCAGCGTGACGTGGTGACCGGCAGCGGTCCGGAGTTCGTGCGCGCAAAGCTGGAGGAGCGCGATGCCCGCCATGCCAGGATGGGCGACAGCCGCTACGTGCTCGAGCCCAACGTCAAGGATGGCAAGGGCGGCCTGCGCGATCTCCACACCCTGTTCTGGATCGCCAAGTACCTCTACCGGGTCAAGCAGGTCGAGGGCCTGGCCGAGACCGGCGTGCTGACCCGCGCCGAGCTGACGCGGTTCGCCCGGGCACGCGATTTCCTCACCCGCGTGCGCTGTCACCTCCACACCATCTCGGGGCGCGAGGAGGACCGTCTGACTTTCGACAGCCAGACCGAGATCGCCCGCCGCATGGGGTTCACCGGCACCAGGGGCCAGCGCGCGGTCGAACGTTTCATGAAACGCTACTTCACCGTGGCCAAGGAGGTCGGCGACCTCACGCGCATCTTCGCCGCCGCGATCGAGGATGCGCAGGCAGCCCCGCGCAGCCGCACGCGCTACGGCGTCGAGAAGCAGGAAGTCGACGGCTTCGCCGTCGACGGCGGCCGCCTGGCGGTGCCTGACCGGCGCCATTTCGCGAGGAACCCGGTCGACCTGGTGCGCATCTTCCACGTCGTCCAGCGGCGCGACATGGAAATCCATCCCCGCGCCCTCTGGCTGATCACCCAGAGCCTCGCGCGCGTCGACGGCGCGCTGCGCGAGGACCCGCAGGCCAACCGCCTGTTCGTCGAGATCATGACCGGCAGGAACGACCCCGAGGCGGCGCTGCGCGGCATGAACGAGGCCGGCGTCATGGGCCGTTTCCTGCCTGATTTCGGGCGCGTCGTCGCCCAGATGCAGCACGACATGTACCATGTCTATACGGTCGACGAGCATTCGATCCGGGCGATCGGCGTGCTAGCTGCGATCGAACGCGGCGATGTCGGCGACGAACTGCCGCTGGCCACCGAGATCTTCCCCAAGATCATCCAGCGCCGTGTCCTCTATGTCGCGGTTCTGCTCCACGACATCGCCAAGGGCCGCGGCGGGGACCATTCGGTGCTGGGCGCCGAGGTTGCCCACCAGCTCTGCCCGCGCCTGGGCTTTTCCGAGGAGGAGACCGACACCGTTGCCTGGCTGGTGCGCTGGCACCTGATGATGTCCAACACCGCCTTCCGCCGCGACGTCGCCGACCCCAAGACGGTCGAGGACTTCACCAAGAAGGTGCAGTCGATGGAGCGCCTGCGCCTGCTCCTGGTGCTCACCGTCGCCGATATCCGCGCCGTAGGTCCCAAGGTCTGGAACGGCTGGAAGGGACAGCTCCTGCGCGAGCTCTACTTCCGCGCCGAGGAGCAGCTCTCGGGCGGCCACGGCGAGGCGATCGGCAAGCGCGCGCGGGTCGATGCCTTCACCCGGGAACTGCGCGAACAGCTCGGCAACTGGGACAGCTGGGCGATCGACGTCCACGTCGGGCGCCTGGTGGCGCCCTACTGGCTCGCCTTCGACGGCCCCGCCCATCTGCGCCACGCCGAGCTGATCCGCCGCGCCGAGGCACGCGCCGGCGACGATCCGCCCCTGGCCGTGGAGACCCGCGTCGACACCTTTCGCGCGGTTACCGAGGTCACGGTTTTTGCCCCGGACGAACGCGGCATCTTCGCGCGCATCGCCGGTGCCATCGCGGTCGCCGGCGCCTCGATCGTCGACGCGCGCATCTTCACCACGCTCGACGGCATGGCGCTCGACACCTTCTGGGTGCAGGACGAGAGCTTCCGCGCCTTTGCCGACGAGGAACGCCTGATCCGCCTGGTCGGGACGATCGAGGATACGCTGGCCGGCCGCCTCGACCTTGGCGCCGAGGTCG
>JAQCLG010000077.1 GCA_027592745.1 Pseudomonadota bacterium | reverse complement strand
AGATAGAGCAAATTCACATCCTTCCGCGCAATCGCGAAGCGATTCCGCAGAAGGATGATTTGCTCTAGGCCCCAGGAATCCGACGTTTCCTGTACACGGAAATTTCCATAATATATATTATGCGACCAACAGCGATGGGTATCCCAACCGAACGGGCAGCCCAGCGGCAAGGTCAAACCACGTAGGCCACCGCCTCGATCTCCACGAGCAGTTCGTCGGTCGCGAGCCGTTCCACGCCGATCAGGGTGTTGCACGGCAGATGCTCCGCGCCGAAAAAGGCCGTGATGGCCTCGGCCAGACCGGCCAGATGCTGTTCGCGCCGGTAGCCCACGACATAGGTCGTGATCTTGGCGACGTCGCTGGGCTTGCCGCCGACAGCGGCGAGACGGTGCCCCAGGTTCTCCAGCACGGCACGCGCCTGGGCGACGACATCGCTGCCGCCCAGCACAGCTTGCGGTCGATGTGGAAGGCGACCTGGCCGGCAATGTGAACGGCGCGCCTGCCCTGCGCAGCGACGATGTGGTGATAGCCGCTGGGCTTGTAGGCGCCCTCGGGATTGATCCGCTCGATGGTCATGGTCGTTCCTGTCTCAGGTTACGCCTGGTTCCGGTCTTGCTCTGGCCGTGCGGTCGGCGCAGCGTTGTGCATCCGCTGCATGGAGGACCGGCATGATCGATCTCTACTCGACCACACGCCCAACGGCCAGAAGGTCCACATCATGCTCGAGGAGTGCGGCCTGCCCTACAAGCTCATTCTGGTCGATATCGGCAAGGGCGACCAGTTTTCCGCGGACTTCCTGAAGATCAGCCCGAACAACAAGGTACCGGCCATCGTCGACCACGACGGCCCGGGCGGCCGGAGCCTCGCGATGTTCGAGTCCGGCGCCATCCTGCAGTATCTGGCCGAAAAGACCGGCAGGTTCCTGCCCGCCGACCCGGTGCACCGCTGGGACGTGCTGCAGTGGCTGTTCTGGCAGATGGGCGGCTTCGGCCCGATGCTGGGCCAGGCGCACCACTTCCTGGCCTATGCGCCGATGAACCCGGCCGGGCCGATTGTCCTGCCCTATGCGCAGGACCGCTATCGCAACGAGACGGCGCGTCTCTACGGCGTGCTCGACCGCCAGCTCGAGGGCAAGGAGCATGTCGCCGGCGGAGAGTACAGCATCGCCGACATGGCGATCTTCCCCTGGGCGCGCCTGCATCCGCGCCAGGAGCAGGACCTCGCCAGCTTCCCCAATGTCCGCCTCTGGTATGAAACCATGGCGCAGCGCCCGGCGGTCAGCCGCGACATCGCCGCCTCCGAGGATATCGTCGACGGCTTCACCGCGGAAAGCTGGGCGGTCTCGTTCGGCAGCGCGCAGTACCAGAAACGTTGAAGCAGCCTCGCCCCGGTTGAGCGGCCGGCCCTGCACGGCTAGCTTGGATACATGCCAGAACCCGATCCCGACCCGGCCGACGAGGCCGGCCCCATCGCCCGCCTGCTCGCCATCATGGCGCGCCTGCGCGATCCCGAACGCGGCTGCCCCTGGGACGTGGCGCAGGACTTCCGCACCATCGCGCCCTACACGATCGAGGAGGCCTACGAGGTCGCCGATGCGATCGAGAAACAGGACTTTGCGAACCTGAAGGACGAACTGGGCGACCTGCTGTTCCAGGTCGTCTTCCACGCCCGCATGGCGCAGGAGGCCGGGCATTTCGACTTCGCCGCGGTCGCCGCGGGCATCTCCGAAAAGATGATCCGGCGCCACCCGCATGTCTTTGCCGACCAGGCCGGCATCCCCAGGTCAAGCCCGAGGATCAGCGCCGATGCCCAGACCGTCAACTGGGAGGCCCAGAAGGCGGCCGAGCGCGAGGCGGCGGCAGTGCAGGACGGTCGGCGGCCGTCGGCGCTCGACGGCGTGACACCGGGGCTGCCCGCCCTCACCCGCGCCGCCAAGCTGCAGAAGCGCGCCGCGCGTGTCGGCTTCGACTGGCCCGATGCCGCCCATGTCGTCTCCGACGTCGAGGGCGAGTTCGACGAGCTGAAGGCCGAAATGGCGCTCGGCGCACCCCACGACCGCCTGGAAGACGAGATGGGCGACCTGCTGTTCACCGTGGTCAACCTGGCGCGTCATCTGGGCGTCGATCCCGAAAGCGCCCTGCGCCGCACCAACGCCAAGTTCGAGCGCCGCTTCCGCCATGTCGAGGACGGCCTGGCCCAACAGGGCCGGGCGACGCAGGAGGCAACCCTGGAGGAGATGGACGCCCTGTGGCGCCAGGCCAAGGAGCATGAGCGACGCTGACCTGCGGCCAGACGCCGACAGCGCTCCGGCGTGCATCGTCAGGCCGCGGCCGCGAGGGCTGATCCGATGGCTGCGCCATGCCGGCATCGTCACCTGTTTCGTTGCGCTCTACCTCGCGGTGTTCGAGATCCTGATCGTGCTGGGTGTGCTTGCCCTGACTGCCTGGAAGGAGCTCGACCGCCCCGCCCTGTGCGCCGACCTGCCCGATGCGCCCGACGCGGTGGCCTATGCCTTTGCCGACAGGATCTACACGGCGTTTCCGGTGGGGACGCCCTGGCGCGCGGTGCGGGACAGGCTGCAGGCCGAAGGTTTCCGACCGATCCTGCCCCATGCCGGACGGCTCAACCCCGGCGGCCATTATGTGATCGAGACCTTCGACAGCGACATCTGGTGCGAGGTGCGCTGGACGAGCGATGCCACGGGAGCCGTGACGTCGGTGCGGCCCCTCTGGCTGGACCTGGCCTACGGACCTAGAGAGAAGCGATCCGCTGGGGATAGATGAAGCCGTAGGCCGGATAGGTCGAGATGCCCCAGCTGTTGCCGGGGGTGTACCAGACACGCACCTGGGACCAGTCGTTGGCCGGTGAGACGTCGAGGATACGCGAGTTCTTCTGGATCTCGCCACGGTTCAGCCAGTTGGCGTGTTCGGTGAGGATCGTGCGAGAATCGATGATACGCAGGACCACGGCGATGTGGCCCAGGGAGTCGCCCTTGCGCTTGAGCACCAGGGCGGCGCCTGCCCGGGGCATGCTGCCGCGGTCGTACAGCCCCGCGGCCTGGTCCCACCAGGTCCAGGCATTGCCGTAGAGCGCGAAGGCGCTGATCTGGCGGGCATAGGTGACGCATTCGTAGGGCACCGAGGTCTCGACGATGCGCGGCGTCTCATCGAGCACGACCGCGGGCGGCTCGGGCGGGACGACCGGAAGGACGGCCACGGGTTCGGGCGCCCTGCCGGCGCAGGCGGCCAGCAGGCCGGCGAGCGCCAGGGCGGCGAGCCTTGTTGCGATGGTGGTATGGATCTGTGCCGACATGCCGGTGGACGCCCGTGGAATCGCGGCACTGTAATCGAGGCCTGCCGCGCGCGGAATCCCGGAATTGAACGTTTCAGCCCGTTTCGGATGTGTCCTGCACGGCACCGCCGTGCTGCTTCTCGAAACGTGAAAGATCGGCTGCATCCAGGCTGACCTTCAGGCGCACGCTCTCCTCGCCGTCGGTCCTCTCGAGCACCTCGCCGTGGCTGTAGAGGTAGCTCAGGGTGCGCCCGTCGGTGACAGGAATGTCGAGGGTGACGATCCGGCGTCCCGTGCGCAGGCGGGCATCGAGCATCTCGAGAAGGTTGTCGACCCCCCTGCCCGTCACCGCCGAGATGGCCACTGCGTCGTCGCGGCGCGCGGCGCTTGAGACGGTGCGCTCGCGTTCCTCCTCGTCGAGGCGGTCGATCTTGTTGAGCGCCTCGATCATGTGCTCCTGCTGGCGCTCGGCGCCGATGCCCAGTTCGTTAAGCACGGCAAGCACATCGCGGCCCTGCTGCTCGACGTCGGGATCGCTCATGTCGCGGACGTGGACGATGATGTCGGCCTCGATGACCTCTTCCAGCGTGGCGCGGAAGGCGGCGACCAGGGTGGTCGGCAGTTCCGAGATGAAGCCTACGGTGTCGGAGAGGATGATGCGCCGGCCCGAGGGCAGATCGATGCCGCGCATGGTCGGATCGAGGGTGGCAAAGACCTTGTCGTCGGCATAGACGTCGGCGCCTGTCAGGCGGTTGAACAGGGTCGACTTGCCGGCGTTGGTGTAGCCGACCAGGGCGACGATGGGATAAGGCACCTTGCGCCGGGCGCCGCGGTGCTGCTCGCGCATCTTGACGACATCGGCCAGTTCCTTGCGGATCTTGACCAGGCGCTCGTCGATCAGGCGGCGGTCCATCTCGAGCTGGCTCTCGCCCGGCCCGCCGATGAAACCGAAACCGCCGCGCTGGCGCTCCAGATGGGTCCAGCTCCGCACCAGGCGGCTGCGCTGGTAGGAGAGTGCGGCCATCTCGACCTGCAGGACGCCTTCGCGGGTCGCCGCGCGCTCGCCGAAGATGTCGAGGATCAGGCCGGTGCGGTCGATCACCTTGGTGCCGAAGCCGGTCTCCAGGTTGCGCTGCTGCACCGGCGACAGGGTGGTGTCGACGAAGACCAGCTCGACCTCGTGTTCCTCGAGCCAGCCCTTCAGGCTGGCGATCTGGCCGCTGCCGAAGAAGCTGCCCGGACGCGCCGCGCGCACCGGCAGGATCTCGCTGCCGACCAGGTCGAGGTCGATCGCCCGGACCAGCGCCTCGGCCTCCTGCAGGCCACGCTCGTCGTCGCGGGCACGCATCTTGCGCCCGCGCAGCGAGGGATAGAGGACGAAGGTGCGTGTTGCAGGCTTCGCGGTGATGACCGGTTCAGACGTCTGCCGTCTCCGTGTCGGGATCGTCTTCGTGCTCGAACAGCTTCAGCGGCGCCGAAGGCATGACGGTCGAGATGGCATGCTTGTAGACCAGCTGGCTGTGGCCGTCACGGCGCAGCAGGACGCAGAAGTTGTCGAACCAGGTAATGATGCCCTGCAGCTTGACGCCGTTCACCAGGAAGATGGTGACCGGCATCTTGTTCTTGCGCACGCTGTTGAGAAACGTGTCCTGCAGGTTATGCGGCCTGTCTTGCGACATCACGCGAACCTCCCCCCTGTTATCGTTGTTGCCGGAGGGCGATCACCGTCCGTTGCCGGACGGGCCGCCACTCTCGTCTTCTTCACGCTTTCAGCGTAGTCACACCACCATGCAGGGCACAAGTCCTGATGGCGTGCCGACCGTCACGCCGCAGTCTCGCAGGCGACCTTGTGCGCGTAGTCGAGATAGGCCGCCAGCAGGCGGCGCGAGGTCTCGCCGGGATGGCCGTTGGCGACCGTCGCATCGTCGATTTGGGTCACCGGCTTGACGAAGGAGGTCGTGCTGGTGAGGAAGGCCTCCCGTGCGCCTTTGGCTTCCTCGATCGTGAACGGCCGCTCGACGACCTTGATGCCCAGTTCCCTGGCCAGCTTGATCACCCGGTCGCGGGTGATGCCGGGCAGGATGTCGCGGGCCATCGGGCGGGTGACGACATTGCCCTCCTGGTCGACGATCCAGGCATTGGAGGAGCTGCACTCGGTGACGAACCCCTCGCGGTCGACCAGCCAGGCCTCGTAGGCCCCTTCCCGCGCCGCAGCGGTCTTGGCCAGGATGTTGGGCAGCAGCGAGGTCGTCTTGATGTCGACGCGGCCCCAGCGGATGTCGGGGTAGCTGATCACCTTCACGCCCTGGATGTTGTCGGGATCGCTGGGTAGCCGGACCGACTTGGCGGTGACGACCAGCGTCGGCTCCAGGGCGTCGTTGTCGTAGGCGTGCAGGCGCGGCGCTGTGCCCCGGTTGATCTGCAGGTAAACCATGCCTTCCTTGACCCGGTTGCGCCGGATCGTCTGGTTCATGACGTGGATCATGGCGCGGTCCGACATCGGCGCCTTCATGTCGAGCTCGGCGAGCGAGCGCGCCAGGCGCACCATGTGGCCCTCCTCGTCGACCATGCGGCCGTTGACCACCAGCGTCACCTCGTAGACGCCATCGGCGAAGTTGTGCGCCCGGTCGTCGATGTGGACGTGCGCCTCGCTGTGCGGGAGATAGCGGCCGTTGACGTAGGCAATGCGCGACATGGTGATCCTGCTTGGGCGGTGATGGGCCGGCGACCCCGCTTCTAGAAGAATTCGAGGCCGACCGAAAACAGTTTCTCGACCTTCTTGATGAGGTCGGCGTTGGTGAACAGGACGACACGGTCGCGGGCGCGGATTTCGGTGTCGCCCTTGGGCACCAGAACCTCGCCGTCGCGCACGACCGAGCCGATCAGGATGCCCTTGGGCAGGCGGATGTCGCGGATGCGCTTGCCCGAGATCGCCGAGGTGTCGAGCGCCTCGGCCTCGATGAACTCGCCCACTCCCTCGCGCACGCTGTGGACGCCGCGGATACGGCCGCGCCGGACATGCTGGAGGATGGTCGAGACCGTGGAGCCGCGCGGGTTGACCACGGCATCGACGCCGAGCTGGCCGACCAGGGGGCCGTAGCTGGTGGAGTTGACCAGGGTGATCGCCCAGCCGGCCCCCAGCCGCTTGGCCAGCAGCGAGGAGAGGATGTTGACCTCGTCGTCGTTGGAGACCGCGACCACGGTCTCGGTCTGGGCGACGTTGGCCTCCTCCAGGATCTCGCGCTCCAGGGCATCGCCCAGCAGCACGGTGGTGCGGCCCAGTTCGTCTGCGACCGCCCTGGCGCGCTGTTCGTTGATCTCGATCAGCTTGCAGCGCACTTCGGGATGGGCTTCCTCCAGCTCGCGGGCGACAAACAGGCCGATGTTGCCGCCGCCGATGATGATGATGCGGCGCGCCTCGGCCTCCTCGTGGCCGAAGGCCGCCATCGCCCGGCGCAGGTGATCGGTATCGGTGATGAAATAGACCTCGTCGCCTTCCAGCATCTCCATGTCGGAGCGCGGCACTATCAGCTCGTCGTTGCGCACGATGCCGACGACGAAGATCTTGAGATCTGGGAACAGCTCGGTCAGCTCGTAGAGCGGCGTGTTGAGCAGCGGACAATCGGCCATCAGGCGCACGGCGATGGCGCGCACCCGGTCCTCGGCCATGGGAATGACGTCGAGCGCGCCTGGCACCTCCAGGCGGCGGATGATGGCGCGGGCGACCTCGACCTCGGGCGAGATGATGACGTCGATGGGCAGGTGATCGCGGCTGAACATGTTGCGCCAGGCCGGCTCCAGGTAAGACTGGTGGCGCACGCGGGCGATCTTGGTCGGCACGTTGAACAGCGAATGGGCGACCTGGCAGGCGATCATGTTGACCTCGTCGGCGATCGTCACCGCGATGATCATGTCGGCATCGTCGGCGCCGGCCTGCTGCAGCACCGGCGGATGGGAGGCAAAGCCGACCAGGCCCTTGACGTCGATGGCGTCGGTGACGCGCTTGACCCGTTCGGGGTCGACGTCGATCACCGTGACGTCGTTGGCCTCGCTGGCGAGCTGGCGCGCGATGTTGAAGCCGACCTGGCCGGCGCCGCAGACGATGACCTGCATCGGATTGACCTTCTGTTAGGAGCGGGCCGGCCGCTCGCCGTCACGGCCTTCGTCGCCGACACCCAGCGACTTGAGCTTGCGATGGAGCGCGGAGCGTTCCATGCCGACGAAGGTGGCGGTGCGCGAGATGTTGCCGCCGAAACGGACGAGCTGGGACTGCAGGTACTGGCGTTCGAAGACCTCGCGCGCCTCGCGCAGCGGCATGGCCATCAGTTCGGCGCCGCCCTCGTGGCGCACCGCAACGGGCGCGCGGGCGGCGATCTCGGGCGGCAGCATCTCGGCGGTGATGCGGCCGCTGTCGTCGGCCGGCGCCATGATCAGCAGCCAGTCGACGACGTTGCGCAGCTGGCGCACGTTGCCTGGCCATTCGGCGGCCTGCAGCGAAGCCATGGCATCGTCCGAAACAGTGCGCGGCGGCAGCCCGTGCAGGCCCGCGGCACGTTCGACGAAATGGCGCGTCAGGAACGCTATGTCTTCTCGCCGGTCGGCCAGGGAAGGCACGGCCAGGGGCACGACGTTGAGACGGTAGTAGAGATCCTCGCGGAAGTTGCCGTCGGCGATCTCCGCGGTGAGGTCGCGGTTGGCGGCGGCAACGACACGGACGTCGACCTGGACCGGGGTGTTGCCGCCGACCCGGTAGAAGGTCTGCTCCTGGAGTGCGCGCAGGATCTTGCCCTGGGTTTCCAGCGGCATGTCGGCGACGTTGTCGAGGAACAGGGTGCCGCCATGGGCGCGCTCGAAGGTGCCGCTGGTGCGTGGGGCATCGGGGCCGAGCACGCCGCGTTCGACACCGAACAGCTCCATCTCGAAGCGGTCGGGCGCCATGGTCGCGGCATTGATCACCACGAAGGGCCCTTCGGCGCGCTGGGAGAGGCGATGGAGCTGGCGGGCGACGACCTCCTTGCCGGCGCCGGCCGGGCCGGTGATCAGGACGCGGCTGCCGGTCGGCGCGACCCGCTTGATCGCCTGGCGCACATGGTTGATGGCATGGGATTCGCCGATCAGCTCGTCGTCGCTGCCGGCGCGGCTGCGCAGTTCCTGGTTTTCCCGCCGCAACTGGGCGGCCTCGATGGCACGGCGCACGATCAGCAGCAGTCGGTCGGTCTGGAAGGGTTTCTCGATGAAGTCGTAGGCGCCGCGCTTGATCGCCGAGACCGCGGTCTCGATGTTGCCGTGGCCGCTGATCATGATGACGGGCACGCCGGGATGCTCCAGGGCGACCTGATCGAGCAGGGCAAGGCCGTCGCGGTCGCTGCCTTCCAGCCAGATGTCGAGAATCAGCAGGGAGGGCTGGCGCGAGCGGATCGCGACCTCGGCTGAGGCCGCATCGCCGGCGGTCCGCGCCGAATACCCCTCGTCCTCAAGGATGCCCGACAGCGCGGAGCGGATGTCGGCCTCGTCATCGACGATCAGAATGTCATGCGCCATGGCGGGATACCTTGCCGGCGGCTTCGTTCCGGCTGTCTTCGTCGGCCTCCGCGGCGAGCACGATGCGCGCATTGGCACCGCCGTCGGGACTGTCGACCAGGGTCAGGCTGCCATCGTGCTCGGTGACGATCCGCTGGGCGATGGCGAGCCCCAGTCCGGTGCCTTTGTCTCGATCGGTCACGTATGGTTCGAACAGCTTGTCGCGCGGCCCTGAAGGCAGGCCGCGTCCGTTGTCGTGGATCGCGATGATACAGCGCCCATCTTCGCGAGCAACCGTGACGCGAATGCGGCCCTGACCGTCCCAGCCGTCCTGGATTCTGGCTTCGACCGCCTCGATCGCGTTCTTGATCAGGTTGTTGAGGACCTGGCCGAGCTGGCGCCGGTCGCAGCGGATGAGGACGGGAGCCTCGGGGAATTCGCGCAGGAAGGTGACCTTGGCGCGGGCGACTTCCTGGAGCGTGATCGCGTCGTTGACGATACGGATGGCGTCCTCGATCGCGAACACGGGTGCCGGCAGGCGCGCGAAGTTGGAGAACTCGTCGACGATGTGGCGCAGGTCGCCGACCTGGCGCACGATGGTGTCGGTGCAGGATACGAAGATCTCGGGATCGGTCTGGATCTGGGACAGATACTTGCGCTTGAGGCGCTCGGCCGAAAGCTGGATCGGGGTCAGCGGGTTCTTGATCTCGTGGGCGATGCGTCGGGCGACGTCGGCCCAGGCCGCCTTGCGCTGGGCCGACATCAGCGGCGTCATGTCATCGAAGGTCACGACGTAGCCGGTGGTCTCCGAGGAAGCCTCGCCGGAGCGGTCGGCGTTGAGTTCCGAGCCGATGCGCACGGTCAGGCTGGTCGCGTGATCGTTGCGCACCAGCGTGACGTCGCCCGCGGCCCTGCCGTCCGGCGCGCTCATGGCGCGCGCCAGCAGGTCGGAGAGTTCCGGCACGGCACGGCCGAGATTGTGGCCCACGAGCTCGTCGTGGCCGACCTCGAGCAGTTCGAGGGCACGCCGGTTGGGCAGTTCGACCCTGCCCTGCGCATCGAGCCCGACGACGCCGGCGCTGACGCCCGAAAGCACGGATTCGGTGAACCGGCGGCGGGCGTCGATCTGGCGGTTGGCCTCGATCAGTTCGCGCCGCTGGGCGGCAAGCTGGCCGGTCATGCGGTTGAAGGCGCGGCTGAGAGAACCCAACTCGTCGTTGCTCGTGCTGTCGGGCACACGCGCGGTGAGATCGCCGGCACGGACGCGTTCGGCAGCGCCGACCAGGGCGCTCACCGGCTGCACCAGGCGGGTGGCAAAAAGCAGGGCGAACCAGATGGCGACGAACAGGAGCAGCATGGCCGCGATGACATAGACCAGGGCGAAGGCGATCTGCAGATCGCCGCGCTTAACCTCGAGAAGCTGGAACTCCTCGACCGCGCTGCTCACCCGCGCGGTATGGCCGATGACGATGGGATCGACCAGGCGGCCGGCGTATAGAAAGACGCCCGGCACCGAATCGAGCTGGACGAGCGCCCTCACCCGGTCGGAATTGTCGCCGGTGACCATCACCACGTCGCCGCCGGCAGCCCGGATCAGCAGTTCGTCGGGCACCTGATCGAGCGCCAGGGAGAAGCTGAGGCTGGTCTTGCCCAAAAGGCGTCCGTCGGAGCGGAAGACGATGGCCTCGGAGAGGTCGCGCAGGCTGGCCTGGCGTTCCAGCACGAGACTGAGGCGGGTGGGATCGAAGATCAGGCCGGGGCCGTTGTTGTATTCGATGTCGCGGGCCATCGCGAGGACCTGGGCGCGCACGTTGGCGGCGTGTTCGTCGAGATAGGCCTGCGAGACGGCGGCCGACTCATCGAGCGCGGTCTTGACCCGTTCGCTGAACCAGGCGTCGATGCCCAGGGTGAAAAACAGCGCCGAGAAGGTGCCGACCAGGATCGCAGGAACGATCGCGGCCAGGGAGAACATCATCACCAGCCGGGTGTGCAGGCGCGATCCGGCCGAGCCCCTGCGCCGCTCGGCCCAGAGGACGACGAGGCGGCGGGCGACGATGACGCCGAGCGCGAGCAGCAGCACCAGGTCGATGTTGAGCAGGATGATGATGCTCTCGGCATCCGGCCCGAAGGGCCCCGACCGGGTCAGCGCGCCATAGGTGGCAAACCCCGAGACCGTGGCGGCGATGGCCAGGGCGACGGCGAACTTGCGCGACAGCCCCGTGTGGCGGGCCCAGACACGCACATGGCGCCAGCGGCGCTGGATGTTGGCAGTCGGCATGGCGAGGTTCATCGCCGCAGAGCCTGTCCGCGCGGGGCCGCAAGATCAAGATCGCGCAGCTTCTTGCGCAGGGTGTTGCGGTTGATGCCCAGAACATCGGCGGCGCGAAGCTGATTGCCCTGGGTCGCCTGCAGGGTGAGCGCAAGAAGCGGACGTTCGATCTCGCGCAGGATGCGGTCGTAGAGGCCGGCGGGCGGCAGGCCGTCGTCATGGGCATCGAAATACTGCCGCAGGTGGCTTTCGACCGATTCCGCGAGCCCCTGCGGGCTCGGCCGGCTGTCGCCGGAACGGGCGCGCTGCAGTTCGCGGTGCACCGCCTCGTCGTCGATGGTGTCCTCCGCGACGAGCACGACCAGCCGGCGCACCAGGTTTTCCAGTTCGCGCACGTTGCCCGACCAGCGATGCTCCTGCATCGCCGCCATGGCGGCCGCATCGAAACGCTTGTCGGGCAGGCCCTCGCGCACCGCCTGCTTGAGGAAATGGCGTACCAGCAGGGGCACGTCCTCGCGCCGCTCGCGCAGCGGCGGCACCCGGATGGGCACGACATTGAGGCGGTAGTAGAGATCCTCGCGGAAGCGTCCCTCGTCGATCAGGCCGACCAGGTCACGATGGGTCGCGGTGACGATCCGGACGTCGCTCGCCACGCTCTCGCGCCCGCCCACCGGGGTGAAGCGGCCCTCCTGGAGGACACGCAGCAGCCGCGTCTGCGCCTCGCCCGGCATGTCGCCGATCTCGTCGAGGAACAGCGTGCCGCCCTCGGCCTGGGAAAAACGGCCGGAGCGGCGCTGGTGGGCGCCGGTGAAGGCGCCGCGCTCGTGGCCGAAGAGCTCGCTCTCGACGAGTTCGCGGGGGATCGCGGCAACGTTGACGGCCACGAAGGGACGGTCGCGGCGCTCGCCGAACTCGTGCAGGGCGCGCGCGACGAGTTCCTTGCCCGAACCCGACTCGCCCTCGATCAGCACGGTGAGGTCGGTCAGCGCGAGCCGGCCGATGGTGCGGAAGATGTCCTGCATTGCAGGCGAGCGCCCGACGATCAGGGGCATGTCGTCGTCCTCGACGGCCTCGGCGCACGGCTTGCCGGCGGGGTCGGCCAGCGCCCGTTCGACGGTGCCGAGCAGGCTGTCGAGGTCGAAGGGTTTGGCGAGGTATTCGTAGGCGCCGCTGCGGGCGGCCTTGACCGCGGTCATCAGCGTGCTGTGGGCGCTGACGACGATGACGGGCAGATCAGGCCGGTGCGCCTTCATGCGCGGCACCAGATCGAGGCCATTGCCGTCGGGCATGACGACGTCGGTGATCACGAGGTCACCGGCGCCGCCCGAGACCCAGTCCCACAGGGTGGTGGCGTTGTCGGTCGAGCGCACATCGTGGCCGCTGCGCGACAGCGCGCGGGAAAGGACGGTGCGCACCGAGCGGTCGTCGTCAGCAATCAGGATGGTGCGCGGGGTCAACGACCGTCTCCGGCGGGTGCCAGCGGCAGGGCGATGCGGAACTCCGTGTGCCCGGGCCGGCTTTCGGCCATGACCACGCCGCCATGGTCGTCGATCACCTTGGCGACCAGCGCAAGGCCCAGGCCCGAACCGGTCTCCTTGCCCGAGACGAAGGGTTCGAAGACGTGGTCGAGCAGGCCTGGCGGAATGCCGGGACCGTCGTCGGCGACGCTGATGACCAGCGGCAAGGCCTGGCGCGGGCCGCCCGAACGCGGCGCCAGGCGCAGGCCGCCGTCGAAGGCGGTCGCGATGCGGATGGTACCGCCCTGCCCGGTCGCCTCGGCGGCGTTCTTGACCAGGTTGAGGAGGACCTGAACCAGGGCGTCGCGGTTGGCCAGGACCGGGGGGAGCGACGGATCGAAGGCTTCCTGGATCGTTGTGCCCGAGGCAACACCGGCCCGCGCCAGACGGATGACGTGATCGATCACCTCATGGACGTTGGTCGGCCGGCGCGGCATGGGATGGCGGTCGGAGAAGGCCTCCATGCGGTCGAGCAGCGCGACGATACGGTCGACCTCGTCGGCGATCAGGCGGGCGAGGTCCTTGTCGTCCTCGGCCGCCGCGCTCTCGAGCAGCTGGGCGGCACCGCGGATGCCCGAAAGCGGGTTCTTCACCTCATGGGCGAGCGTGGCGGCAAGGCCGGCGAGCGAACGGGCCGTGCCGCGGCTCTGGAGCTGCGATTCCAGGCGGTCGCCCAGGGCACGTTCGCGCAGGGCGACGAGCACGTTGCCGGGGCGTTCGACATCGGGCGTGGCCTCGACGTCGTGCACGGCATCGCGCATGGGCGAGCGCCCGGAGATGCGCATGTGCCGGCCGCGGACCACGGCGCCGGCCTCCCTGGCCGAGGCGATCAGGCCGGCAAGCGCCGAACCCGGCCCCACCTGGGTATCGAGCGGCAGGCCGAGCAGATGGCGCCGGCCATAGGCGAAGGTCTGCTCGGCAGCGCCGTTGAGCCAGACCAGACGGTCCTGGCCATCGACGACAAACAGCGGATCGGGCAGCAGTTCGAGGAGGGTTTCGGCATCGGGCACGAGGCTCGTGTCGCAGCTTCGATCGGCGAGGCGGTGCACGTGGTTCACGCCGCGACCGCCAGGTTGAGCGCTTCGTCGAAGGCATGGGCGATCGCGTCGCGTGCGCGGTCGGGATCGTCCTCGGCGTTGATCCGCGCGCGCGCCGTCACCGCGTTGGCCAGGCCCTCCGCATACCAGGCGAAATGCTTGCGGAAGCAGCGCACGCCCAGATGCACGCCGTGATGGTCGATCATCGCCTCGAAATGCTCGAGCACGATGGCACGACGCGCCGCAAGGTCCGGTTCGGGCTCGGCGGCGCCCCCAGCCAGTTCGCGGGCGATCTGTCCCGGAAGCCAGGGCCTGCCCTGGCAGGCCCGGCCGATCATCACGGCATCGGCGCCCGAGCGCGCCATGGCCTGCCGGGCATCGGCGGTCGAGGCGATGTCGCCGTTGACGACGAGCGGCAGGTCGATCGCCTCGCGTACCCGCGCGACGGCGGACCAGTCGGCCCTGCCCTTGTAGAACTGGCAGCGCGTGCGACCGTGCACGGTGACCAAGGCGATGCCGAGATCGGCGGCCTGCCGGGCAAGTTCCGGGGCGTTGCGGCTGCTGTCGTCCCAGCCCAGGCGCATCTTCAGCGTCACGGGCACGGAGACGGCTTCGACCGTGGCCGCGACGAGCCGGCGGGCAAGCTCGGGCTCGCGCATCAGGGCGGACCCGGCATAACCGTTGCAGACCTTCTTGGCCGGGCAGCCCATGTTGATGTCGATGATCTGGGCACCCAGGTCCTGGGCGAGCCGAGCCGCATCGCCCATGGATCGGGGTTCGTTGCCGGCAAGCTGGATGGCGACCGGGGCTTCGTCGTCGGCATACTGGGCGCGGCGCAGGCCCTCGCGCGAGCCAGCGAGCAGTTCCTGGCCGACGATCATCTCGGATACCACCAGGCCGGCGCCAAGGCGCCGGGCAATCCGCCGGAACGCCATGTCGGTGATGCCCGACAGCGGCGCCAGGAACACGGGATTGTCGGGCGTGAGGCCGCCCAGGGTGATGGTCATTTTTTAGGCAGTTCCGATCGATGCCTGAAATTTGTGCAATCTTATACGGCCGTCCGGATCGGCGCGCAACGGTCAGCCGATCAGCACGTCGGTGACGAACTTGACCCCGGGATAGGCCAGGGTGAGCAGGAGATAGCCGATCAGCACGACGCGCGCGGCGCGCCGTCCCCGCATGCCCCAGATCCGGCGGGCCAGCAGCAGCGCCCCGATGACGAGGAACGCGGCCCCGGTGAGGATGGTCTTGTGGTTCAGTTCGACCAGGCTGCCGTTCAGGGCGTATTGCGCGCCCATGCCGGTGACGATGCCGGCGGCGAGCACGACTTCGCTGGCCGCCAGCAGGCGGTATTCCATGGTTTCGGCATCGGCGAGCGGCGGCAGGGCACGGCTGATGCGGTTGGGCGAACGGCGCTTGAGCGCGCGTTCCTGGAGCACCACGGCGGCACCGGAGACCGCCGCCAGGGTCAGGAGCACGTAGGTTCCCACCGAAAGCAGGACGTGGATGCCGAGCCAGGCCATCGATTCGCCCGGCGGCACGGGCTGCTCAGGCGCCTGGCTCCAGACCGCCGCGATCGCACCGAGCAGGACGAGATAGGGCAGCAGCAGTCCCGACAGGCGCCAGGCCTCGCCGTCGATCAGGGCAAACAACACGTAGGCCAGCAGGGTCGCCGAGATGGTCAGCCAGAGGGCCGTGGCAAAGCCGGTGCTCCAGTGCGGCTCGATCTGCATCGTGGCCCAGGCCAGCGCGGCAAGGGCGGCAAGGCCCAGGCTGCCCCAGAACAGGCCGTCGCGCCCATGGTCGGCTCGCCACGGCACCAGCGCGGCCGGCAGCAGCAGGACCAGGGCGAGGACATGGGGCAGGATCGATGCGTTCATGGCGCGCCTTTTAGCACGGTCGGGAAGGCTTTCCATCGACGCGAGCAGATGGGTTGTCTAGCCTTGCGGCGGTGCAGCACGAACAAGGGTGCCATGAACGATACCGCCGTCGTGATCGTTGCCGCGGGCAAGGGCGAACGCGCCGGCGGCGGCGTGCCCAAGCAGTATCGCGCGCTGGCCGGGCGTCCCCTGCTGGCCTGGACGCTGGCGCCGTTCCTGGCGCATGACCGGGTCGGCGCCATCCAGATCGTCATCGACCCGGCGCAGGCCGAGCACTACGCCGCGGCGACGCGGAGCATGGCGCTGATGCCGCCGGTGCCGGGCGGGGCCGACCGGCAGGCTTCGGTGCTGGCGGGGCTGGAGGCGCTTGCAGGCGATGCGCCCGACAAGGTGATGATCCACGATGCCGCCCGCCCCTTCGTCACCGCGCCCCTGATCGACCGCCTGCTGGCGAGCCTGGACGGCGGTGCCGATGCCGCGATCCCGGTCCTGGCGATCACCGACACGGTCAAGCGCTGCCGCGACGGCGCGGTCCTGACGACTCTGGACCGCAGTGAACTGGCGCGCGCGCAGACGCCGCAGACCTTCCGCTACAGCGCCATCCTGGAGGCCCATCGGGCGGCGGCGGGCTCCTGCCTGACCGACGATGCCGCGGTGGCCGAGGCGGCCGGCCTGGCGGTCGCCGCGGTGCCGGGCGACGAAGGCAACCTCAAGATCACCAGCGCCATTGACATCATGGCGGCCGAGGCGCGGCTCGGGCGCCGGGAACTGCGCGTCGGCAGCGGCCTGGACGTCCATGCCTTCTGTCCGGGCGATCACGTGATGCTCTGCGGCATCGCGATTGCCCATGACCACGGGCTGGCCGGCGACAGCGATGCCGATGTCGGGCTGCACGTCCTGGTCGACGCCATGCTCGGCGCTATGGGCGAAGGTGACCTGGGCCGCCACTTTCCTCCGGGCGATCCTGCCTGGAAGGGACGCGCCTCCTCGGACCTCGTGGCTGTCGCCGTCGGCCTGATGGAGGCGCGCGGCATCCGGCTGGTGCATGCCGACCTCACGATCATCTGCGAGCGACCGCGCCTGGCGCGCCACCAGCCGGCGATGCAGGAGAACGTCGCCCGTCTACTGGGCGTCACGGCCGGGCGGGTCAACGTCAAGGTCACCTCGACCGACGGCCTGGGATTTGCCGGACGCGGCGAAGGCATCGCGGGCATGGCGACCGTCACCCTGGAGGTTCCATGCGCGTAAGCGGTCCCACCCCCCTGCCCCGCGGGGTGCGCGACGACGCGCTGGAAACGATCATCGCCACCTGGTTCGGCGTCGGTCTGACGCGCAAGGCGCCGGGGACGTGGGGGACGCTGGCCGCACTTCCGGTCGGCTTCGTCGCGGTCTGGCTGGGCGGCCCGGTCTTCCTGGCCCTGGTCGCGATCGCCATCATGGTTGCAGGCATCTGGGCATCCGAGCGGGTCGTCGCGCGGATCGACCGCGAGGTGCACCACGACCTGCCGGTGATCGTCGTCGACGAGGTCGCCGGCATGCTGATCGCGCTGATCCCAGCAGGATTCTCGCCCTGGCTGTGGCTGCTGGCCTTCCTGCTGTTCCGCTTGCTTGACATCTGGAAGCCCTGGCCGATCCGGCCCATCGACCGCCATGTCAAAGGCGGCCTGGGCATCATGATCGACGACATCGCCGCCGGCGTGATCGTCGCGGGTATCCTCTATTTCGTCGCGCCGTACCTGGGACTGTGATGTTCGATTCCGAAATCCTCGACCTTGCCGGCCGCGTCCTGTCGGCGTGCCGGGAACGCCGGCTGATGCTGATCACGGCGGAGTCCTGCACCGGCGGGCTGATCGCTGCGGCGCTGATCGCGGTACCGGGATCCTCGGACGTCGTCGACCGGGGTTTCGTCACCTATTCCTACAGCGCCAAGACCGAGATGCTGGGGGTGCCCGAGGACATGATCGTGGTCCATGGCGCGGTCAGCGAACCTGTCGCGCGGGCGATGGTCGACGGCGCGGTCGGCACGGCACGGGGCCGCCTGGCGATCGCGGTGACGGGAGTGGCCGGCCCGGGCAGCGACAGCCAGGAGAAACCGGCCGGGCTGGTGCACCTGGCGGTCGGCGATCGCAGCCGGGTGCACCATCTGGAGCGGCGCTACGGCGACATCGGCCGCGACGCCGTACGGCGCAACACCGTGGTCGATGCCTTGCGGCTTGTCCTGGAGTGGACCGGGGAGACGGCGCTGGCCTGAGGCTCAGCGCTGACCCGTGGGCCTCAGCGCTTGCGGATTTCCAG
>JAQCLG010000251.1 GCA_027592745.1 Pseudomonadota bacterium | reverse complement strand
CCGGCCAGCGTTTCTCCGGACGATGGGGCGCGCTGCCGGGCACCAGCAGGGCATAACCGGCAGGCAGGGCGAAGTCGGAAAGATCGGCCTCTATGCCCGAGAGATCGGGTGGCGGGACCTGGGCGATGCCGGCCATGGCAAGCTGCTCGGCCTGGCGTTCGACGGTGTGCATCCGGTTGCGGCCGGGATTGGCATGGGGGTGAGAACAGCCCCGCGCGATGCCCGACCATTCCGGGCGCGGCCGGCCGAACAGGCGGAAGTAACCCGAGGAGCGATCGGAGGTCTGGAGGTCATAGACACGGCTGAAGCCGCCCTCGCGCAGCCGGCCGGCCAGGCGGCGCATGGCGCCGAGCTGCCACCAGGCGGGGCGTTCGTCGCACCAGATCTCGTCGAACCAGCCGCCGGCACGGGCCAGATCCTCGTAGGGCTCTGTGGTGAGCAGGACGATATGGGCGTGGGGATGATGCTCGCGGATGGCGCGGAAGGGGCCGCTCGACAGGACGAGGTCGCCCAGCGCCCCCAGGCGGATGACGAGGATCGCCTCGCCGCTCATCGTTGCGGCAGCAGCTCGCGGTAGACCGCGAGCGTGGCCGCGCACATGCGTGCGCGCGAGAAGTGCTCGACGACGCGGGCGCGCGCGATCGCGGCCAGGCGCACCCTTGCCTCGGCATCGAGATCGAGCGCGGCGCCGACCGCCTGGGCGAGCGCCAGGGGATCGCCCGGCGGCACCAGCCAGCCGGTGACGCCCGGTTCCACGGTCTCGAGCGCGGCGCCATGGTTGGTCGCCACGACCGGCACGCCCATGGCCTGGGCCTCGACGGCGACACGGCCGAACCCTTCCGGGTCGGTCGAGGCCGAAACCACGACATCGGCCAGACGATAGGCCGCGGCCATGTCCTGGCAACCGTCGATCGGCACGACACGTCCCTGCAGGCCGCGCGCGGCGATCACCTGGTCGATCTCGCGGCGCAGGCCGTCGTGGCCGGCGCCGACGCCGACCAGCAGGCAGACGACATCCTGGCGGACGAGCTGGGCCATGGCCTCGATCATCACGGTCTGGCCCTTCCAGCGGGCCAGACGGCCCGGCAGCATGACGACGGGCACGCCATCGGGCAGGTTCCAGCGCGCCGCAAGGCTCGCCACCCGCTCCGAGGAGACCGCCGAGGGGTCCAGCCCGACGACATCGACGCCACGGTGGATGCGGCGCAGCCGGTCATCGCCCACGCCGTAGGTCTCGCGGACATGGCGGGCGATGAAGTCGGAGATGGCGATGACCCGGTCGCCCCTGGCCATGACGCTGTTGTAGCGCCGTTTCAGGCTGCCGCCGGCGTTGTAGGGCGCATGGAAGGTGGTGACGAAGGGCCGCCCGGTGCGCCGTGCCGCCGAGAGCGCCGACCAGGCCGGCGCACGCGAACGGGCATGGACCAGATCGACATCCTCGGCGCGGATCAGGTCGACCAGGCGGCCGATGTTGCGCTGGATCGTGAAGGGCGACTTGGAGGCCACGGGCAGGACGATGTGGCGGGCCTTGGCGCGCAGCAGTTCGGTCTCGAGCGTGCCGCCCTCGGAAACCACCAGTGCCGTGCCGCCGGCCTCCACGACCGCCCGCGCGATATCCACGGTGCCGCGTTCGGCGCCGCCGATGTCGAGCCGGGGCACGATCTGGAGAATGACCGGTCGCCGCCTTTCGTCACCCGAATCCATGATGCTAGATTGCCTGCTTACTCTGGAGGAGCGCACGTCCTATCTCATGTCGGTCCCCGATACGACACCGCAATGGCTCGAACGCCCCGACGGCAACCGGGTCGCCTACCACCGCCGATCCGGCAAGGGGCCGGGCGTGGTGTTCCTTGGCGGCTACGCTTCCGACATGACCGGGACCAAGGCGCAGTATCTCGATTCCTGGTGCGAAAGGGCCGGGCGCGCCTATCTGCGGCTGGACTACCTGGGCCATGGCCAGTCGACCGGTGCGTTCGAGGACGGCACCCTGGGCTGCTGGGCCGACGACGCGCTGGCGGCGCTGGACGCCCTGACCGAAGGGCCGCAGATCCTGGTCGGCTCCAGCATGGGCGGCTGGATCATGCTGCTCCTGGCGCTGGCCCGCCCCGAGCGCATTGCCGGCCTGATCGGCATCGCCGCCGCGCCCGATTTCAGCCAGGACATCTGGTGGGGCATGGACCGGGAACAGCAGGACGCCATGGTGGCGCAGGGCAAGGCGATGCTCGACGAAGGCCATGGCGCCTTCCCGGTCACCCACGCGTTCATCGAGGACGGCCGCCGCCACCTGGTGATGCGCGCGCCGATCGCGATCGACGTTCCCGTGCGCCTGCTCCAGGGCATGCAGGATACCGCCGTGCCCTGGCCCACCGCCCAGGCCATCGCCGACCGGCTGAACAGCGACGACGTCGTCGTGACCCTGATCAAGGACGGCGACCACCGACTGTCGCGCGACGAGGACCTGGCAAGGCTTGGTCATGTAGTCGAAGAACTAGTGGGAACCTGATCTCATATGGTTCGCTCACCCAAGCCACACCATCGACAAGCGCCGGCTGCGGCAACCACCTGCAACAGAATGAGACAAAATCGCCTATTCGCGGGGGTCTACTAGCCTGCACAGTTACATAAAGGCGCACGGAAAAAAGCCAGAAAGACACGTATTTTCATAAACTTAGATGGCGAATTGTTTTTCAGGGCAGTCGGCAATCGATTCCAGTTACATAAGCTGAACACAGCCTGACTCTACGCAAAGAAGGGGACGTACTTTGCAAATTTCTTGCCCTGATGCGGGTCTGCTGGCCGGACCAAACCCGCTTCAATCGTATCCGCAATCACACGAGAAACCTGAGAGTTTGTCCGGAGACTTCATGAGGGATTGCAGAGTTTTCTGATCATGAGACGGATGGAGGCGAGTTTCAAGAA
>JAQCLG010000250.1 GCA_027592745.1 Pseudomonadota bacterium | reverse complement strand
AGAGCGGATTCACACGATCACCCGGAACCGTGGAACGGTTCCGGGTGATCGTGATCCGCTCTAGACTGCCCTCGCGTCCTCCCGTCCTCCCGCCGCCGGAAACCATGCCGCCAGTTCCCGCCCCGCGCATCGCCGATCGCCACTATGCGCTGATCGTCGCTGCCGCCTCCCTGCTCATGCTGTTTGTCGCCAACGGCGCGCTGTTCATGCTCGTCGTGGCGATGAAGGACATCGCGGCGACCTTCGACTGGCCGCGCAGCGTGCCTTCCACGGCCTATTCGCTGCAGTTCATCGGCGGCGGCCTGGGCGGCATCGTCATGGGCTGGTGGCTCGACCGCGCCGGCATGGGCAAACCGGCGCTGCTCGGCGCGCTGACGATCGGCAGCGGCGCGATCCTGGTCAGCCAGGTCGACGGGCCGCTCGAACTCTGGGCGATCTACGGCCTGCTGATCGGGCTCATCGGCAATGCCACCATGTTCTCGCCGCTCGTCACCAACATCACCCGCTGGTTCGGGCGCAACCGGGGCATGGCCGTCGGCATCGTCACCAGCGGCCAGAGCCTCGCCGGTTTCCTATGGCCGCCGGTCTTCGAGCTGGGCATCGGCGCCTTCGGCTGGCGCGACACCTACCTCTACTACGGCCTCTTTGCCCTGGTCACCATGGTGCCGCTCTCCCTGGTCCTGCGCCGCCGGCCGCCGCCGCCGCTCTCGGCGGAGGCGCTGCGCGCTCAGGCCGGCATCGATGCCGATGCGCCCGTGCTGCACCTGCAGCCGGCCACGCTGCTCGCCCTGCTCTGCGCCGCCATCGTGGGCTGCTGCATCGCCATGTCGCTGCCCATCGCGCATCTGAAGTCGCATGCCACCGACATCGGCATCGAGCCGCTCCAGGCGGCCAGCGTGCTCTCGGTGCTGCTGGCCGGCAGCTTCGTTGCCCGTGCGCTGGTCTCGGGCCTGCTGATCGGCTGGATCGGCGGCCTGCGCACGCTGTTCTTCTTCTCGGCGATCCAGGCGATGACCCTGGGCCTGCTGCCCTTCATCGGCGGGCTCTGGACGCTTTATGCCGTGGCCGCGCTGTTCGGCTTCGGCTACGGCGGCATCGGCCCGACCTATCCGGTGGTCGTGCGCGAGTTCCTGCCCGAGGAGAGCGCCGGGCGTTACACCGCCACGGTCATCATGTTCGGCACCTTCGGCATGGCGATCGGCGGCTGGCTGGGCGGCTTCGGCTTCGACCTCACCGGCGGCTACCAGAGCGCCTTCCTGGGCGGCGTCGGCTTCAACGTGGTCAACCTGCTGATCGTCTGTTTCCTGATCGGCGCGACCCGGCGGCCGCGCGCCTCGGCCGTGCCTGCATGATCGCGCGCGATGTCCTGGCTTGTGCCCTGCTGCTGGTGCTGGCGGCGGCCGGCCATGCCCGGGCCGATGCGGTGGAACTGCGTCCCGTGGCATGCTGGATCACCGGCAATGTCTTCCAGAACGCCGACTGCTACCGCGCCATCCTGCCGCTCGACCGCGCCAATCCCGCTGCCGGCACCGTCGACCTGCCGGTCGCCGTCCTGCGTGCCTCCACCGACGATCCCGCGCCCGACCCGGTGATCTACCTGGAAGGCGGCCCGGGGGCGCCGACCTTCGATGGCGGTTATCCTGCCTTCGAGGACTACAGCGGCCTGTGGTGGGACCACAGCACGCCGTTCCGGCGCAGCCGCGATTTCATCCTGTTCGACCAGCGCGGCATGGGCCTGGCGCTGCCCAGCCTGGATTGCCCGGAACTCCACGCGATCGACACGGCCCTGCAACACTGGCCGGGCTTCGACGATCCCCTGTTCGACGAGGAGCTGGTCGCCCTGGCCTCCTGCCATGCCCGCCTGGTCGGGCAGGGCGTCGATCTTGCCGCCTTCGACACCCGTGCCAGCGCCGACGACGTCGCCGACATCGTGCGCGCCCTGGGCTACGAACAGGCCAACCTCTACGGCGTGTCCTACGGCACCCGCCTGGGGCTGGAGATCATGCGGCGCCATCCCGGTCTCGTGCGTTCTGCCGTGCTCGACGGCGTCTATCCGCCCGATGTCGATGCCGAGCTCGATTTCCCCGAGGCCATCGCCGGCGCCTTCGCCAACCTCTTTGCCGATTGTGCGGCCGATCTGGGCTGCCGCAGCATCGCGCCGGGCGGCCTGGCCGGGCTCGAGGCCATGGTCGGCGAGCTCAACGCGGCGCCGCGCGAGCTCGAACTCTACGATCACGAGAGTTTCGGGCGCGGCGCCATGGTCCGCTTCGACGGCACCTTCGTGCTCTCGACCATGGTCGACATGCTCTACGACGCCTACTGGCTGACCTACATCCCGCTCGCCGTGGGCACCGCCGAGCGGGGCGAGCGCGACGCCCTTTCCTATTTCTACTGGACCACGACCTTTGCCTCCCAGGGCCTCTCGGAGGGCGGTTTCATCAACGTCGAATGCCGCGAGGCGGCAACCCTCGACATGGCCGTGATCGAACGCGCCGCTGCGGCCCACGGCGTCTACGGCAAGGCGGCGATCGACTGGTCCCTTGCCCCCTATTGCGCCGTCTGGCCGGTCGCCAACGATCCCATCGGGGCCGCCGGCCCCGTGGTCTCCGACGTCCCGACGCTGCTGATGAGCGGGCGCTACGATCCCGTCACCCCGGCCTCCTTTGCCGAGCGTGCCGCACAGACCCTGCCGCACAGCGCCCATCTCGTCTTCCGTTCGGGCGGCCATGCCGTGACCTTCTGGTTCACCTGCGCGCGCGATGCCGCGGCGGCCTTTTTCGAGAACCCCGATCCCTCGGCCGTTGCCGATCCCCGCTGCCGCGACTTCAGCCGGCCCGCCGCCTTCGCCCGCCGCTTCTAGAGCGTTTCCTGTTTGTGGGGAATCGAATGGGGATTCCCGAGGTGTTCTGGATGTGATTCAAGATGCTGTCTGGAGAGGAGGTCAGCATTGATGGGTCGGGTTCTTTCCAATGATCTTCG
>JAQCLG010000076.1 GCA_027592745.1 Pseudomonadota bacterium | reverse complement strand
CACGATCGAGACGAAATCGCCGGTCCGGCTGCTGTCCTGCAGCTCGAGCCAGAGCACGACCTCGGCCAGCGTCGGATCGGCGGCCCGCGCGGCGGCTGTGCGCGCGGCGGACCAGTCCTTCAGGTCGGCCTTCTCGAAGGCGGAACGATAGATCGCCCCGTCGCTCTCGCTGAGCGCCTGGGCGGCAACGGGGGTGGTGGCGGCGATGCACACAAGCAGCGCCAGCGCGCCGCAGAGACGCGTCAGCAACAAGCGGGTTCTCCCGGGAAAGGCGTCAGACGGTGAAGGACTCGCCGCAGCCGCACATCCCCTTGACGTTGGGGTTGTTGAAAACGAAGCGGCTTTCCAGCCGGTCCTCGTGCCAGTCCAGTTCCGTGCCCAGCAGGAACATCGCCGCGCTGGGTTCGATCAGCAGCCGCACGCCCTTGTCCTCGATCACGTCTTCCTTGCCCGTGGTCTCGGTGGCGTAATCCATGGTGTAGGAAAAGCCGCTGCAGCCGGCCATCTTGACGCCGACCTTCAGGGCTACGGCGTCGCTGTTCTGGGCCATCAGGGCCTTGACCCTGTCGGCCGCGCGATCGGTCAGCGAAAGCAGCTTCTTGTCGGGGGTTGCGAGCATTGTTCCTGTCACTCCGTGGGCTTAGCCTGGGGAGGCCGACCGGCCTCTAGTACATGCCCAGTTCGATTTTAGCATAATCGGTCATCATCGAGGGATCCCATGGCGGGTCCCACACGATCTCGACATCGATATCGGTCGTCGTCTCGACCTTTGCCACCGCATCGCGCACCCAGATCGGGATTTCCTCGGCCACGGGGCAGCCCGGTGCGGTCAGGGTCATCTCGATCTTCACCGAGCCGTCCTTGCGCGAATCGATCGCGTAGATCAGGCCCAGGTCGTAGATGTTCACCGGGATCTCGGGGTCGAAGACCGTGCGCAGGGCGTCGACGATGTCGCCGATCAGCGGTTCGCCCTCTTCCTGGGCGATGCTGTGGGGATCGACATCCTCGGTCGGCTTCCAGCTTTCGTGGACCTTGGGCTCGGCCTCGGCGGCCAGGGCAGTTTCGGCCTGCTGCGTCGTATCGTCCATCGTCTACTCCGTCGTCACGGCGTCCTGGCCGTCCATTGCCGCGGTCATGGTGTGCCAGGCCAGGGTCGCGCACTTGACCCGCATGGGAAACTGCTTGACCCCGGCCAGCACGATGAGCTTCTCGAGATCGTCGTTGTCGGCCTCGCCGATCTCCTCGCGGCCGGTGACGAAATCGTGGAAGCGGCGGAACAGGGCGCGCGCCTCCTGTTCGGTCTTGCCTGCCACGATCTCGGTCATCATCGAGGCCGAGGCCATGGAGATGGCGCAGCCGCGGCCCTCGAAGGCGACGTCCTCGACCAGGCCGTTGTGGCCCATCTTCAGGTACACCGTCAGGCGGTCGCCGCAGAGCGGGTTGTCGCCCTCGGCATGGCGGTTGGCATCCTCGGGATGGCGGAAGTTCCGGGGGTTCTTGCCGTGGTCCAGGATGACCTCTTGGTAGAGATCGCGCAGGTCGTCCATCAGGCGAATATCTCCCGGGTCTTCTCCAGCGAGGCGATCAGCGCATCGACCTCGGCCAGCGTGTTGTAGAGGCCGAAGGAGGCGCGCACGGTCGCGGCGATGTCGTAGCGGGCCATCACCGGCTGGGCGCAATGGTGGCCGACACGCACGGCGACACCCTCGCGGTCGACGATGGTACCGATGTCGTGGGGATGGATGCCGTCGAGCAGGAAGGAAACGATGCTCGCCTTGGCCGGGTTGGTGCCCACGATCGTCACGCCGTCCATCTCCGAGAGCCGGCGCAGGGCATGGTCGAGCAGCATCGCCTCGTGGTCGGCGATGGCGTCCAGGCCCAGGGCGTCGACGTAGTCGAGCGCATCCTTCAGCGCGATCACCTGGGCGATCGCCGGGGTGCCCGCCTCGAAGCGGTGCGGGATGCCCTTGTAGGTGGACTTCTCGATGCCGACGCGGGCGATCATCTCGCCGCCGCCCTGCCAGGGCGGCATTGCCTCGAGCAGTTCGGCGCGGCCCCACAGCGCGCCCACGCCGGTGGGCCCGTAGATCTTGTGGCCGGAAAAGACGAAGAAGTCGCAGCCCATGGCCTGCACGTCGACCGGTCGGTGGGTGATCGCCTGGCAGCCGTCGACCAGCACCCTGGCCCCGGCATCGTGCGCCATGGGGATGATGCGCTCCAGCGGCGGCACGATGCCCAGCGCATTGGACTGGCCGGTGATCGCCACCAGCCGGGTGCGGGGACCCAGCAGTTCGGCGTAGGCCGCCATGTCGATCTGGCCGTCGTCGCAGATCGGGATGGCGCGGATCACCGCGCCGCAGCGCTGTGCGGCAAGCTGCCAGGGCACGATGTTGGAATGGTGCTCCAGCTCGGAGATCAGGATCTCGTCGCCTTCCTTCAGGAAGTGGGCCACGTAGCTGAAGGCGACCAGGTTGATCGCCTCGCTGGCGCCGCGGGTGAAGACGACCTCGTTTTCGTCCGGCGCGTTGATGAAGGCCGCGATGCGCGTGCGCGTCGCCTCGAACTTCTCGGTGGCGACCTGGGAGAGGTAATGCACGCCGCGATGAACGTTGGCGTATTCGGACTCGTAGACGCGGCTTTCGGCCTCGATCACCTGGCGCGGCTTCTGGGCGCTGGCGGCACTGTCGAGATAGACCAGCGGGCGGCCGTGAACCTGCCGCGACAGGATCGGGAAATCGGCGCGCACCCGCTCGACGTCGAAGGGCGCATTGCCGGTCCGCAGCTCTGCCAGCACCGCGCTCATGCGGCCCCTCCCTGGCGCCATGCCTCGGCCCTCTGGCGGAAGGCCTCGCGCACGGTCTCGTGGGTGATCTCGCCGATGGCGCCGTCGATGAAGGCGTCGATCAGCAGGCCGCGCGCCTCGTGTTCGGGAATGCCGCGGGCGCGCAGGTAGAACAGGGCGTCGTCGTCGAGTTCGCCGGCGGTTGCGCCGTGGCCGCACTTGACGTCGTCGGCGTAGATTTCCAGTTCCGGCTTGGCGTCGATCTCGGCGCGGTCCGAAAGCAGGATCGCCCGGTTGCTCTGGTGGCCGTCGCTCTTCTGGGCGTCCTTGCGCACCACGATGCGGCCCTGGAAGACGCCGCGCGAACGCTCGTCGAGCACGCCCTTGTAGGTCTGGCTGCTGGTGCAGCCGGGCGCGGCGTGGTCGATCAGCGTCGTCGTGTCGGTGATCTGGCTGGCCCGGCCCATGTAGGCGCCGTTGACGCTTGCCGTGGCGCCCTCGCCCTGCAGGGTGACGGCGATCTGGTTGCGCGCCAGGGCAGCCCCGGTCGAAAGTACGAAACCCTCGTAGGCCGCGCCGGCCGAAAGCACGACCTCGGTGGTGGCGATGTGCGCGGCATCGCCCGGTTCGTCCTGCATGCGGTAGTGGCGCAGGGCGGCACCCGCGGCCACGGCGATCTCGGTGACGCTGTTGGCGAAATGGCCGCCGGGGCGCCCGATGTGGCGCTCCACCACGGTCGCCCGTGCGCTGGGATCGAGCACGATCAGGTGGCGGGGATGCCAGGCCGAACGGTCGTCGCCGGCACACGCATCGCCCCAGAAGACCAGTTCGATCGGGCGCGTCAGCGTGACCCCGCCGGCAAGGTGCAGCACGAACCCGTCGGCCAGCCAGGCGGTGTTGAGCGCGACCAGCGGCTTGCGCCCCAGTTCGGCGACCCGGCCCAGGTAGCTTTCCAGAAGCTTCGGCTCCTGCGTCATGGCCTGGGCCAGCGGCAGGGCCGTCACGCCCTCGGGCGCGCCGCCCAGGGTCGAGAGTTCGGCATCGAAGCGGCCGTTGATGAACACCGCCTGGGGGCCGTCGGCGACCAGGGGTGCCGGAATCTCGGGGCTGCGCGGTGCCGGTGCGGCACCGCAGCAGGGCGCGAAGCGGCTGCGCGCTAGGGCGGAGAGATCGGTGTACTTCCAGGCCTCGTCCTTGCGCGTGGGCAGGCCTAGGCCGGCGAAACGCTTGGCGCCGTCGGCACGCAAGGCGTCGAGCCACGGCGCACCGGCGCCGGGCAGGGCGGCCGCGAGGTTGGTGTGATCGGCCAGCAGGCCGTTGTCGCGGGTCGTCGTCATGGTCAGGCGGCCGCCGTCGCGATGTCGGCGTAACCCTTCTCCTCAAGCTCCAGGGCCAGCGACTTGTCGCCCGAACGCACGATGCGGCCGCCGGCCAGCACATGCACATGGTCGGGCACGATGTAGTCGAGCAGGCGCTGGTAATGGGTGATGACCAGCATCGAGCGGTCGGCCCCGCGCAGGGCGTTGACGCCCTCGGCGACGACCTTCATGGCGTCGATGTCGAGGCCGGAATCGGTCTCGTCGAGGATCGCCAGGGTCGGGGCCAGCAGCGCCATCTGGAGCACCTCCATGCGCTTCTTCTCGCCGCCCGAGAAACCGGCGTTGAGCGGCCGGCGCACCATGTCGTTGACGATATTGAGTTCCTTCAGGCGCGCATCCATCAGCTTCTTGAACTCGAAGGCGTCCAGTTCCTTCTCGCCGCGCGCCTTGCGCACCGAGTTCATCGCCTGCTTGAGGAAGGTGACCGTGGGCACGCCGGGAATTTCCACCGGGTACTGGAAGGCAAGGAAGATGCCGGCCTGGGCGCGTTCCTCGGGCAGCAGGGCGAGCAGGTCCTGGCCCTTGTAGAGCACCTCGCCCTGGGTCACCTCGTAGCCCTCGCGCCCGGCCAGCGTGTAGGAGAGCGTCGACTTGCCCGAGCCGTTGGGGCCCATGATGGCGTGGATCTCGCCGGCGCCGATCTCCAAGTCGATCCCCTTGAGGATCTCCTTGCCGTCGACCGTGGCGTGCAGGTTCTTGATCGAAAGGATGTTCATGGCCCGTCCTTCTTGTTCTTGCGCTGCGCGGGCCTAGCCCACGCTGCCTTCCAGGCTGATGCCGACGAGCTTCTGGGCCTCGACGGCAAATTCCATCGGCAGCTCCTGAAGCACCTCGCGGCAGAAGCCGTTGACGATCAGGGTCAGCGCGTCCTCCTGGGGAATGCCGCGCTGGCGGCAGTAGAAAAGCTGGTCGTCGCTCACCTTGGAGGTCGTCGCCTCGTGTTCGACACGCGCGCTGCGGTTCTTCGATTCGATGTAGGGCACCGTATGGGCGCCGCACTTGTCGCCGATCAGCAGGCTGTCGCACTGGGTGTAGTTGCGCGCGCCCTGGGCCATGGCGTTGATGCGTACCTGGCCGCGGTAGGTGCTCTGGCTGCGGCCGGCCGAGATGCCCTTGGCGATGATCCGGCTCCTCGTGTTCTTGCCGATGTGCAGCATCTTGGTGCCGGTATCGGCCTGCTGGCGGTTGTTCGTGATGGCGATGGAGAAGAACTCGCCGACGCTGTCGTCGCCCTTGAGGATGCAGCTCGGGTACTTCCAGGTGATCGCCGAGCCGGTCTCGACCTGGGTCCAGGAGATCTTGGCGCGTTTCTCGCAGACGCCGCGCTTGGTGACGAAGTTGTAGATGCCGCCCTTGCCCTCCTCGTCGCCGGGATACCAGTTCTGCACGGTCGAGTACTTGATCTCGGCGTCGTCGAGCGCGATCAGCTCGACCACGGCGGCATGGAGCTGGTTCTCGTCACGCTGCGGCGCGGTGCAGCCCTCGAGGTAACTGACGTAGCTGCCCTCGTCGGCGATGATCAGGGTGCGCTCGAACTGGCCGGTCTCCGACGCATTGATGCGGAAATAGGTCGACAGCTCCATGGGGCAGCGCACGCCCTTGGGGATGTAGCAGAACGAGCCGTCGGTGAAGACCGCCGAGTTCAGCGTGGCAAAGAAGTTGTCGGAATAAGGCACCACGGAGCCGATGTACTTCTTCACCAGCTCGGGGTGTTTCTTCACGGCCTCGGAGATCGAGCAGAAGATGATGCCGTCCTTCTCCAGCCGGTCCTTGAAGGTGGTTGCGACCGAGACGCTGTCGAACACCGCGTCGATCGCGACATTGCGCACGCCCGCCAGGAACTCCTGCTCCTTGAGCGAGATGCCGAGCTTCTCGTAGGTCTCCAGCAGCTTGGGGTCGATCTCGTCGAGCGACTTGGGCCGGTCGGCATCGCTCTTGGGCGCCGAATAGTAGTAGGAATCCTGGTAGTCGATCGGCGGGTAGCCGACCTTGGCCCAGGTCGGCTCGGTCATGGTCAGCCAGTGGCGATAGGCCTTCAGGCGCCATTCCAGCAGCCATTCGGGTTCGCCCTTCTTGGCCGAGATGAAACGCACGGTGTCCTCGGAAAGGCCGCGGGGTGCGCGGTCCATCTCGATTTCGGTGACAAAGCCGTACTTGTACTTGTCGGTCGCCTCGCCGACGCTGTCGATCGTTGCCTGGGCAATCGCCATCATTTCTCTCCTAGCTCGCCGTGCGGGCGTTGCCGGCCGAGAGCGCCGGGAGCGGCGGCAGTTCGGGGAACGCCATGGCAGCCAGCGAGACGCCTTCGAGCGCCTCGCGCAGCGCGTTGTTGATACGGTTCCAGCCGCCCCGCATGGGGCACAGCGCCTCGACGTCGCAGTTGCCGGGGTGTTCGTCGACGCACAGGGTCAGCGCGATCGGCCCCTCGACGGCCGTGACGATCTCGGCGACCGAGATGTCCTCGGCATGGCGCGTCAGTTCGTAGCCGCCGTGCACGCCGCGGTGGCTTTCCAGCAGCCCGTCGCGGGCAAAGACCTTCAGCAGCTTGCCCACGGTCGTTTCCGACAGGCCGGTCGCCTGGGCCACCTGGTGGGTGGTCTGGGTCTGGCGCGCGCGCATCGCCATGTAGGTCATGACGACGACGCCGTAATCGGCCATGCGGCTGAGACGAATCATGCGGCTATCCGTTCGGTCGTTGGCGGCCGCGCCAGCGGGAAACCCCGGCCTGCGGCCTAATCAGGACCTTTCCAGTCCTGATTGCCTATGTGAGACCGCAAGGGGCCGGAGTCAAGCGTTGCGGCGGTCTCAGCCCGTCGCCAGGGCCGGGCGGCCGCTGGCCAGGGCCGAAAGGCGGCACTCGATGAAGGTGACGCTGCCGTCGGCGGCGCGCACCACCTCGTCGTGGCGCTCGATCTTCAGCTGGATGTCGACGGCGCCGATCTCCTCGGCCGAACGGCGCGCCCGCCCGCCGATCTCGGCTTCGGCGTGGCCTGCCGCGCTCTCCAGATCGCGGAAGTCGGCGATGCCCTCGGGCATGTGGCAGCGGTAGAGCCCTTCGGACGGCGAGGTGATCAGCGCATCGACCCGCTGGGCCACACCGCCGGCCACCGCACCCACGGCATTGCAGACCTCGGCATGTTCGGGCACCACGACGCCGGTCGAAAGCCGCCGGGCAATCTCTGGGTAGTAGGTCGCGGCCGGCGCGCCCACGGCGACGATGGTGCGGCCCAGTTCGGCCTTCAGGCGCAGCAGGTCGCCGGATTTCTCGGCAATCGCGGAGTTGACCAGGGCATCGCCCGCCGTGCCGGTGGGCAGCGTGCTGCGGTATTCCTCGAGCATGGCCGATTCGAGCAGGGCGCGGGCCGAGGCCGTCACCGTGGTGTCGACGATCAGGCGGGCGAGGTCCTCGGGCGTCTGGGGCGTGTCGTGGCCGGTGATCTTCCACCAGCGCAGCCAGAGCCTGGCCCCCAGTTCGGCGCCGCGCCGCTCCCAGCCGTGGTGGAAGCCCAGCAGGTGGGCGGCATCGCTCGGCGTCAGGCGCGCCATGATGACCAGTCCGCGGTCGAGCAGGCGGGCGAGCGACATCGTCGGCGACTGGTCGCTGTAGAGCCATTCCAGGCTCGCCGGACCCTCCTCCAGGGCGTCCCAGATGCGCCGCTGGGGACGCGAGAGCGATGCCGGATCGGTATCGAGCGCGCGCTCGCGCAGGACGAAGGCGCCGTCCCATTCTGCCGGCCAGCCGCGTTCGGCCTGGGCTTCCAGAGTGGCGATGACCTGCGGGTAGCGCTTGGCCAGCAGGGACAGCGGCACTGCCCGGCGCGGCCCGACGGTCAGCCGGCCGCGGTCGTTGAGGCGGACCTCGCTGTCGCCGCCCAGGCCGAAGGTGTGCACCGCCACGGCGCGCACCATGGTGCGGTAGCCGCCGACCCGGGCACCCAGCGGATCGAGCTGGGGCCGGCCGTCCTTGACCAGGGCGATGTCGGTCGTCGTGCCGCCGATGTCGGAGACGAAGGCGTCGTCGAGGCGCGCCAGGTGCTGGGCGCCCACGACGCTGGCCGCCGGACCCGACAGGATCGTCTCGACCGGCGAGCGCAGGGCCGTGGCGGCATCGACCAGCGAACCGTCGCCCTTGACCACCATCACCGGCGCGGAGATCGCGCGGTCGGCCATCAGGCCCTCGACGGCGCGGATCAGGCCCTGGATCAGCGAGATCAGGCGGGCGTTGAGCAGGGCGGTCAGCGCCCGGCGCGGTGCGTCGAGCTGGCTGGAGAGTTCATGGGCGCAGGACACCGGCAGGCCGGTTTCGGCGTGCAGCAGGTCGCGCGCGGCGATCTCGTGGGCGGGATTGCGCACCGCGAACATTGAGGAGATGGCAAAGGCCGAGACCCGGTCCTTGATGCTGTGGGCCTGGGTCGAGAGCGCCTGGGCGTCGAACGGCGCCCGCGCATCGCCCAGGGCATCATGGCCGCCGGCCACGGCGATCAGGGGGTCGCTGCCCAGGGCACGCTTGAGGTCGGGGCGTTCGCGGTCACTGGCGGGATGGCCGATCAGCACCAGGGCGGCGGGGCTGCCCTGGCCCTCGACGATGGCATTGGTCGCCAGGGTCGTCGAGATCGAGACCAGCGCGACCTCTCCGCCGCGGCCGCCCAGGACGGCGTCGATCGCCTCGCGCACGCCGATCGTCAGGTCGTGTTTGGTCGTCAGCGCCTTGGCGGAGGCGATCACCCCGGCATCGGTGTCGAAGAGCACCGCGTCGGTATAGGTGCCGCCGGTGTCGATGCCGAGCGTCAGGGCCAAGGTTCGTACTCCATGGGACAGTCCGAAAAAGCGGGGCACTATGGCCAAAGGGCAGGGCCGATGCGAGCCTTTCTTGGCAGCTTCTGGTAAGCATCGGACATGCAGGAAAAGCGCCGTAAACGCCCGCGCCGCATCACGCCGCAGTACCTGGAACGGGCCGCCCTTCACCACCTGGAACGTTACGCTACGTCCAGCGAGAACCTGCGCCGCGTGCTGACCCGCAAGGTCTGGAAGGCCGCCCGCCTTGCCGAGGAAGGCAGCGCGGTCGATGAGGAAGCGGCCGCCGCCTGGATCGAGGCCGTGGTCGAGAAGCTGCAGCGCGCCGGGGCACTCGACGACCGCGCCTATGCCGAGGGCCGCGTCGTCTCCCTGCGCCGCCAGGGGGAATCGGCGCGCGGCATCGCCATGAAACTGGGCGCCAAGGGTGTGCCGCGCGAGACGGTCGAGGCCGCCCTGGAACTCGACGAACCCGAAAACGACGATGCCGCCGCCGCCGTCGCCTATGCCCGGCGACGCAGGCTGGGTCCCTGGCGCAGGCCCGACGAGCGCGAGGAACGCCACGACCGCGACATGGCCGCGCTGGCGCGCAAGGGTTACCGCCTGGAGCTCTGCCGCAGGGTGATCGAGGCGCAGGATGTCTTTGCCGCCGAGGAGCTGGCGCGCGGCGAGGACTGAAGGCTCATGGCTTTGCCGCCGCCGGGGCCATGGCCACGGCCCGCTCGCGCACCATCGCCATGCCGACGAACATGGTGGCAAGTGCCACCCAGAAGATCGCGCCGTGGCCCTCGCCCAGGAAGACGACGCCCCAGAGGATGCCCGAGAGCACGGTGAAGTATCCCGACATCGAGGCAAAGACCGGCCCGGCGGCATAGATCAGCAGCAGGAAGGCGGCGTAGCTCAGCACGTTGACGACGATGATCGCGCCGATCGAGAGCGCCGCGTCGGTCAGCGGGAAGGCGATGGGATAGAAGGTGCCGGTCGCCAGCATGACCGGCGTGATCAGGATGCCGCCGGTCAGCACCATGCCGCAGACCAGGATCGTCGTGCCGGTCTGGCGCGGGCTCCGCAGCGCGACGAAGATGTTCTCGGCGGCATAACCCAGCGGGATCAGCAGCGCGACCAGCGCCCACCACGGCGAGACGCCGCCGTTCGAACCCGGCAGCACCAGCAGGGCGACGCCGACGATGCCGAGCGCGATGCCCAGGCTCCTCAGCCATTCCAGGCGGTCGATGCGCAGGACAAGGGCAAAGACATAGGCCCCGATCGGCACCGCCGACATCAGGATCGCCATCACTCCGGCAGGGACGTGCGGTGCGGCATAAAACAGCGCCATCGTGGGCATGATCGTGCCGAACAGGCCGCAGAAGCCGTAGAACAGCAGGTGGCGCCGGTCGAGCGGCAGGCGTTTGCCGCGCAGCAGGTTGAAGACCAGCAGCAGCACGCCGCCGCCGATGCCCTGCCACCAGGTCAGGCCGATCGGGTGGGCGCCGTCCTGGATCGCGGTCTTGGCGAGCGTCGGCACCAGGCCCCAGATGCCGCCGCAGAACAGCATCACCGCCCAGATCCAGGTGCGCCGTATCCAGCGTTCGCGCGCGCTTGCCGGCGCGTTCAGGGCGGTCTCGCTCAACGGGATGGCTTTCTGCGGAGGTCAGTCGACGAGGTAACTTGCCACGGTTTTCTGGAAATGCTGCACCGCGCCTTCCCAGAAGGGCGAAAAAACCGTGTCGATGCCGGCGCGCCCGCGGCTCTTGTGGTTGCGGTGAACCTGTTCGACGAGCGGCTTGTCCTGGTCGCCGATCATGATCCAGCCGGCGACGACCTCGGCGTGGGCGTCTGCCAGCGCCGGGTCGGTGGCGGCATCGCCGACGAAGAAATAGTCCTTGCGCGCATGGGTGCGGTCGGGACCCAGCGGCGTGAAGATCGTCGTCACGACGTGGTCGTGGAAGACGCCCACGCCCAGGTTGGGGAACTGGCAGATGAAGCCGCCATTGGTGTCGACGTCGTCCGGCAGGCCGGGGAAGGTCGGCAGCACGCCCTTGCGCCGGATGTCCTCGACCGCCGGGCCCTCGCCGGCCTTTTCGATCTTGCCCGAGACGCCGACGTAGTGGCGCTCGTCCCATACCGTGCGCGGCGTCCAGGTGACGCCCTCGCCGGTCACCGCCTGGGGATGGACCCAGGGCAGGTGATAGTCCTCGATGCCGCCCTCGATGGCGAGTTTCCAGTTGGCCTCGAAGACACGTTCGGTGGTGGCGCCGTGGCGCAGGCAGGAGAAGTCGAAGCCGCTATAGCGCCGCTGCAGCGGCCCGGTGTGGTGCTCCAGCGGCTCGGCCCGCCCGTCGATGTTGACGAAGACGATGCCCAGCCACTCGCCGGTGCGCACCGGTTTCAGGCCCAGGTCGCCCTTCTCGAAGCCCTCGGCCTCGCCCTTGCCGATGCCGCCCAGGTTGGGCGTGGCGACCAGGCGGCCGTCGAGTGCATAGGACCAGGCATGCCAGGGGCAGCGCAGGGTCTTGAGCCCCTTGCAGGGCTCGCTGACCACCGTCATGGCGCGGTGACGGCAGACGTTGTGGAAGGCGCGGATGGCACCCTCGCGGTCGCGCAGCAGGACGAGAGGCAGGCCGGCGACCTCGACCGGGCGGGCATCGCCCGGCTCGGGTATGTCGCTGGCCGCCCCGGCGGCGACCCAGCAGCGCGGGAACAGGCGCCGGTTCTCCATCTCCAGGAAGGCCGGGTCGTGAAAGGCAAGGCCGGGCAGGCCGCGCGCCTTCGCCGTCGGACGCGAGACGTCCTCCAGCATGTCGGCAACGACGGATTCCAGATCGGTCAGTTCGGTCATGGCGCATCCCCGCGGCGGAAACCTTGGGGCATCCTGTCACCGGCCCCGGAGGGCGGCAAGCGCGCGGAAGGGTGCGCGACGGTGCCCGGACGTGCTATTGCCCCGGCCATGCCGCCACCCATACTGGCCCTGCGCGGTGCCGCGATCCTGGTCGATCGCGCACCGCTGTTCGAGGATGTCGAGCTCGCGCTCACCAGGGGCGACCGGCTGTGCCTGATCGGGCGCAACGGCTCGGGCAAGTCGACCATCCTGCGGGCCCTTGCCGGCGAGGTCGAACTCGACCGCGGCGAACGGTTCATCCAGCCCGGCACCCGCGTCGGGCGCGTGCTGCAGGACCTGCTGCGCCGGCCCGAGGGCACGGTCTCGGAATGGGTCCGCGTCGGCCTCGACGAGGAGGAGAACCACCTCGCCGATGCCGTGCTCGACCGCATGGGACTCGATCCCGAGCGCGAGATGGCCTCGCTCTCGGGCGGCGAGCAGCGCCGCGCCCATCTGGCGCGCACCCTGGCGACCCGGCCCGACGTGCTGCTGCTCGACGAGCCGACCAACCATCTCGACATCGCCGGCATCGAGTGGCTGGAGCAGTACATCGAGGGTTATCGCGGCGCCGTCGTCATCGTCAGCCACGACCGCGCCTTCCTGCGCCGGGTGACGCGCGCCATGGCCTGGCTCGACCGCGGCCGCCTGCGTCGCCGCGACGCCGGCTTTGCCGAGTTCGAGACCTGGGCCGAGGAACTGGCCGAGGCCGAGGCAAAGGAGGAGACGAAACTCGGCATCCGCATCGCCGAGGAGCTGCGCTACATGGAGCGCGGCGTCACCGCCCGGCGCCGGCGCAACCAGCGCCGGGTCGCCGAACTGGCGAAACTGCGCAGCACGCGCGCCGAACGGCGCCGCAGCATGCAGAAGAACGCCAGCTTTGGCGTCGACGGCGGCGGCTCGCGCAGCGATCTGGTGATCGAGGCCAGCGACCTCGCCAAGGCCTTTGGCGAGCGCACCATCCTGAAGGATTTCTCCACCCGCATCCTGCGCGGCGACCGCATCGGCGTGGTCGGCCCCAACGGCGCCGGCAAGACGACGCTGATCCGCATGCTGACCGGTGCGCTGGAACCGGATTCGGGCAGCGTGCGGCTGGCCGAGGGGCTCAAGGTCACCGTCTTCGAACAGCAGCGCCAGAGCCTCGACCCCGATGCCACGCCCTGGCAGACCGTGGCGCCCACCGGCGGCGACCGGGTGATGGTCGGCGAGGAATCGCGCCATGTCGTGGCCTACCTGCGCGACTTCCTCTTTGCCGAGAACCAGGTGCGCCAGCCGATCCACAGCCTCTCGGGCGGCGAGCGCAACCGCCTGCTGCTCGCCCGCCTGTTCACCCAGCCCTGCGACCTGCTGGTGATGGACGAACCGACCAACGACCTCGACATGGAGACCCTCGACCTGCTCCAGGAGGTGCTCTCGAATTTCCCCGGCACCCTGCTGCTGGTCAGCCATGACCGCGACTTCATCGACCGCCTGGTGACCTCGACCATCGTCATGGAGGGCGACGGCCGGGCCGAGGAACACCCCGGCGGCTACAGCGACTGGCTCGCCCGCCGCGACAGCCGCGCGCCGAAGGAGGAAAAACCCGCCCGCGCCGCCCCGCCGAAGGCCGCGCCCCGGCCCCAGGCCCGCAGCAAGCTCAGCTACAAGGACCAGCGCGAGCTCGACATGCTGCCCGGCCGTATCGCCGTGCTCGAGGGCACGGTGGGCAAGCTGGAGGAACGTCTGGCCGACCCCGGCCTCTTCAAGCGCGACCCGGACGCCTTCAACCGGACCGTCGCCGACCTCGATCGCACCCGCGCCGAACTCTCCGCCGCCGAGGAACGCTGGCTGGCCCTGGAGGAACTCAGGGAGTCGATGGCTGCCGGCTGAGGCCGCGGGCTCTCAGGCCGGATCGCGCGGCGGCCAGTATTCGTATTCCATGGCGCGGGCGGCCCTGGCGGCACGATCCTCGCCGTGCAGCCGCGCGATGACGTGGAGCGCCATGTCGATGCCGGCCGAAACGCCCGAGGAACACACGATCCGGCCGTTGTCGGCCCAGCGGGCGCCTTCCAGCACCTCGATGGTGGGATCGATGGCGCGCAGTTCGTCATAGGTCGACCAGTAGGTCGTCGCTTTCAGCCCCTTGAGCAGGCCGGCGGCAGCCAGCATCTGCGCGCCGGTGCAGACCGAAAGGGTCATCTCGCTCTTGCGGTCGCAGGCCGCGATCCAGTCGAGCACGGCGCGGTCCCGGCTCAGTTCCCGCGTGCCCCAGCCGCCCGGCACCAGCAGGATGTCGGCCTGCGGCATGTCGGCAAAGGACCAGCGGGGCGTCATGACGAACCTGCCCGCGGCGGTCACCGGAGCGCCGCTTGCCGAGACCAGGCCGACCTCGAAGGCCGGCACGTTATCGGCCTCCTCGTCGCAGATGAAGGCCTCGAAGGGGCCGACAACGTCGAGCGGCTCGACCCCTTCGAAGACCAGGATGGCGACGGTACGAGGCATTGGCAGTCTCCTAATGGTCGCGGGGGTCGAGTGCGTCGCGCAGCCCGTCCCCGATGAAGTTGAGGGCAAACAGGGTGGCAGCCAGGATCGCGGCCGGGAAGAGCAGCATCCAGGGCGAGGTTTCCATCGCCCGCGCCCCCTCGGAGATCAGCACGCCCCAGCTCGTCATCGGTTCCTGCACGCCAAGGCCCAGGAAGGACAGCAGCGATTCGAAGAGGATGACGCGCGGCACGGTCAGGGTGGCAAAGACTGCCACGGGACCCAGCAGGTTGGGCACGATGTGGCGCGCGACGACGGCGATCGGGCGGGCGCCCATGGCGTGGGCGGCGCGCACGAACTCCCGGCGTTTCAAGGTCAGCGTCTGGCCGCGCACGATGCGCGCCATGTCGAGCCAGGAGACCGCGCCCAGCGCCACGAACATCAGCACCACGTCGCGCCCGAAAAAGACCATCAGCAGGATGACGAAGAACATGAAGGGCAGGGCATATAGCACGTCGACCGCGCGCATCATCAGGCCGTCGACCGCGCCGCCGACGTAACCCGCGGTCGCACCCCAGGCGACGCCGATGACCACGGCGACCAGGGTCGCCGCCAGGCCCAGGGTCAGCGAGATGCGCCCGCCGTAGAAGATGCGCACCAGCAGGTCGCGGCCGTTGCCGTCGGTGCCGAGCAGGTGTTCGGCCGAGGGTGGCGCCTGGATGCTGGACCAGTCGACCTCGTCGAGCGGCCACTGGGCGAAGGACGGCACCAGGATGCAGGCCGCCGCGATCGCTCCGAGCACGAAAATGGCGACGACCGCCGCGCGGTTGCGCAGCAGGCGCACGCGGGCGTCGCGCCAGGGCGAACGCGGTACTGCGGCCAGGGCATCAGTCATGGCGCACCCGGGGGTCGAACAACGGATAGAGCAGGTCGACCAGCAGGTTCAGCGCGATGATGATGACCGCGTAGAAGATCACCACGCCCATCACCAGCGTGTAGTCGCGGTTGAGCGCGCCCTGCACGAAGTAACGCCCGATGCCGGGGATGCCGAAGATCTGTTCGATCACGATCGAGCCGGTGATCACCGCCGCGGTCGTGGGGCCGAGGAACGAGAGCACTGGCAGGGCCGCGGCCTGCAGGGCGTGGCGCACCACCATGGCGCGCTCGGAAAGCCCCTTGGCCCGTGCGGTGCGCACGAAATCGGCGCGCAGCACCTCCAGCATGCTGCCCCGCGTCAGGCGCGCGACAAAGGCGATCTCGGGCAGGGCCAGGGCGACGACCGGCAGCACGGCATGGCTCAGGCCGCCCCAGCCGCCGACCGGCAGCAGCGCCAGCCAGACCCCCAGGATCAGGGTCAGCAGCGGCGCGACGACGAAATTGGGCACCGCGATGCCGGTCATCGCCAGGCTCATGGTCGCGATGTCGATGGCGCTGTTGCGCCGCAGCGCGGCATAGGCGCCGGCGGCAAAACCGACGATGACGGCGATCGTCATGGCGGCCAGGCCGAGCTGCAGCGAGACCGGGAAGCCGTCGGCCAGCAGTTCGTTGACGGTGAAGTCCTTGTAGCGGAACGAGGGGCCGAAATCGCCCTGCAGGATGTCCCCGAGGTAGCGCAGGTACTGCTGGCCCAGGGGTTCGTCGAGGTGATAGGCGCGCGCCAGGTTGGCCTGGATCTCCGGGGGCACCGAACGTTCCTGGTCGAATGGCCCGCCCGGTGCCAGGCGGATCATGAAAAACGCGATGGTGACGATGACAAAGACGGTGGGCACCGCCCCGGCCAGCCGCCGCAGGGTATAGGATAACATGGACCGGGACGGACCGGCGCGCGGGCCGGTCCGCGCCTTCTAGCCGCCGACCGAGAGGAAGTGGGAGGGGTGGACGTCCTTGATGTTGTCGATCCAGCCCTCGACCCCGGGCTTGACCATGTGCTGGGTGGTGTAGAAGTAGATCGGGATCAGCGGGGTGTCGGCAAGGAAGACCCGCTCGGCCTCCTCCATCATCGCCTGGCGCGCGGCCAGGTCGGTCTCGAAGGCGCCGCCCTTGACCAGTTCGTCGTAGCGCGCGCTGTCGTAGCCGGGATCGTTCATCTCGCCGGCGTCCGAGACGAAGAGTTCGAGGAAGGTGTTGGCGTCGTTGTAGTCGCCGATCCAGGCGGCGCGCACGACCTGGAAGTTCTTCTCGTCGCGGCTGGAGAGATAGACCTTCCACTCCTCGTTGCGCAGCGTCGTCTCCACCCCCAGGGTCTGCTTCCACATCGCCGAGATGGCGATGGCGATCTTCTTGTGGTTGTCGCTGGTGTTGTAGAGGATCTCGATCTGCAGCGGCGTGTCGGCGCCATAACCGGCCTCGGCGTAGAGTTCCCGGGCCTGCGCGTTGCGCTCCTCCTGGCTCCAGTCGGCGAAGGCCTGGGTCTGCTGTTCGTAGTGCATGACGCCGGGCGGCACGAAGGAATAGGCCGGGATCTCGCCGGCCCGCGTGATCTTCTGGGTCAGCACCTCGCGGTCGATCGCCAGCGCCAGCGCCTGGCGCAGCGGGATGTTGTCGGCAAACGGCGCGACCGTGGTGTTGACCACGTAGTAGTAGGTGCCCAGGTAGGGGAAGTTGCGGTATTCGGCTGCGAGATTGGCTTCGATCCAGGCCACCTGGTCGGCGGGAATGTCGTAGGTGACGTCGAGTTCGCCGGCGCGGTAGCGCTGCAGCTCCTGGCCGACGTCCTCGGTGGGATAGTACCAGACCTCGTCCAGGGCGACCGCCTCGGCGTCGTGGTACTGCGGGTTCCTGGCCAGGCGGATATGCGACTGGGGCGCCCATTCGGCCAGGGTGAAGGCGCCGTTGGAGACCAGGTTGCCGGGCCGCATCCAGTCGTCGGGATGGGCCTCGATCGAGGCCTGGTGCAGCGGATAGGCCATGTGGTGCGTCAGCATGTCGAGGAAATAGGCGGTCGGCGCCTTCAGCGTGATTTCCAGCGTCCGCTCGTCGATGGCCCGGATCCCGACCGCCTCGGGATCGGTGATCTCGCCGCCGACGTATTGCTCGGCGTTGCGCACCGGATAGAGGATGAAGGCATAGGCCGCGGCGGTCTCGGGCGCCAGGCCGCGGCGGAAGGCATAGACGAAATCGCCCGCGGTCACCGGATCGCCGTTCGACCAGCGGCCGTCCTCGCGCAGGTGGAAGGTATAGACCGTGCCGTCCTCGCTGATCTCCCAGCTTTCGGCGGCACCGGGAATCAGGCTGGCGTCCGGACCCTCGGCGATCAGCCCCTCGAACAGGTCGCGCTGGATGTTGGCTTCCGAAACGCCCGAGGACTGGTGGATGTCCAGGCTCTCGGGCTCGGTGCCGTTGCCCAGGTGGATGGCGGCCGCCCAGGCCGAAACCGGCCCCAGCGAGAGCAGCCCGGCCAGTGCCAGGGCCTGGAAGACGTGCATCGCGCGGCCGGTTGCCATGGAAGCCTCCAAGGTTGGATCAGTGACCCCGTGAAGGGTAACGCCGCGCCGGGTCCGGCGTCCACGCGGCTGTAGTGCTTGCACCGGGCGTGCCGGCAACCTATCTGGGCATCCAAAGCAGGGAGGCCGGCGGATGCAGGGCGTGAAGCGTCTGATGGATGGGTATCGCTCGTTCCTCGACAACCGTTATGCCCATGAGGCATCCCTCTATCGCCGCCTCGGGCTCGAGGGCCAGACGCCGCGCATCATGATCGTGGCCTGCTGCGACAGCCGCGCCGATCCCGCGACGATCTTCGATGCCGGGCCGGGCGAACTCTTCGTCCTGCGCAACGTCGCCAACCTGGTGCCGCCCTGGGAGCCGCACGGCGACTATCACGGCACAAGCGCCGCCCTGGAATTTGCCGTCACGGGGCTGGAGGTCGAGCACATCGTGGTCATGGGCCACGGCCAGTGCGGCGGCATCGGCGCCTTCCTCGAGGGCCTGCACAGCGATGGCTCGCCGCGCGGTTTCATCGGCAAGTGGATGTCGCTGCTCAATGCCGCGCGCGGCCATGCCCTGCGCACGGCGAGTGAAGCCTCGCCCGCCCAGCTGCAGCGCGCGGTCGAGGAGCAGGGCGTGCGCCAGTCGCTCGAGAACCTGCGGACCTTCCCCTTCGTCGCCGAGCGCCTGGCCGACGGCCGCCTGCAGCTCCACGGCTGCTGGTTCGCCATCGCCACGGGCGAACTGATGGCGCTGGACAGCACCAGCGGGGTCTTCCAGAAGGTCGTCGTCGAGGGTGGCATCCCCTCCGCCTGAGACGCCTCAGGGGAGGCGGCAGATCTGCCTTAGAGCGGATCACGATCACCCGGAACCGTTCCACGGTTCCGGGTGATCGTGTGAATCCGCTCTACAT
>JAQCLG010000075.1 GCA_027592745.1 Pseudomonadota bacterium | reverse complement strand
ATGTCTCCGAACAACTGTCAACCATGTCGCCGGGCTGAACACTCGATCGGACCATCCATGCTGTGACCGCGAGCAAGGCGCGCCGTCGCACTGTAGCAAGAGCGGAAAGGTCACAGCATGGATCCTCTGGTCAAGCCAGAGGATGACCGTGGCAAAGGGAAACGGCGCAGCCCCTACCCCTGCCCGCGACGGTCCGTGTCGTGGTCGGGGTGCTGCAGGCTCCTGAGCTGTTCCATGCGCTCGGCCGGGATATCGCCTTCCGTGGTCGAGGCCGGCAGGCCGGGCACGGCATCGGCCCAGGGCAGCTTGCTCTCGGTGCCGAACGCCTTCTGCGGCACGACGGCAGCGGGATCGTCCAGGCTGCCGATGGAAAAGCCGATCCGCGCGGCATCGGTGTAGCGGAAGGAGAGCGGCGTGCCGCAATGGGCGCAGAAGCCGCGTTCGACCACCGACGAGCTCTTCCACACCGCAGGCCGGCCCCGCGTCCAGGCGAAATCGGCGTTGGCGACATTGGCAAGCGGCGCATAGGCCGCGCCGAAGGCCTTCTGGCACATCCGGCAGTGGCAGACGTGCGGGTTGTGCGGCGTGGCGTAAAGCGCATACCGCACCGCGCCGCACTGGCAGCCGCCGGTCAGCACCGGCTTCCTGGATTGGCTCATCGCGGCGGTTCCTCCGGATAACGTTCGGCATCGGCCGGAATGACCACGCCCGGCAGCGCGCGCGAGGTCCAGATGTGCACGGCACCGCGCATGTCGACCGCCGCGTCGAGCGAGCCGGCCTTGACCGTCTTCCAGCCGCGCGAAGGGTTGTTCTCGTGCCACAGGCGGGAGCCGCAGGTCGGGCAGAACCAGCAGGCCAGCCGGTTGCCGCTGTCGGTGCCGCGCTCCCAGACACGGGGCTTGCCCGCCGTCACCTGCAGGTCGTCGCTGTTGACCTGCAGCGACATGCCGAAGGCCGAGCCCGACTGTTTGCGGCATTCCGTGCAGTGGCAGACGTAGAGCGCCAGGGGTGCGCCGGTGACGGCGTAGCGTACCGTGCCGCATTGGCAGCCGCCGGTGCGCGGGGTGAAGGACGGATCGGTCATGGTCCGAGCACACCACGGCCATGCGTGCATGCCAAGCCGGGATGCCTTGCGTGTCCCGCCACGCGCGCCGATCATGGCGCCGTCCAGGGGAGGCACCGCGTTGAAGACACTGCTGCTGGCGGCTGCCGCGACGCTGGTGCTGACCGCCGCCTGCAGCACGGGCACGCTGCGGCCCGACCAGGCGATGCACGATGCCTGCTGGGTCTGGTCGACCGCCTATCTCGGGACCGTGCAGTCTCTCGCCCGCGACCTCAGGGCCGACGACGACGCGGCCGCGGCCTTCCTGATCGGCGGAAACGACTGGCCGCCCACGGCCGGGCAGCGCGTGGTCATCGCCAACGCCGGCTACCATGCCTGCATGGAGGGCCTGGCCGGCAGCTTCGACAGCGCTGCGGGTTATCACGTGGCGTGCGAGCGGCAGGCCCGGACGGGCGCCCTGCAGCAGGCCGCGGCGATCCTGGACACCCATGCACGACGCGCCGGGTTCGCCGAGGGCACATCGCCCGGACCGATGCCGACCGCCCGCCTTGCCGCAGCGCCCTACGCACGCGGTTACGCCCTCTGCATGGCCGATCACGCACCCTGAGCGGGCGCGGGCCGGGCCTGCCTTCAGGTTTCCTGGGGCACCACGCGCACCGCACCCTTGTCGGCGCTCTGGGCAAAAGCGGCATGGGCGCGCAGGGCCGTGGTGACCTTGCGCTTGCGGGTTTCCACATTCTTCCTATCGTTCCAAGTATCTCCCCGGCGTCTCCCCCAGCGTCCTGCGGAACATCGTGATGAACGCACTCGGACTTTCGTAGCCCAGGTCCAGCGCCACGGTCGTCACCGCATCGCCTGCAGCCAATCGCGCGATCGCCGCTTGCAACCTGCGCCGCTGGCGCCAGGCGCCGAAGGTCATGCCGGTTTCGCGCTGGAAGAGGCGCGCGAGGGTGCGTTCGCTGGCGCCGGCCTCGCCGGCCCAGTCGGCGAGGTCGCGGCGGTCGCCGGGGTCGGCGACCAGGGCGTCGGTGACGGCGGCAAGGCGGGGGTCGGACGGCATGGGCAGATGCAGGGGTTCGGGTTCCAGGCGGCGCAGTTCGTCGGGGATGACGGCGACAAGGCGCGCGGCGGGGCCGTCCGGGGCGTAGTCGCTGCCCAGATCGATGGCGCGCAGGATGAGTTCGCGCAGCAGCGGCGGCACGGGCAGGACGCAGCAGGTCTCCGGCATGCCGTGGCAGGCGGCGGGTTCCATGTAGAGCGAACGCATGGCCATGCCGCGGGTGGCGATGACGTTGTGCTCGATGCCGGCGGGCAGCCAGACCGCCTGCTGGGGCGGCACCACCCAGGTGCCGTCGCGGGTGTGGGCGGTCATCACGCCGCGGATGGCGTAGAGCAGCTGGCAGCGGCGGTGGCGGTGCCAGCCGGTCTCGTGCGGGCCGTGGTCGTCCTTGAGGCCCAGCACCGGGCGGGCGGGATCGGCGATGTCGCCGATGTGGCCGGGCTGTTCCAGACGCAGCGGGCGCGGCAGGGGCGCGGCCTGGGGCCGGGTTGGGGGCCGATTCGGGGGCTGTCCGTTTCGCGTCATCGAATGTCAGTATGCCGCAAGACGGGCAGGCGCGGGAGGGGTTAGATCGTCGCCGCTCTCTCTGGTGTCATCCCGGACAAGCGGCCGCAGGCCGCGCCGATCCGGGACCCACGCCGGAACGCTTCGGATGGCTCCGGCGCTCGTTGCAGCGTTCCGGCATGGGTCCCGGCTCTCCGCCCTTCGGGCTGCGGCCGGGATGACAGCCAAGGAGGTTGCAGCGGGCGGGCGTGAGGACAGGCGGCTTGCCGCGAACGAGGACAGAGACGATGAAGCGCTTCAATCCCTTCCTAGCCGACTGGCATGGCGTGCTGAAGGACGGCTGGCGCGGGCCGCAGATCCTGCTGCTGCTGTTTGCCGCCTCGATCCCGCTCGCCTTCGAGGCCTGGTCGGTGCTGCTCAACAACTTCGCCATCGAGCGGGCGCAGTTCACGGGGTTCGAGATCGGCATCCTGCAGGGCATCCGCGAGATCCCCGGGTTCCTGGCCTTCACCGTCGTCTTCACGCTGATGATCTGGAAGCAGCAGACCTTCGCGGTGCTCTCGCTGATGGTGATGGGTTTCGGTGTGGCCATCACCGGCATCTTCCCCACGGTGCTCGGGCTCTATGTCACCACCTTCATCATGTCGACGGGCTTCCACTATCTCTCGACCATGGAGCAGTCGCTGGCCATGCAATGGTCGGACAAGCGCGAGCTGCCGCTGGTGCTGGGGCGCATGGCGGCGGCGGGTTCCTTTGCCGCGCTGATCACCTACGGCCTGGTCTGGGTCGCGGCCGGGCCGCTGGGCATGAGTTACCTCTGGATGTTTGCCATCGGCGGCGCGCTGACCATGGGTCTGGGCCTGGTCGCCTGGCTGTGTTTCCCGCACTACCAGGCGACGACCTTCCAGAACATGCAGATCCTGCTGCGCAAGCGCTACGGTCTCTACTACGCGCTGGAGTTCCTCTCGGGTGCCAGGCGGCAGATTTTCATGGTGTTTGCGGCCTTCATGATGGTCGAGAAGTTCGGCTACGACGTCGCCCACATCACGGTGCTGTTCCTGGTCAACTGCGTCATCTCGATCTGGATCGCACCCAAGGTCGGGCGCCTCATCATCCGCTGGGGCGAACGCCCGGCCCTGCTGCTGGAATACGGCGGGCTGGTCTTCGTCTTTGCCGCCTATGCCTTCGTCGAGACCCACTGGGTGGCGGCCGGGCTCTACATCGTCGACCACATGTTCTTTGCGCTGGCGATCGCGCTGCGCAGCTACTTCCGCAAGATCGCCGATCCCAGCGAGATCGCCTCGACCACGGGTGTCTCCTTCACCATCAACCACATCGCCGCGGTCAGCCTGCCGCCGCTGCTGGGCGGGTTGTGGCTCGTCTCGCCGTCGGCGGTATTCCTGCTGGGTTCGGCCATCGCCGCGGTCTCCTTCGGCATCTCCCTGCTGGTGCCGCGCGAACCCGCACCGGGCAACGAGACCGTGTTCTGGAAGAGTCGCGTCACGCCGCTGCAGGCCGCGGAGTAAGCCGCACAACAGGGGCGCTACGCCCCCTTGTCTCTCCTCATCCCCGCGGACGCGGGAATCCAGTGCAGTCAGCCAGGACGTTCCCGCAGCAACAGGGTCAGCGACACGCACGACCGCTTTCGCCCCTTGCCCTGGATGCCCGCGTCCGCGGGCATGAGGAGGAAAAAGGGAGGCATGCGTGCTTCAGGCGTCGGCCATCGCCACCAGGGCGTCGGCCAGCACGCGGGTTCCCGCGGCTAGGTCTTGCGGCTTGGCGCGTTCGGATTCGCTGTGGCTGATGCCCTTGAGACACGGCACGAAGAGCATGCCGGTGGGGCAGAGCGGAGCGATGAGCTGGGCGTCGTGGCCGGCACCCGAGGGCATCGCCGTCACCGGGATGCCGAGCTCGCGCGCGGTGCCCGCGATCATGGCGACGACATCGTCGGGAAAAATGCTGGGCTGGTTCCTGTGGCGGGTGAAGACGCTGACCTCGCAGGGCCCGGCGTTCTCGCGGCAGACCGCCTCGATGCGGTCGGCGCGGTCGTTGAAGACCGCCGCATCGGGATGGCGGAAGTCGACGGTGAAGACGACCTTGCCCGGAATCGTGTTGGGCGAGCCGGGGAAGGCCTGGAAACGGCCGATGGTGAACTTCACGATGTCGTCGGGGTCCTCCATCAGGCGCTCGAGTCCGCAGACGATGGCGACCGCCGAACGCATGGCGTCGCGGCGCAGCTTCAGCGGCACGGTGCCGGCATGGCCCTCCTCGCCGATGACCGTGATCTCGAAGCTCAAGCCGCCCTGGATGCCGGTCACGGCGCCGATGGTGAGGCCCTGCGCTTCCAGGCGCGGACCCTGCTCGATATGGGCCTCGATGTAGCCGGCCAGCGGGAAACCCGGCTTGCGATGGCGGGCGTGGGGTGTGGCCGCAATGGTCTTCTCCACCTCGTCGATCAGGCGGGCGCCGTCGGGGGCGCGGGCATCGGCGTAGTCGGCGATGGCGCCGACCCCGGCAAAGACCATGGAGCCGGTGCAGCCCGGCGCGAAGCGGCAGCCTTCCTCGTTGGTCCAGACCACGGCCTCGACCGGGCGGCGCGTCTTGAGCCCCGCGTCCTCCAGCGCCTCCAGCACCTCGAAGGCCGCGAGCACGCCATAGGCGCCGTCGAAATTGCCGCCGGCCGGCTGGGTGTCGAGATGGCTGCCCGACAGCACCACGGGCGCACCCTGCTCCCAGCCCTCGCGGCGAATGTACATGTTGGCGGCCTCGTCGATCAGCACCTCGAAGCCGCGGGCATGGGCCCAGCCGGCGAGTTCGGCGCGCGCGGCGCGGTCGTGGTCGGTCAGCGCCTGGCGGTTGACGCCGCCGTTGCCCGTCTTGCCGTGTTCGGCAATCGCCATGTGGCGCGCCCAGAGACGGTCGGCATTCACGAAGTCGCTGACCCGCGCCATGGCTTCAGCCCTTGCGCCGGATGCCGACGACGCTGCCCGACCAGTCCGGGCGCGGGTCGATGACGAGACCCGTCAGGCGCTCCTGGATCGCTTCGGGGATCGGCGTGGTCTTTTCGTTCTTCATGTCGAAGTGGAGCAGCAGGCATTCGAAGGTGGCGATCACCGTCTCGCCCAGGCGGGCGACATGGCCGACATGGACCCGCTTGGCATGGGCATCGATCACCATGCTGTCGAAGACGATGGTGTCGCCCCGGTAGGCGCCGTCGAGGTAACGGATGTGGCTTTCCACCGTCATCATCGCCATGCCCGAGACGTCGAAGTAGTCGGTGCCGATGCCCAGTTCGGCCTGCAACGCCCAGGAGGCATCGCTGAAGGCGACGACGTAGTAGCCCTCGTTCATGTGGCCGTAGTGGTCGGTCCAGCTATCCTGGACCTCCGCGCTGTAGACATTGAGGATGGTCATCGGCGCCCTTTCCGCTGCTGTCGGCGGGTACCATAGCGCCTCAATGCGGGGGGATCACCCCGCCTTGCGCGGCCGCAGGACGTGGTGGTGTCCCGCATCGTAGAGCCGGCTGTCGCGGAACTCCGCCTCGCCCAGCACGCGCCCGACCAGGATCAGCGCCGTGCGCGTGAACCCCGCGGCCTTCACCTTGGGCCGGATGTCGGCGAGCGTACCGTGGACGAATTCCTGGTCGGGCCAGGAGACGCGGTAGGCAACGACGACGGGGCAATCCTCACCGTAGAACGGCACCAGCTCGCGCACGACACGCGCCAGGTTGTTGACCGACAGGTGGATCGCCAGCGTCGCGCGGGAGGCAGCCAGCGTCGCCAGGTCCTCGCCTTCCGGCATGGCGGTGGCGCGCACGGCGGTGCGTGTCAGGATCACGGTCTGGCTGATGTCGGGCAGGGTGAGTTCGGTGGCGAGCGCCGCCGCGGCGGCGGCAAAGGCCGGCACGCCGGGGGTGACGTCATAGGGAATGCCTTCCACGTCGAGCCGGCGCATCTGCTCGGCAATGGCGCCGTAGAGCGAAGGATCGCCCGAGTGGACACGCGCGACATCCTGCCCCTTGCCGTGGGCCTCGACCATCATGGCGATGATCTCGTCGAGATGGAGCGGCGCGGTATCGACCACGGTCGATCCCTCGCTCGCCTGGGCAATGATCTCCTCGGGCACCAGCGAACCGGCATAGAGCACGACCGGACATGCCTTGATCAGGTTCAGCGCCCGCACGGTGATGAGATCGGGCGCGCCGGGGCCGGCGCCGATGAAATGCACGGTCATGAGCGGAGCTCCAAAACAATCGAACAGGAAAGCACGCGCAGACGCGGAGATGCGGAGAGACGGAAGGTGGCCTTCCCCTTCTCCGCGTACTCCGCGTCTCCGCGTGAGACATTGTATTCGGCCGCACCCGGCATCACGCCTGGTCTCGCTTCCTGGCGTAGCCGCGCGGCGTGTAGACGGCATCGGCGCCCAGGCGGCGGTAGCGGCGCGTCTGGCTGGCGCCGACGAGCACGACGCTCATCATGTCGACATCATCGACGGCAAGCTCCGCCAGCGTCGTATGCGCCATGGATTCCTCGGGGCGTCCCAGCATGCGGCCGATCATCACCGGCGTGTCGGCAGGGCGATGCTCCAGCAGGATCGCGCGCGCCTCGACAAGCTGGTCGCGCCGCCGCTTAGACACCGGATTGTAGAAGGCGATGGCGAAGTCGCCCTCGGCAGCCGCCTTCACGCGTTTCATGATGACCTCGCGCGGCGTCAGCAGGTCCGAGAGCGAGATCGTGCAGAAGTCGTGGCCGAAAGGCGCGCCAGCCCGCGCCGAGGCGACCTGGAACGCCGAGACGCCGGGCACCACGGCAACCTCCACCCCGCGCCAGGCGGGCTGGGGGTCGACGTCGAGCACCTCGTGCACCAGGGCTGCCATGGCGTAGATGCCGGGATCGCCCGAACAGATCAGCGCGACATGACCGCCCTCTCCCGCCAGATCGAGCGCGGCGCGGCAGCGCGCCTCCTCCTCGCCCAGCGCGAAGTCGTGGCGGCGCTTGCCCGCGGTCAGCGAACCCGCCAGATCGAGGTAATAGCCGTAACCGACGAGATCGGTGGCCGCCGCGATGGCGCGGCTCGCCTCGGGCAGGCGCAGCATCGCATCGCCCGGCCCCAGGCCGACCAGGACCAGCCGCCCACGCGCGCGTCCGGCGGCAGGGGCATCGATGTCGGCGGGTGCCAGCGCCACGGCGCAGGTCGCGCGTTTCGTCTTTGTCTTGGCGACCACCAGTTCGCTTGCCGCACCGGCGGCCGCCAGCGCCGCGCCTTCCGACACGCCATGGCAGCCGACCTCGGCAAAGACGACCTCGGAGGGGTTGGCCAGGCGCGGGCTCTGGGCCTCCAGCGTCGCGGCATCGAACAGCACCAGCGGCACGTCGAGCGCAGCGGCAGCGGCGATTACCGCCGGTTCGTCGGCCTTCAGGTCGATCGAGGCGACGCAGGCCACCGCCCCTTCGGCGAGGTCCGCCCCGGCCAAGGTGGCGCGCACCAGGTCGACCAGCTCGGAGGGTTCACAATCGCGCTCGCAACCCACGCCCAGCGCCAGGCGCGGCGGATGCAGCACCAGCGTCCGCGCATCGTCCTCGACCGCCCTTTCGGTGACGATCACGCGATGGTCGCCCTGGGCTGCAAACGGCAGGCCGTCGAGCCAACCGGCCTTGCCCTCGAGGACCACGGGTTCGCCCGCCAGCAGCGCGGCCATCACGGCCTTCGCGGCGGCCGGGTTCGCAACGGTCCAGCCGGCGGGCGGTTCGTCCAGCGCGACACCGAAGCGGGCATCGCCTGCCGTCGTCACCGCGGCATGGCCGCCCAGCAGATCGGCACAGGCACGCGCCAGGGCATTGGCGCCATGGTGTCCGCCGATCAGCGGCACCGCAGCGCTTCCGTCCTCGGCCATGGCAACGACCGCAGCCTCGTTGAACTTGTCGGCCAGATGCGGCGCCACCGCGCGGATCAGGATGCCCGCCGCGCAGACCCCGACCACCGGCACGCCCGCGGCAAACAGGGAGGCGACATGGTCCATCGTGTCGTCGAAGGAAACATCGGCTACCGGTACGCGCGGCGCAAAGCCGTGCAGCCGCGCACCCGGCAGGCCCGCCACCAGCTTGCGCGCCACGGCCTCGCCGCCCGGCCCCAGGCAGAGCACGGCAACACCCAGAGGAAGGGTCATCGCCAGGCCTCGCCGCGGCGATGAATGAGAACCATGGAGAAATAGGGCGCCCTGGCCTGCTCGATGTCGGTGAAGGCCAGGACCTTCTGGTCAGCCATGGTGGCGTGTTCGACGTAGTGGGCGCGTTCGGCCAGCCCGCAGGCCTCGACGACGCGGCGGACCTTGGCGAAGTGGCGGCCGATCTTGATGATTGCGGCAGCCTCGACGTCCTGCAGTCGGGCGCGCAGGACGTCCTCCTCCAGGGTCGCCGGGCATACCACCAGCACGTCGTCGCGCGAGGCGAGCGGCGCGCCGGCCGCGGCCGGACAGGCAACCAGCGAGGAAACGCCGGGCACCACCTCCGTAGGGTAGCGGTGCGCAAGGCGGCCGAAGAGATACATGAACGAGCCGTAGAAGAAGGGATCGCCCTCGCAGATCACCGCGACATCGCGCCCGGCGTCGAGATGGCCAGCGATCTCCTCTGCCGCACGGTCGTAGACCGCCTCCACCGGGAAGCGGTTGGCATCCAGCGGCATGCGGATGGCGATCTCGGTCTGCCCGGGTTTCAGATGCGGCGCAACGATCCGGCGCGCCAGGCTCTCTCCGGTTTCGGGCGCGGGCCAGGCCAGCACCGGCACGCTGGTCAGCAGGCGCAGCGCCTTCAGCGTGATCAGTTCGGGATCGCCGGGGCCCACGCCCAGGCCGTAGAGGGTACCGCTCATGGTTTTACCGTGCGCCATTGGGTGACCGGCATCATGGGCCGCCATCCGGTCAGTCCGCCGACCGGTTCGGCGCGGCTGACCGCAATGCGAACCAGTTCGCCGCCCAGGGTCTGATGATGATGGTAAAGCGCCTGTTCGCTCTCGAGCGTCACGGCATTGGCGACCAGGCGCCCGCCCTGCGGCAGCGCCTCCCAGCAGGCCGCGACGACGCCCTCGCCGGCAACCCCGCCGCCGATGAAGACGGCATCGGGCGGCTCCAGGCCATCGAACGCACCCGGCGCGCTGCCGGCGACAACTCGGAGGTTCGGGGTGCCCAGCGCCAGGGCGTTGTGCGCCGTCATGGCGCGGCGCTCGGCGTTGCGCTCGATGGCGATGGCGTTGGCCCGGTCGGCCGCGCGCATCCACTCGATGGCGACAGAGCCGCAGCCCGAGCCGACATCCCAAAGCCTTGCGCCGGGCACGGGCCCCAGCGCCGCCAGCGTCATGGCGCGAACCTCGCGCTTGGTCATCTGGCCGTCGTGTTCGAAGGCGTCGTCGGGCAGCCCCGGCGAACGCGCCAGCACGCGCGTGCCGGGTTCGGCGATGAGCTCCACGCCGATGGTGTTGAGATCGTCCACGTCTTCTCCGATGCCGTCGCTGGCGAACACGCTGACCACGCGCTCGCGTGGGCCGCCCATGTGGCACAGCACGTGGAGGCGGCTTGGCCCGAAACCGGCACGCGAGAGCAGATCGGCGACCCTGGCCGGGGTCGTGGCGTCCTCCGAGAGGATCAGCAGGCGCTGGCCCGGAACCAGATGCGCATGGAGCAGCTCCAGCGGGCGCCCGTGCAGGGTGAGCTGGACCGTCTCGGCAAGCGGCCAGCCCAGCCGGGCGCAGGCCAGCGAAAAGGCCGAGAGGCCGGGGATCACCCGCGCGGCATCGGCGCCGAACCGGCGCAGCAGCGTGACGCCGATGCCATAGGCCATGGGATCGCCCGAAGCGAGCACGCAGACCCGGCGGCCCCTCAGGCCCTCCAGGCGCTCCACGGTCTTCTTCAGCGGGCTTTCCCAGGTCAGGCGCTCTGCCGCGCTGCTGCCGGCGAGCTCAAGGTGGCGGGCGCCGCCGACCAGCACCTCGGCGTCATCGACCAGCGCGCGCGCGGCCGGGTTGAGGCCCTCCAGTCCGTCCTCGCCCAGGCCGACGATCGAAAGCCAGGCCGCCATGTTCAGATGCCTCCCATCAGGGCGTTGACCGCTGCGGCCGCCATGGCGCTGCCGCCGCGCCGGCCGTGCACCGCGATATAGTCCAATCCGCTGAGCGCGAGGGCTCTTTTCGACTCCGCGGCACCGACGAAGCCCACGGGCATGCCGATCACCAGCGCCGGTCGCGGGCCGCCGGCGGCGACGACCTCGAGCACCCGGAAGAGCGCGGTAGGCGCGTTGCCGATGGCCATCACGGCGCCTTCCATCTGCGGCACCAGCAGGTCGATGCCGGCGGCCGAACGGGTGCCGCCCTGGCTGGCGGCACGCTCGGCAGCGGCCTTGCCCGCCACCTTGCAGAACACCTTGTTGGCGGCCGGCAGGCGGCGCGCGATGATGCCCTTGGCAACCATCTCGACATCGGTCAGGACCGGCGCTCCGGCCTCCAGCGCCGCGCGGCCCCTGGCCACGGCATCCCTGGACAGGTCGAGGTCGCGCGGCAGGTCGGTCATGCCGCAGGTGTGGATCAGACGCACCGCCAGAGCGCGTGCCTCGAGCGGAACTTGCGAGAGGTCGGCCTCGGTCTCGATGATGCGACGGCTCTCGCGGTAGATCGCTTCCGGATCGTCGATATAGGCAAAGGCGCTGGAGAACAGCCCGTCGATATCGACCTTCTCCCGGCCGGCGCGGATTCCGGGGAGGTCGACGCCCAGCACCCAGCCCTCCTCGGATTCGACGATGCGGCGTTCCTGCGCGCTCAGGTCGCGCGCTCCGGCGAACAACGCCGGCAGGACGCCGGCCTCGTCGAGGCGGGCAAAATGGCCGGCGATGGCCTGGACCTGCAGCGCATCCTTGACCACCTCGCCCTGGGCCAGGGGCGTAACCAGCGAGGGATAGATCTCGGCGAGGATCACGGGATGGCGCCGGGTCGCTGCGTCATCGAGCGGGGCAAGGCCTGTCTCGAAGGGCCAGACCCGGCAGATCTCGCCCAGGCGCCGGTCGCGGCGTAGCAGGCGCACCGCGGGAATGCCGGTCAGCGCCTGGCTGCCGACCGATCCGGCGCCCGAGAGTTTCCATACCGGCTGCGGCCCGCTGATGTAGCGCTCGCCGATGCGCCGTTCGGGCAGGGCGCCGTAGGTCGGGCGGGTCATCGCCAGATGCTCGAAACGGCGGCCCTGGGGATGGCCCCAGAAGGGCCCCGCCTCCTGGCCGATCGCTGCGTTGAGTCGGTCGGCCACGGCAAAGCGGTTGTTGGCGTTGTCGGCACCGTCGTCGATCGCCGCGGCCAGACGATCCCACATCGCCTGCCAGGGCAGGCCCTTGAGGCCCAGGGCGGCGGCGGTCCCGGCGGGATAACCCAGCGAGAAGTCGAAACCGACCAGCGTGCGCTTGCCCTGGGCGGCAAGGTCGGCCAGCAGGTCGGCGATGCGCACGCGCGCACCCTGGCGGGTCGGCGCGTTCTCCAGCATGGCGAGGCGCAGCCCCCGCACCGAACGCTCGACCAGTGCCAGCCAGATGCTGTCGCGCCCCAGCTTGGGCCGCGCCTCGGCACTCCAGTCGACCATGAGATAGGCGTCGAACAGGGTCATGAAACGACCGCGGTCCTGTTTCTGCGCCGCAGGCATGAGGCGTTCTCACGCGGAGACGCGAAGTACGCGGAGAAGAAAAGGGAATGGCCGCGACGGCCGTGAGGCCACACTCCCCTTCTCCGCGGTCTCCGCGTCTCCGCGTCAGCGAGATTTGCGGTTCGAGCCACCCTCACGATTTCAGGGTCTTGGGCCCGAGCGGATGGTCGGCATGGGGATAGGGGTGATGGCCGTGGTCATGGCTGTGCCCATGATCATGGCCGTGATCGTGTCCATGGCTGTGGCCATGATCGTGGCTGTGGCCATGACTGTGGTCGTGATCGTGCCCATGTGCGTGGTCGTGCCCATGGTCATGGCTGTGGCCGGCCGTACCGGTGCCGATGCCCTCCACGTGGTGGTGGTGGCTTTCCTGGGGCAGGCCGACCTCGGCCTCGAAGCCCAGCACCTGCTCTCGGTACTTGCAGGTCTGGCAGTTCATGTTGCCGGTGCCCTCGAGGATCTCGTGGACCCGGTCGACGAAGGTATCGAGCACCAGCGGGTGGTCGTTGAGGTAACCGGCCTTCACGAACTGCGTGCCGCCGTGTTTGGCGGCCGCTTCATCGGTGGCGTCGTAGATGCGCTGCACCAGGATGCCGTTGAAGAGGAAATAGGGGAAGACGACGACGCGCTTGAAGCCCAGGCGCACGACGTGGTCGAGCGCGGGCGCGACCAGCGGGAAGGTCACGCCCGAATAGGCGACTTCGCCCCAGCCGAAACCCAGGCCTTCCCACAACATGCGGGCGACCTTGGAGACGTTGGAGTTGGCGTCGGGATCGGACGCGCCGCGCCCGACCGTCACCAGCAGCGTCTCGTGATAGCCGACCGGGCCGTGTTCGGCGTCGGCCTCGGCCATGGCCTGCTTGACCCGCTCGCCCGCAGCACGCACCAGGCGGGTGTCGATGCCGAGGTCGCGCCCGTAGCTTATGCGCAGGCCCTCGTGCTGGGCCTGGTAGGTGTTGAGCACGCTGGGCACGTCGTTCTTCACGTGGCCGGCGGCAAAGAGCATGCCGGGCACGGCCAGGATGCGGCGGGCGCCCTTGGCGCGCAGCTTGTCGAGGCCATCGCGGATGATCGGCGTCGCGAACTCCAGGAAGCCGTATTCCATCGGCCAGGCAAAACGGCCCTTCAGCTGTTCGGCGACGTTGGCGAATTCGCTGATCGCCCTCTCGTCGCGGCTGCCGTGGCCGCACATCATCACCGCGATGTCGCTCATGTTCTGCTTTCCTCTCGTCTTTTCCGGTTCCGATTGACGGCGGCGGCGCACGCAACCACCTTGCCGCCATGCTGTTCGACAATGCCGCGGCCGCCGTCCTGGCGGCCGCCCTTCTTCTTGACGCCCTGATCGGCGACCCGCGTTGGCTGTGGTCGGCGCTGCCCCATCCTGTTGCCCTGTTCGGCGCGGCGATCGGCTGGGCCGACAGGCGGCTGAACCTGCGGGACGCCGACACCCGCCGCATGCGCGGCACGCTGCTGCTGATCGCCCTTGTTACGGTGGCGATCGCGATCGGATCGTTCTTTGCCTGGCTTTCGGCGGTGACCGTCTGGGGCTGGATGATCGAGGCGCTGATCGCCTTTTCGCTGATCGCCCAGCGCGACCTCCACGAACACGTCCGCCGCGTCGCACGGGCCCTTGCCAGCGAAGGCCTGGCGGGCGGGCGGCGCGAGGTCGCCATGATTGTTGGACGCGATCCCGAGGCGCTCGACGAAGCCGGGGTCTGCCGCGCCGCGATCGAATCGCTGGCCGAGAACTTCGCCGACGGCGTCGTCGCGCCGGTCTTCTGGTATCTCGTGGCGGGCCTGCCCGGCCTGATCGCCTACAAGGCGGTCAACACCGCCGACAGCATGATCGGCCACAAGACCGACCACTACCTTGCCTTCGGCTGGGCCAGCGCCCGCTTCGACGACCTGCTGAACCTGGTGCCCTCGCGCATCTCGGGCCTGCTGTTCGTCCTTGCCAGTGTTGCGCTGCCGGGCGGCGACCCCAGGGAAGCGGCCGTCGCCATGTGGCGCGATGCACCCGGACACAAGTCGCCCAGCGCCGGCTGGCCCGAGGCGGCACTCGCCGGCGGCCTGGGCATCGCCTTGGCCGGGCCCCGCCGCTACCACGGCGAGATGGTGCGCGATGCCTGGATGGGCCGCAACGGCCGCGCCCGCTGCACGCCGGCAGACATCCGCCGCAGCCTCGAGCTTTACATCTATGCCTGCGTCATCTGGGCCATGACCGCGATTGCAGTGCTGGCCTGGGTGGACTGAGGCGGCAGTTTCAACGCGCACGGGCGATCTCCAAGATGCGGTCGAGATCGAGCGCGGCTTCCAGGCCCGCGGCCAGATCGTCGAGCGCGGCCTCGACGCCCGCCTCGAAGGCGATGCCGCTGCTTTCGCGGGCGCGCAGGCGACCGAGGAAACCGGCACGGAAGGTATCGGACGCAAAGAGGCCGTGCAGGTAACTCCCCATGACACGACCGTCCGCCGACACCGCACCGTCCTCGCCACTCTCCAGGCGCAGCAGCGGGCGGGCACAATCGGCACCCGACGTCACGCCCATGTGCATCTCGTAACCCCGGACCATCTCGCCGGTCGCGGCCGTGCCGCTGGTGGCAACCAGGCGCTTGTCGCCCGACAGCACAGTAACGACATCGAGCAGGCCCAAGCCGGATTCGCTCCCCGCCGGTCCCTCGATGCCCTCGGGATCGGCGACGCTGGTGCCCAGCATCTGGTATCCGCCGCACAGGCCGACGACGGCGCCGCCGCGGCGGACATGGGCGGCGATGTCGACGAGCCAGCCATTGGCCTTGAGCGCACGCAGGTCGCTCATGGTGCTCTTGGAGCCGGGCAGCAGGACGAGGTCGGCGTCGCCCGGGATCGCCTCGCCGGCCGCGACCAGCACGACCGCGACATCGGGTTCGGCCACCAGCGGATCGAGATCGTCGAAGTTGGCGATGCGCTCGAGCCGCGGCACGGCGACCTTGATCGCGCGCCGTTCCCCCCTCGCGAGGGCGCCATGGCTGTCGAGTGCCATGGCATCCTCGGCCGGCAGGCGCCGCGGGGCGGCCAGGTGCGGCACGACGCCCAGGCAGTCGAGGCCGGTGCGGTCCTTCAGGATGCCGATGGCGCCGTCGAACAACGAAACGTCGCCGCGGAACTTGTTGATGAGGTAGGCGGCGACCGTGGCGCGTTCGTCGTCCTCGAGCAGCGCCATGGTACCGACGATGCTGGCGATCACGCCGCCGCGCTCGATGTCGCCGACCAGTACGACCGGCACCCCGGCAGCCAGGGCAAATCCCATGTTGGCGATGTCGCCGGCGCGCAGGTTGACCTCGGCGGGCGAACCTGCGCCCTCGACCAGCACCAGGTCGGCCTGCCTCTCCAGGCGCGCAAAGCTGTCGCGCACGGCGGCCAGCAGGGTCGGTTTCATGGCATGGTAGTCGCGCGCCTGGGCATTGCCGGCAACGCGGCCCTGCACGACGACCTGGGCGCCCTTTTCCGACTGGGGCTTCAGCAGCACCGGGTTCATGTGAACGCTGGGGGCGACGCCGCAGGCACGGGCCTGGAGCATCTGGGCACGGCCGATCTCGCCGCCGTCGGCGGTCACCCCAGCGTTGTTCGACATGTTCTGCGGCTTGAACGGGCGCACGGCCAGACCGCGCCGCGTGAAGGCGCGCGCCAGGCCCGCGACCACGAGCGACTTGCCGACATCCGAGCCGGTGCCCTGGAACATCACCGCGGCGGTCATGGGCGGGCCGGGCTCATGGCTGCAGTTCCATCAGCAGTTCGCGCAGGTTGTCGGCGTCGTCGTTGGCGACGGTCCCGGCCTGGACGATCTCGCGGGTCGTGGCGGCCTCTCCGTAGAACGCCATGTTGGCGTCCTCGTCGGGCACGATCAGGCCACCCTGCAGGGAAAGGCCTGCAAAGAGGCCCTCGCTGATGCCGTAGGCGTAAATGTCGGCATCGAGATCGGTCGAGGTCGTTGCCGCCCGCGCGGCAGCGCCCACGGGACCGGCCGCGATCGAGGCATCGGCCCCGATGTTGATGCGATCGGCGAGCAGGGACTCGGGTCCGGCATCGGTCATCACGACCAGCACGAGCTGGGTCGCCGAGGCGCCGATCTGCAGGCCGACACTGGCCGAACCCATGTCGAGGAAGGCGGGATAACTCCACGACCCCGCCGAGCGGTCGTGGGCAAGCAGCACGCCGCTGCCTGCCTCGCCGCCGATGATGAATCCGGCCTTGAAGAGCTGGGGCACGATCAGCACGGCGCGGGCGCGCTGCAGCAGGCCGCGCAGGTTTTCGAATCCGGGATCGGCCAGCATCTCCCACAGTGTCGCGCGCGCATCCTCGACGACGCCGCGCTCGCTGCCCGCCGCGGCGGGCCTGGCCACCGCAAGCGCGACGACGAGCAGGGCGACCTGGCAGGAACGCGCCGCCATCGGCCTATCGCCCGGCCAGCGCGGCGCGCAGGGCGTCGGCTCCGCCATTGGCGTTGGCCTGGCCGAAGACGATCTGGCGCGTCGAGAAGGGTGCGCCGTAATAGAAGCGGTTGCGATCGGGATCGGGTTCGAGCACGGCGCCCGCGATGGCCGCGCCGGCAAACAGACCCTGGGACTTGGCGTAGGAATAGACGTCGTCGTTGACGTCGCTGGTCGACTGGGCGTTGACCCCGGCACCGACCGGGCCGGCGGCAACGGAAGCCTCGCCGCCCAGGGTCACCTTGTCCTTGAGCATGGCGTCCAGGCCGGTATCGGTCATGACCACGAGCACGACCTGGCTCACCGAGCCGCCGATCTGCAGGCCGATCGAGCCCGAGGCCAGGGTGATGAAGGCCGGCTGGCTCCAGGTGCCGCTGGCAGCGTCATGCGCCAGCATGACGCCCTGGCCCCACTCGCCGCCGATGATGAAGCCGCCCTTGATCATCTCGGGCACGATGATGACCGCCTTGGCGCGGGCCAGCAGGCTGTTGAGATTGGCGAAGTCCGGATCGCTGGTCATGTTGTTGTAGGTCGTCAGGGCCGCATCGACGACGCGCTGAGGCGCCTCCTCGGCGCGTGCCAGACCGACGAAGGCAAACAGGCACAACAGGCTCGGCAGAAGGCGTTTCATGCATCTTGCTCCAGGCAGGATCGTGCACTCGTCAACCATGGTACACCCGCGACCGTTATGCGCCCCATGGCCATCAGAACTCGACGCCGGGCTGGCTTTTCACGCCCTCGCGGAAGGGGTGCTTGACCAGGGTCATCTCGGTGACGAGGTCGGCAAGGTCGATCAGTTCCGGCGCGGAGTTGCGCCCGGTGACGACGACGTGAAGGTCGGGCCGCTTGTGGGCCAGCGTGTCGAGCACGTCCTCCAGGTCGACGTAGTCGTAGCGCAGCGCGATGTTGAGTTCGTCGAGGATGACCATGCGGATCGCGGGATCGGCCATGAGTTTCTTGGATTCTTCCCAGGCCGCGCCCGCCGCGGCGATGTCGCGCTCGCGATCCTGGGTTTCCCAGGTGAACCCCTCGCCCATGATCTTGTAGGTCACCTGCTCGGGGAAACGCGAAAACAGCAGGTGTTCGCCGGTGTCGCCCCGGCCCTTGATGAACTGCACGATGCCGATGCGATAGCCATGGCCGATGCAGCGCGCCGCCATGCCCCAGGCGGCCGAGGACTTGCCCTTGCCCTTGCCGGTGTGGACGATGATGAGGCCGCGTTCCTCGGTTTTCTGTGCCATCAGGCGGTCGCGCGCGGCCTTGCGCTTGGCCATCTTCTCGCGGTGCCGTGCATTGATCTCGTCGCCTGGCTCGCCCGCTGCGCCGTTCTCGTTGTCGGTCTCGCTCATGCCACCTTCTCCTTCTTCTGCGTAGCGCCCGAGAGCACGGCCAGGCGCTCCCCGGTGCTGTTGCGGCGCGGTTTCCAGAGGCCGCGTGCCTGCGCCTCGGCCAGCCTCGCGGCGATGTCGGCCAGGGCCGCGGGATTGACGTCGGCCATCCAGTCGCGCACCGCGGGATCGTCGAGGAAGGCATCGAAGACCGCATCGAAATGGTGGTCCTCGACGCATTGGGCCGAGGCGGCGAAGCCGAACAGGTAGTCGACCGTGGCGGCCATCTCGAAGGCGCCCTTGTAGCCGTGGCGCATGACGCCGGCGATCCACTTCGGGTTGACGACGCGGGCACGCACGACCCGGCCGATCTCCTCCTGCAGGGTCCGGATCTTCGGGCTTTCGGGGCGCGAGTGGTCATTGTGATAGACCGCCGGCTGCCTGCCCGATGCCTTGCGCACGGCCGCGGTCATGCCGCCTTCGAACTGGTAGTAGTCGTCGGAGTCGAGCAGGTCGTGTTCGCGGTTGTCCTGATTGTGGAGCACTGCCTCGACCTTGCCCAGCCGGCGCTCGAACAGATCATGGGCGGGCTGGCCCTCCGCGCCCGCGCCGTAGGCCCAACCCGACCAGGCGACATAGGCGCGCGCCAGGTCGTCGGCCTGGTTCCAGCCGCCCTCGTCGATCAGCGCCTGCAGACCGGCACCATAGGAGCCGGGCTTGGAGCCGAAGACGCGGGTGGCGGCCTGGCGCCCGGCCGCCTCGGCATCCTCGCCGGCCGCGGCGGCGCGGGCCACCTCGGCGGCG
>JAQCLG010000249.1 GCA_027592745.1 Pseudomonadota bacterium | reverse complement strand
CGGTATCGTCGCCGGACAGGACCGCGAGGCCGGCGGCACCTGGCTGGGGGCCAACGATGCCGGCGTGGTCGCCGCCGTGCTCAACCGGGTGGGCTCGCTCGGGCCGGCCGGCGACAAGCGCACCCGCGGCGACCTGCCGCTGATCGCGCTGGAGAAACAGACCGCGGCGGAGGGCGCCGGAGCGATCGCGGCCCTGGAGGGCTACCGGTTCCGTCCCTTCAACATGGTGATCGCCGATGCGGGGGGCGCCTTCTGGCTGCGCTGGACCGGCGCAGAGAGCGCCGAGAAGCCCGAAATAGCGCCGATTCCCGAGGGCCTGCACATGCTGACCGCCCATGACCTCGACGATCCGGCCAGCCCCCGGGTGGTGCGCCACCTGCCGCTGTTCCGGGCGGCCCCGGCGCCCGATCCCGATTCCGGCGACTGGACGGACTGGCAGCAGCGCCTTGCCGATCCCAGCCGCGATTCGTCGGCCCAGGAGAGCGGCGCCATGCTGATCGCCGGCCACGGCGGCTTCGGCACCGTGTCGTCCTCGCTGATCGCCCTTGCCGGCGCGACTCGGCGCACAATATGGATGTTTGCGGCCGGAGCACCCGACAAGGTGTCGTTCCGGCCCGTTGCTGTGGACACAACCGATTGTGTCTAGGCGTCATTTCCACTAGGGTCGCGCGGACTGGCGCCGACGGCCCTCCGGCCGATTTGCAGGTTGCGCCGGACCACCTCGGGAACCACGCCCATGGCTCGCCGCAGGCGCGTTTACGAAGGCAAGGCAAAGGACTTCTTCGAAGGTCCCGAACCCGGCTTTCTCGTTCAGCATTTCAAGGATGTCGCGTTTTCGCGCCGGCCGCTCAAGACCGGCGTGATCGACGGCAAGGGCGTCATCAACAACCGCATCAGCGAATACCTGATGACGAAACTCGGCGAGATCGGCATCCCGACGCATTTCGTGCGCCGGCTCAACATGCGCGAGCAGCTGATCCGCGAGCTGGAGATGCTGCCGGTCGACGTCGTCGTGCACAACGTCGCCGCAGGCGAGTTCGCCCAGAAGTTCGGGCTGAAGGAGGGCACGCCCCTGCCCCGCTCGATCATCGAATTCTACCTGCGCAGTGAGGAACTGGGCGACCCACTGGTCTCCGAGGAGCACATCACCGCCTTCGGCTGGGCCGCCACCCAGGACATCGACGACATGATCCACCTGTCGCTGCGGGTGAACGACTTCATGTCCGGCCTGTTCCTTGGCGCCAACATCCGCCTGGTCGACTTCACGCTGACCTTCGGGCGGCTGTGGACCGAGGACGACATGCGCCTGATGGTGGCCGACGAGATCAGCCCGGATTCCTGCCGCCTGTGGGACCTGACGACCAACGAACCGATGGACAAGGACCGCTTCGTGAAGGACATGGACAAGGTGGCCGAAGGCTACCAAGAGGTCGCCCGCCGCCTGGGCATCATGCCCGAGACCGGCAACGTGACGGAGATCCCGAGGGCCGCCCTGTGAAGGCGCGCGTCCACATCACCCTGAAACACGGCGTACTCGACCCCCAGGGCAAGGCGATCGGCCATGCGCTGGGCAGCCTCGGCTTTGCAGGCGTCGGCGAGGTCCGTCAGGGCAAGGTGATCGAGCTGGAACTGGCCGAAACCGACGAAGCCCGTGCCCGCGCCGAGGTCGAGAAGATGTGCAGGACGCTGCTCGCCAACACGGTGATCGAGAACTACGCGATCGAGCTCCAGGGGTGATGCAGCGCCGCTCGTCGCGTTTCGCCCGCACGCTGTCCCCACTCCGTGTCATCGTCCGGCTTGACCGGACGATCCATGCTGTGGTCTCGACAGTTTCGCGCCGGCTCATCCTAGGCACGCGCGGCAAGGTCACAGCATGGATGCTCCGGTCAAGCCGGAGCATGACAACGTTGGGGTGGGATCGGCCATGAAAGCCGCCATCGTCGTGTTTCCCGGGACCAACCGGGAGGTGGACATGAAGGACGCCTTCGAGCGCGCCGGGGCCCGTGCCGTGATGGCATGGCACGGCGATGCGCAGGTGCCCGAGTGTGACCTGATCGTGCTGCCGGGCGGCTTTGCCTATGGCGACTACCTGCGCTGCGGCGCCATGGCGGCGCATTCGCCGATCATGAAGGATGTCGTGGCCAAGGCGAACGCCGGCCAGCCGGTGCTGGGGGTGTGCAACGGCTTCCAGACGCTGGTCGAGGCGCGCCTGCTGCCGGGCGCGCTGCTGAAGAACGCGAGCCTTGCCTTCGTCTGCCGCGACGTGCACCTGCGGCTGGAGCATGCCGTGAAGCCGCTGACGGGGAACCTCGCCGAGGGCGAGGTCATCCGCGTGCCGGTGGCCCATGGCGACGGCAACTACTTCGCCGACGGCGAGACACTCAGGCGGCTGGAGGGCGAAGGCCGCATCGTCTTCCGCTATGTCGCGGGGCCGGGCGAGCCGGAGGCGCGCGCCAATCCCAACGGCAGCACGGCCGACATCGCCGGCATCGTCAACGAGAAGGGCAACGTGCTCGGCATGATGCCCCACCCCGAAGACGCCACGGGCCCGCGCCAGCAGAGCCTGGACGCCGTGCCGCTGTTTGCCGGTATCGTGGAGGCACTGTCGTGAGGGCGGTGAAGCGCACCACTTCCCCCTCTCCCCTTGTGGGAGAGGGTCGGGGTGAGGGGTTGCGCGCGGCAGCGCGCGTGAAGACGCAGGCAACAATCTCGGCGTTGCATCCCCCTCACCCAGCTTCGACTAGGCCCCTGCTCCGCAGGGACCAAGTCTGCGCAACCCTCTCCCACGTTGGGGAGAGGGGTTTTCCCGTTGCCGGAGCGCCCGCATGAGTGCCGATCCCAACGCCATCCGCGTGACGCCCAACATCGCGGCCGAACACGGCCTCACCGCCGACGAATATGCCAAGATCCTGGAGATCGTCGGGCGCGAGCCGAACCTGACGGAGCTCGGCATCTTCTCGGCGATGTGGAACGAGCACTGTTCCTACAAGTCCAGCCGCGTCTGGCTGAAGACGCTGCCGACCAAGGCGCCCTGGGTGATCTGCGGGCCGGGCGAGAATGCCGGCGTGATCGATATCGGCGACGGCAAGGCCTGCGTCTTCAAGATGGAAAGCCACAATCACCCGTCGTTCATCGAGCCCTATCA
>JAQCLG010000074.1 GCA_027592745.1 Pseudomonadota bacterium | reverse complement strand
CGCAGTCCCTCTCGCCTCAGGAACTGCCACACCGTGTTGTGCGACACCTTCACCCCGTACGCCGCCAGCGTGTTCGATGATGTCCATGGTCGCCATGGCGAGGCCCGCACCGTTGATGATGCAGCCGATGTTGCCGTCGAGCCCGACATAGGAAAGGCCGCGGTCGGCGGCGTCGCGCTCCTGCTGGTCCTCCTGGGACTTATCGCGGAACTCGCTGATGCTGGGGTGGCGGAAGAGCGCGTTGTCGTCGAAGGACATCTTGGCGTCGAGCGCCACCAGATGACCATCGACCGTGACGACGAGCGGGTTGATCTCGACCATGGTGGCGTCGCGTTCGGTGAAGGCGCGGTAGCAGCCGTGCAGGATCTGGGTCATCTGGCCGACCTGGGCGACGGTCAGGCTCAGGGCGAAGGCGACCTCGCGGGCCTGGAAGGCCTCGAGCCCGACGGCGGGATCGACGCTGATGCGGATCAGGGTGTCGGGGGCGTCGGGGGAAATCTCCTCGATCTCCATGCCGCCGGCCGCCGAGGCGACCAGCATGATGCGCTCGCTCTTCCGGTCGAGCACGAGGCCCAGGTAGAGCTCGCGCTCGAACTGCGTGGCCTCCTCGATGTAGAGGCGGCCGATCATCTTGCCGCGGGGGCCGGTCTGCTCGGTGACCAGGCGATGGCCCAGCAGCCTGTCGGCGGCATCGGACACCGCATGCTGGTCGCGGCAAACGACGACACCTCCAGCCTTGCCGCGCGCGCCCGAGTGGATCTGCGCCTTGACCACCCAGGCGTCGCCGCCCAGTTCCTGGGCGCGGTAGGCCGCCTGTTCGGGGCTGTAGGCAAGGCCGCCGCGCGGCACGGGCACGCCGAAACCGGCGAGCAGTTCCTTGGCCTGGTACTCGTGAATGTCCATCGGCGTCTCCCGAAACGGTCTGAAGGCAAAGCGCAACTGCGCGAGCGGCGTGGTACCGGAACCTGTCCTGCCCCCTGGGGGGAAGGAAACTCTACTCCGCCGCGGCGGCGCGTGCTGCGGCGGGACGGCTCTGTTCGTACCAGGCCTGGGCGGCGGCAACGCCCGAGCCCAGTTCGATCCTGGCACCGGCATCGCGCAGGGCGAGTTCGGCACCGGCGATGCCCGACAGGATCATCAGTTCGGTCGTGGCACCCAGGTGGCCGATGCGGAAGACGCGGTCGGCGACCTTGGCCAGACCGACGCCGAGCGAAAGGCCCCAGTGCTCATAGGCCGCACGGACCACGGCGGCGGGATCGACACCCGTCGGCACGCAGATGGCGCTGACCGTATCGGAAGCCGTAGCGGGATCGGCGGCACACAGGGAGAGGCCCCAGGCCGCGACGGCCCGGCGCACCCCTTGCGCCATGCGGTGATGGCGGGCGTAGACATTGGGCAGGCCCTCGGCCAGCAGCAGGTCGAGCGAGCAGCGCAGGCCGCGCATCAGGTTGGTCGCCGGCGTGTAGGGGAAGTAGCCCCCCGCATTGGCCGCCTGCATGGCCGCGAAATCGGTGGTGTAGCGCGGCAACGTGGCCGTCTTGCCGCATGCCATGGCCTTCTGGCTGACGCCGACGATCGCCAGGCCGGCAGGCAGCATGAACCCCTTCTGCGAACCGGCGACGGCGACGTCGACGCCCCAGGCATCCATCCGGAAGTCGATCGAGGCGATGGAGGAGACGCCGTCGACGAACAGCAGTGCGGGATGATCGCAGGCATCGAGCGCGGCGCGCACGGCGGCGATGTCGCTGGTGACGCCGGTCGCGGTCTCGTTGTGGCAGGCAAGCACCGCCTTGATCCTGTGGCCCGTGTCATCGGCCAGGATCCGGGCGAAGCGGTCGGCGGGGATCGCATGGCCCCATTCGACATCGACGTTGACGACCTCCAGGCCGAAGCGCTCGCACATCGTCGACCACAGGGTCGAGAACTGGCCCAGCCGGCAGGTCAGCACCCTGTCGCCGGGGCAGAGCGTGTTGGCGATGGCGCCCTCCCAGCCCAGCGTGCCCGAGCCGGGGATCAGGAAGACCTCGCCGGTCCGGGTCGCCAGCACCTTCCTGACGTCGGCGAACAGCGGCAGGGTGAAGGCGGGAAAGTCGGGCGCGCGCATGTCCTCCATCGGCACGTCGATGGCATGGCGCACGGCATCGGGGATGTTCGTGGGACCGGGAATGAAGATCGGATTCTGGCTGACCATGGCGCAACACCCTCCCGCGGCGGGTCCCCCGACCCGGTTGCACGAAACGGCCACCGGAAAACCTCCGGTGACCGCCTGAAGCCACAGACATACGCGATTCGCGCGCTTTCGATTGCCGCGATTCAACCGGGCAATTATCCCGATTTCGCCGCCGGAACGGCGCGCCCTGGCAAGCTGTAAGGCAGGACTACAAGCCGTTACAGGCCACGACGGGGAACCTGCCTCGACACAGGCATTGACTGTTTGCGACAGCATCTAGAGGCCGAAGCGTCCCCACAAGCCGCGAATTTCCAGAGCTTCGCCGATCTCGCCTGCCCAGCGCGAGGAGCCGGCCAGACCGAAACGTGCCAGCAGGCCGCGTTCGGCCCGGATCGCTTCCAGCTTCACCTTCTCGCCGAAACGTCCGCGCATGACCTGGCGGACCTCGCCGATGCCGTCGACCAGGCCGCGCAGGCGGGCGCCCTCACCGGTCCAGAAGGCGCCGGTGAAGAGATCGCCGTCGACATCGTTGAGGCGCTGGCCTCGACGGTCCTTCACGTGAGCGATGAAGAGGTCGTGAATCTCCTTCTGCAGGGCCTCCAGGCGGGCGACGTCCTCGGGATCCTCGGGCAGGAAGGGATCGAGGATCGCCTTGTTCTCGCCCGAGGCGTGGAGGCGGCGCTCGACGCCGAGCTTGGCGATCGCCTCGACGAAACCGAAGCCCGGGGACACGACGCCGATGGAACCCACGATCGAGCTCGGCTGGGCGTGGATCTCCTCGCCCGCACAGGAGATCCAGTAGCCGCCGGAGGCGGCGACGTCCTCGACGAAGGCGATGACGGGTACCTTCTTCTCGGCGCTCAGCGCGCGGATGCGGTCGTGGATCAGCGACGACTGGGCGGGCGAGCCACCCGGGGAATTGACGACAATGGCGACTGCCTTGAGCCGCGGCCCCGAAAAGGCGCGTTCGATCAGCCCGGCCGTGGTCTCGATCGAGAGGCCCTTCTGAAAGCGGCCGCGCGCACCGATGACGCCGTCGAGCCGCAGCACGTTGACACGCGGCGGGCGGCGCAGGCGGCTGCGCAGGTTCTTGAGCCATGCGGGAAAGGCCATCGGGCACTCCTGTGGGGACAGCAGAGAAATTGGGCCGAAGCCCGCCAATCTCAAGCCCGCGGCCCCCAGGAGACCGCCGCGCAGCCGCGAAACACCGCCTGGGCAGCGGCACTGTAGGCCCCGCCCGCCTCGTGCAGGGCAAAACCGGGAAGCAGGACCAGCGGCGCCCTGCCCCCCCTGGTCGCCTTCAGCAGGATGCGCCGTACCGGTCGCTGCCCCCCGGCATCGGGCCAAAGCGGCAGGATCGTCACCGAACCCAGCATCGCAGGCAGCCCCGCCAGCAGGTCGTCCAGCCGGTCGGCGCGATGGACGATGACCAGGTCGCCGCCATCGCGCAGGGCTGCGCAGCAGATACGCAACCAGGTTCCCAGCGGCATGCTCTCGACGGTCGCTGCGGCGCGCAGCGGATCGGGCGAGGCGCGCACGCGGGCCGGTTCGAGATAGGGCGGATTGCTCATCACCAGGTCGAACCCGGCCACGGGCCAGGGCGCGGGTGGCGCGGCGATGTCGCCGGTCAGCACCGCGATACGGTCGGCAAGGCCGTTGGCCGCGACGTTTTCCCGCGCCGTTTCCGCCAGCCCCGGCTCGCGCTCGATGGCGGTGACCAGGCAGCCCGGCACCCGCGCGGCAAGGCAGAGCGAGGCGGCACCGCTGCCGCAGCCAGCCTCCAGGACACGGCTACCGGCAATGGCCGGTGTCGCGGCCGCCAGCAGCACCGTGTCGGTCGTGGGCGGCAGGCCGCCGCCGGCAACGAGGCGGACGCGGCCGTCGAGCAGCGTGGTGACGGGTTCAGGGGCGGACATCGAGACCGGCATCGGTCAGCAGGCGACGCGCGGTGGTGGCGTCCTCGTCGTCGACCAGCACGCGGCGCTGGATTGCCCAGACGCTGCCCTCGATGGCACTGGCATGCTGGTCGAACACGGCGCAGACGATCCCGGCATCCTTCAGCAGGGCCTGCGCGTAGGAAATGGACACCAGGTCGTTGGTGCGCATGACTTCGATCATCGCCGCTGGCCCTCCCGGGCGGTCCGTTTCGCTTTCGCGGTGCTGGCTGTCTTGTTAAGGTCGCGGCCACGCCGTCGCGGCGATGCTGGTCGCCGCCCGGGTAGCGGTCAAGTCGCGCGCGCCAACGATCACGCCAGCAGGACCCATGACGCACGTCGCCGAGCAACTCGACAGCCAGACCCGGAACACGTCGCGCGCGGCGTTCGAGCGGCTGCGCGCGCTGGTCGCGGGCGACCTCGAGAAGGTCAACACCGTCATCGTCGACTACCTGCAGAGCCCGGTGGCGATGATCCCGCAGCTGGCCGGTTACCTCGTCGCCTCCGGCGGCAAGCGTCTGCGCCCGATCCTGACGCTGACCACCGCGCGGATGTGCGGCTACACCGGCGAGCGCCATGTCGACCTGGCCGCCTGCGTCGAGTTCATCCATACCGCGACGCTGCTGCACGACGATGTCGTCGACGACAGCAGCCTGCGGCGCGGCAGCGCCACGGCCAATGCGGTCTGGGGCAACAAGCCCAGCGTACTGGTCGGCGACTTCCTGTTCAGCCGTTCCTTCCAGCTCATGGTCGCCGACGGCTCGCTTGAGGTCTTGAAGATCCTCTCGGAAGCGTCTGCGATCATCGCCGAGGGCGAGGTCGATCAGCTGATGATCTCCAACGACATCGCCACGGGCGAGGACGCCTACATGGCCGTCATCCAGGCCAAGACCGCGACGCTGTTTGCCGCGGCGAGCGAGATCGGCGCGGTCGTCGCCGAACGGCCGAAGGCAGAGCAGGAGGCGCTGCGGACCTACGGCATGTCCCTGGGCATCGCCTTCCAGCTTGTTGATGACGTGCTGGATTATTCGGCCGTGCAGGCGCAACTCGGCAAGACCGTGGGCGACGACTTCCGCGACGGCAAGATCACTCTGCCCATCGTCTATGCCATCGCGCGCGGCAGCGAGGAGGACCGGGTCTTCTGGAAGCGCACCCTGGAGGACGGCGAGCAGGCCGAGGGCAACCTTGCCCACGCCATGACCCTGATGACGCGCCACAATGCCCTTTCCGACGCCATGGGCGCCGCCCGCCGCCACGGCGAGGAAGCCCGCCGCGCGCTCGACCACTTCCCCGACAACGCCTGGCGCCAGGCGCTGCTGGAGCTGGTCGACTTCTGCGTCGACCGGGAGTTCTGAGCGGTGCAGCCGACCCAGAGCATCGATCCCGTCCGGCTGGCCCTGGTGCAGAGCCGGCTCGACCACATCGCGCTGCAGATGGGCTGGGTGATGACGCGCACGGCGCGCAGCCCGATCTTCAGCCAGAGCCACGACTTCTCCTGCTTCCTGGGCGACGGCGACGGCATCCTCATCAGCCAGGCCGACGGCATCCCGATCCACACCGGAGGCGGCGGCCTTGCGTTGCGTGCGCTGATCGCTGCCTTTCCTGATGCCATCGACGAGGAAGACGTCTTCCTGCTGAACGACCCCTATGTCGCCGGCGGCAACCACCTGCCCGACTGGGTCATCGCCCGCCCCGTGTTCTTCGAAGGGCAACGCATCGGCTTTGCCTGCAACCGGGCGCACCAGAGCGACATCGGCGGCGGCGCGGCGGGCACCTACAATCCCGACGCCACCGAGATCTTCCACGAGGGCCTGCGCCTGCCGCCCCTGAAGCTGGTTGAGCGGGGCAAGGTGCGCCAGGACGTCTGGAACCTGCTGCTGCTCTACTGCCGCACGCCCGACCTGATGGACGGCGACCTGCGCGCCATGCTGGGCTCGACGCGCATCGGCATGGAACGCCTGGAGGCGCTGGTCGCCGACCTGGGCCTGGACGCCGCACAGGCCTGTTTTTCCGGCGTGCTCGAACACGGCGACCGGGTGATGAGGTCCTGCATTGCCGCCCTGCCCGACGGCATCTATGAGGGCGAGGACGTCACCGAAAACGACTGCTTCGAAGCCATCCGCACGCCGATCAAGGTGACGCTGACGGTCAAGGGCGACCACCTGACGGTCGACTTCACCGGCACCGGGCCGCAGATGAAGGGTTTCAAGAACAGCTCGGTCGCCAACACCATGTCGGCGGTCTACATGGCGCTGGGTTCCTTCTTCGAGGCCGAACTGCCGCGCAACGAGGGCAGCTTCCGCTCGATCGCGCTCGTCATGCCGCTGGGCAGCGCGGTCAACCCGCGCCCGCCGGCACCGATGACCATGAACACCGTGTTCATCGCCCATCACATCGTCCATGCGATCTGGCAGGCCCTGGGCAAGGCCGCGCCGGATTCGGCCTGCGCCGGCTGGGGCCGCAGCGTGCATCCGACCTGTTCGGGTCACGACAGCGGACGCGGGCGCGACTTCATCATGTACCACTGGCACGCCATGCCCGGCGGCGGCGCGGTCGACGGCCGCGACGGCTTCGGCCAGATCGGCCACCTGATCGCGCTGGGCGGCCTGACGATCCCCAATCTCGAGGACTACGAGCAGCTCTACCCGATCTGCTACATCAAGCACGAGTTGCGCTGCGACGGCGGCGGGCAGGGCGCCTGGCGCGGCGGCACGGGCGTCGAGTACATCGTCGAGATGACCGATCCCGTCACCTTCTACTTCCGCAGCGAGGGCCTGGGCCCGCCGTCGAGCTGCGGCGCACGCGGCGGCGCCGAGGGCCTGGGCGGCGTCATGGAGGTGACCGAGGAGAGCGGTGCCTTCCACGAGCCGCCGGCCTACGGGCGGCGTTCCTATGGCCGTTGCAGCTACCGCGCGCTGGCGCCGGGCGGCGGCGGCTGGGGCGATCCCCTGGAGCGTCCCGCCGCCATGGTCCAGCGCGACGTGCGCGACGGTCTGGTAAGCCCCCAGGCCGCCCGGGAAACCTACGGCGTGGCGCTTGATAGCAGACTTGCCGTCGATGCCGAGGCCACCGCGCAACTGCGCGCCGCTGCCCGCTGATTGCCGCTACCGCGCGGACTTGTTGCGGGCCGCTGACACAGCCGCTATAAGCGCCGCCGGCCCAAGGTTCGGAGTGTAGCTCAGCCTGGTAGAGCACTGTCTTCGGGAGGCAGGGGCCGGAGGTTCGAATCCTCCCACTCCGACCACTTGCTCCCGAACGACCGGGAGCACGGCGATCTTATCCCGCGCCGTGACGACCCGACCTGTGCGAAGCGCGCCGCGACGGCTATGGCAGAGCAACGCGATGGCACCCGGCCCGTGCTGGTCCCCCCGCCCGCTCCTTGCCCCTCGGGTGCGATCCCTGACGGCGTTCGGCCGCAGCGCTGCTGCCTGTCGCCCGCACCGAGATTGCGCCAGCGCGCTGCGGCTTCCCGCCATAACCCCTTGTTTCAACGGTGTAACATTACGTCGCCGGTGGACACCGGCAAGAAATCGCCTTACGGCCATATGACATCCTTTGGGGAGGATGTAACATGTTTGTACAATTGCCGCTGATCATCGTCGCCGTGACTGTGCTGCTTCTGGGGATCGCCAGCGAGCTGGCAGCGTCGCTGCTTGGCGTGGATCTCTCCGTTCTCACGCAGGTCATGGGTGTCAGCGAGGAGACCCTGGAGGCGACGCTCTACATCGTGGCGATCGCGGCTTCCGTCATGGGCCTGGTGCTGCTGCGGGTGATGCCGCGCGAACTCGCGCCCATGGGCGCGGTCGGCCCGGCCGACAAGGTTGTGCCGGGCGAGCAGCACGAACGTGTCGCCCACGTCAACAATCCCCTGCAATCGGTCTATGTCGCCGTGATCCTGATCGCGGGCGTGCTTGCCTTCAGTTCCCTGAGCTAGAGCAAATCACCTTTCTGCGGAATCGCTTCGCGATTGCGCAGAAAGGTGTGAATTTGCTCTATCTTGTTGATGTAGAGCGGATTCACACGATGACCCGGAACCATCAAGTGGTTCCGGGTCATCTTGATCCGCTCTAGGGGCACCCCGACCGGTCGGCATCAATCGCCCGCCATCGGCAGGGCGTGGGGCGCGATCGCTTCGGCCCCCTTGCCCGACCAGTGACGGCCTGCGACACCGGCCTGGCTGCGCACCTGGGCGGCGACCAGTGCCTTGAGTGCGCCGGCATGATCGAGCCCCAGCACCCTGCCCTGCGACACCATCATCTCGCCATCGACATAGACGTCGCGCACCGCACGTTCGGCGGCATGGAAGAGCAGGACGCGCAGCGGATCGCGACAGGGCTGCATCGAGGGATGGTCGAGATCGACCAGCACGAGGTCGGCGCGGGCGCCGGGCGCCAGGCGGCCGATGTCGTCGCGACCCAGGGCGCGGGCGCCGCCGACCGTGGCGGCATGGAAGACGTCCGCGGTCATCACGGCGTCGAGATTGCCGTCGGCGACCTTGACGAGCACGGCGGCCCAGCGCATCTCGTCGAGCATGTTGTGGGGTGTTGTGTCGGTGCCGATGGCGAGGTTGATACCCGCCCGCCGGTAACGCCCGAAACTCTCCAGCACCGCGCCATAACGGGCAAAGGGCGTCGGGCAATGGGCGACCGACGCACCCGACTGGGCGATCAGGCCGATGTCCTCCGAACGCGACCAGGTGACCCAGCCGTGGGTGTCGACGTAGATGGCATGGGCGAGGATGGTGCGCGGCGTGAGCAGGCCCTGTTCGGCGAGGTAGCGGATCGGCGTCGTGCCGTGGCGGCGGCGGATTTCCTGGACCTCGTGGATGCTCTCGGAGGCGTGGATGTGGAAGCGCCACCTGCGCTGCTGGCACAGGCCCATGACGTCGCCCAGCAGGCGCGGGCTGCACAGGTCCGGCGTCGAGGGCGCGGGCATGCCGGCGAGCCGCCCGCTGGGGTGGGCCTCGGCGGCCTCGATCACCGCCACGGCCTCCTCCAGTGCGCTCCGGCCATCGTCGGCGGCCCAGTCGTAGATCACGTTGCGGCCGTCGTCGGTGTGCCAGGATGCCGAGCCGAACATGGGGGCCGCCCAGGCCCGCGCACCGGAACGGGCCATCAGGTCGAGCCAGCCGTCGAAGGGCGCGCTGAGATCGACGAAGCTGGTGACGCCCGACAGCAGCATCTCGGCATAGGCAACCTCGGCCGAGGGCGCGACGCCGTCATCGTCGGTCGTGAAGACCAGCTTGTTGTCGTAAAGCCCGCTCCACCACAGCTCGGGATTGCCGACCTCCTCGCAGATCCCCTTGTAGAGCGGCTGCGAGGTGGCATGGCTGTGGATGTCCACAAGGCCAGGCATGACAAAGAGGCGCCGCCCGTCGATTTCCTCGCTGGCCGGCCCCTCGAACCGGCCGCCAACCTGGGCCAGTAGCCCGTCGGCAAAGGCGATATCACCGTCGCGCCGATAGACGTGCCGTCCGGCGGCGCCATCCCAGGCGGCGATCCATGCGGCATTGCGAATCACGGTGGTCATCGGTTCCTGCTCCCGGCCTGTCGCAACAGATTGTCTTGGCTACCCGCCATGGTGGCAGGCTATCATGAGCCATCAACACCCAACGATCCGATCGGTTGGAAAAGCTGCAAAGGTCTTGGAAGACCGAACATGAAGATCAGTAAGACGATCGACCGTCTGGCCGCCGGCCGTCAGGTGTCGCGCCGCGAGATAAACGCGGCCATGGCAGGCCTGGGCCTGGCAACCGTGGCGATGCCGCTGGTCGGCAACAGGGCACGCGCGGCCAGCGACGTGGTCGAGTATTTCACTTGGTCGGGCTACGAAGTGCCCGAGCTGCATCCCGGATTTGCCGCCAAGTACGGCGAAGGCCATGTAACCGGTTCCTTCTTCGGCGGCGAGGAAGAGGCGCTCTCGAAGCTGCGCACCGGCTTCAACGCCGATGTCGTCCATCCCTGCAGCTACAGCGTGCGCCGCTGGGCCGATGCCGGCGTTGCCGCGCCGATCGACGTCTCGCGCCTGTCCAACTGGAAGGACGTCTTCCCGCAGCTCCAGAACCTGGGGGACGGGATGATCGACGGCCAGAACTACTTCGTGCCCTTCGACTGGGGCAGCTCGTCGGTGCTCTACCGCACCGACCTGGTCGATCCCGAGTACGTCGCCCAGGAGACCTAGGCGATCTTCTACGACGACCGTTATGCCGGCCGCCTGACCATGTACGACACCGACGTGATCATCACGATCGCGGCGATGATCAAGGGCTACGACAACCTCTCCACCCTTTCGGACGAACAGCTTGCCGAGCTGCGCCCCGATCTGGAGAAGATGAACGCCAATATGCGCTTCTACTGGACCGATGCCACCGAGGTGACCCAGGCCCTGGCATCGGGCGAGATCGTCGCCGGTTATGCATGGAACGGCATGATGGGCGAACTGATCGACCAGGGCGTGCCGATCGGCTACATGAACCCCACGGAAGGCCAGATCACCTGGGTCTGCGGTCTGACCCGCGACCCCCGCGGCGAGGCCGACGAGCAGATGGTCTATGACTTCATCGACGCCATGATCTCGCCCGAGGCCGGCGTCTTCCAGATCGAGGTCTACAACTACGGCCATTCCAACAAGCTGGCCTTTGCCGACGTCTCCGAGGAGACCCTGCAGCGCATGGGCATGTCGGACGTCGAGGCGGTGTTCAACGCCGGCCTCTTCATCCCCGCCTCGCCGTCCGAGTACGAGGAGAAGTACCTGCAGCTTGCCGACGAGATCAAGGCAGGCTTCTGACCCAGCGACAGCGCCGCACAGCCGCCCCGGTCCGCAAGGCCCGGGGCGGTTTGCGTTTCGGGGGGGGGCGCCTCGCGCCTCAGCCCCGGTCGCGCCGGGGAATGGTGAAGGCCAGGCCGGCAGCCAGCAGGGCGACGGCCAACCAGACCTCCATGCCGTGGCATTCGCCGAAGATCGCCCAGCCCCAGGCGAACCCGGCAAACAGCGAGATGTACATGTTGAGGTTGACGAGCACACCGCCCGAGGCCTGGATGATGACGAAGTAGAGCAGGACCTCGACGAGGACGCAGCCGGCGACCGCAAGGATCGCCCACTGCCCCGCCGGCCAGGCCGGGTCGTAACGGATCGGCTCGCCCCAGAGCAGGTAACCGGGCAGCAGCACGGCAAGGGCGACCAGCGATTGCCCCGCCGCAACCTGCAGAGGATCGAGATTGCCGGGCCAGGCGACCGAGACATAGACCGATTCGATGCCATAGGTCGCCGGCACGACAAAGACCAGCAGGAGCCAGACCAGGATGCCGAAACCGGGCAGTTCAAGCTCGGGCAGCACGACGATGACGGCAGCCGCCGTGCCCAGCGCCACGGCGATCATGCGCCGGGGCGATACCCGCTCGGTGCGGAAGGCCAGCGCCGTCACCACGGCGACCACCGGCGTGAACGAGGCGATCAGGGTCATCAGCCCCGCCGGCACGTGGGGCGCGGCCCAGAGTGCGACCAGCAGGGGCAGGACATAACCCAGCAGCGCGATCACAAGGAAGAACAGCAGCATCGCACGGGTCAGTCGGAAGCACCGCCGTCGCACCACGATGAGTCCGAGGTAGACGCAGGCAATGAGCGCCAGGGCGACCAGGAGCACGCCGGTGCCGGGAAATCCCGCCTGGGTCGCCAGCTTCAGCATGGAGAACTCCAGCCCCCACGCCGCGCCCATGACGACCAGAAGGCCGAGCAGCATCAGGCTGCCGGGTCGTGATGGCGCAGGCATCAGAGGCCTCTCCCCCCGTCGTGCGAAATCATGCTGCCAGAGATCGCAGCGTGCCGCGAGGCGTTGCACGGCGCCTCCGGTCGCGCTATCGGAGGGGTTCATCACATACCGGGGACATTCCAGACATGGTGACCAATCCGCTCGACGCCCTGCCCAAGATCGCCTCGGGCAAGGGCATCCATCTCTACGATGAAACCGGCAAGCGCTACATCGACGCCTCGGGCGGACCGGCGACCTTCTGCCTGGGCCACGGCAACGAAGAGGTCAACGAGGCGATCAAGGCCCAGCTCGACAAGGTGGCCTTCGGCTACCGCTACCACTTCCGCAGCGATGCCGCCGAGGAACTGGCCGAGATCATCGCGACCAAGAGCGGCGGCGACCTGCGCCACACCATCTTCACCACGGGCGGATCGGAATCGGTCGAATCCTGCCTGAAGCTCGCCCTGCAGTACCACAGCGCGCGCGGCGAACAGTCGCGCCGGCGCTTCATCAGCCGCCGCCGTTCCTGGCACGGCAACACGCTGGGCGCGCTTTCGGTCTCGGGATTCATGGCGCGCCAGAAGCCCTATGTCGGCTCGCTGCTGCCGGTCTCCCATCTCTCGCCGGTCAACACCTACCGGCCGCCCCAGGGCGTGGCCCCCGAGGACGTCGCCGAACACTGCGCCAACGAGCTGGAGCAGGAGATCCTGCGCCTAGGCGCCGACAAGGTCGCTGCCTTCATCTTCGAGCCGGTGGTCGGCGCAGCCGGCGGCGCGGTCCCCGCGCCCGAGGGATATGCCCGGCGCATCCGCGAGATCTGCGACCGCCACGGCGTGCTGATGATCGCCGACGAGGTGATGTGCGGCGTCGGCCGCTGCGGCACCTGGCGCGCCCTGGAACACGACGGCGTGCGCCCCGACCTGATGTCGATCGCCAAGGGCCTGGGCGGCGGCTACCTGCCGCTGGGCGCGACGGTCTATTCCGAGAAGGTCGCCGAACCGATCTACGAGAAGGACGGCATGCCGATCACCGGCCACACCTTCACCGCCCACACGACCTCCTGTGCGGCCGGCCTTGCGGTGCAGAAGATCATGGAGCGCGAGAAGCTGGTCGAGCGGGTCGCCACGGAGGGCGTCCACCTCAAGACCCGGCTGGAGGAGAAGCTCGGCCAGCATGCCCATGTCGGTGACATCCGCGGCCGCGGCTTCTTCGTCGGCATCGAGCTGGTCGAGGACCGCGAGACCAAGGAGCCCTTCAGCCCGGACCACACCCTGGTCAAGAAGATCATGGCGACCGGCCTGGAGCACGGCCTGATCGTCTATCCCACCGGCGGCAACGTCGACGGCGTGAAGGGCGACCAGGTGATCATTGCGCCGCCCTACAACGCCACCCGCGCCGAACTGGACGAGATCGTCGACCTCTTCGCCGTCGTGGTCGACGAAGCGATCGGCAAGATCGCCTCGTGAGCAAGGCGCCGGCAAAACCGCGCAAGGCCAAGGGTCCCGCGCACACGCCTGCGACGCGCAGGCGCAAGGCGCCGCGCGTCGAGGTCGCCAATGCGGCGATCCACTTCGCGCTCGATGCCTACGATACCTCGCGGCCCAAGCTGATGGGGCGCCATGCCGCCGGCGAGGGTTTCCTCACCAGCTTCGCGCGCCACGGCATCGCCGACGAACTCTACTGCTTTGCCAAGTCGCACAAGGATTTCACCGCGTTCAACGACATGACGCGGGCCCACGGCAACCGGCGTCCCTGCGTCTGGATGCCCTACCACGAACCGGACAAGCTGGCCGAGGTCGGCTGCCTCTTCACGCCTGGACCCGGCGCCACCATGACCAGCGGGCCTACAGCCTGGTCGGCGTTTTCCACACCACCGCAAGCCACGGCGTGATGGCCGAGATCGCCAACTACCTCAGCGCCCCAGTGCAGCCCTGGGACGCCACGATCTGCCCGACCCGCGCCGTGCGTGCCAAGGTCGAACGGCTGCTGGAGTGGCGGGCCGAGTACCTGCAGGAACGGATCGGCGGCAAGGCGGGCCTCGGCCACCAGCTTCCCGTGATCCCGCTCGGGGTCGACTGCAGCCTCTTCGACCCGCGGACCAAACACGCGGCAGACATGCGCAAGATGATGCGCGAACGCTTCGGCGCCGGCGAGAACGACATCGTCGCTCTGTTCGTCGGCCGCCTCGCCTTCCACGCCAAGGCCAACCCGATCCCGATGTACATGGGGCTGGAGGCCGCCGCCAAGCGCACCGGCAAGCGCATTATCCTGGTGCTTTCGGGCTGGTTCGGTTCCGACACGGTGCGCAACCAGTTCTCCACCGCCGCCAAGATCCTGGCGCCCAGCGTCAAGGTCATCTCGGTCGACGGGCGCAAGCCGGACGTGCGCTACAACGTCTGGCATTCGGCCGACATCTTCGCGACCATGCCCGACAACATCCAGGAGACCTTCGGCCTGACGCCGATCGAGGCGATGGCGGCGGGCCTGCCGGTGGTCGGCAGCGAGTGGGACGGCTACCGCGACACCGTACGCCACGGCATCGACGGCATGCTGGTCCCCACGCTGGTGGCCGCCCCAGGCGACGGCACGGGCCTGGCCTTCCGCCACGATGCCGGGGTCGACGACTACGACCACTATGTCGGTTCGAGCGCCCAGTTCATCAGTGTCGACCCAGGCAAGGCGGCCGATGCCTTCGTCAGCCTGATCGAGAACCCGGACCTGCGGCGCAAGATGGGCGAAGCCGGGCGCCAGCGCGCCGAGACCACCTTCGACTGGAAGGTGATCGTGGGTCAGTACCAGGAACTCTGGGCCGAATTGAAGGGGCGCCGGGCCAAGGCGCGTGTCACCGCACCGCGCGGCGAGACCAGCCAGGCCAACCCCTCGCGGAGCGATCCCTTCGCCCTGTTCGAGCATTACGCGACGCGGGTGATCGACAAGGATGTCGTCTTCGAGACCGGCCCGGTCTCGCTCGCCGATGCCATGCGGCTTGGCTACATGGGCAGGCTCAACGGCGCGCTCAACGCACCGGAGTGCGATATCCAGGTGGTCCTGGCCCATCTGGAGGAACACGGTGCAAGCGCAACCGGCGCGCTGCTCGATCTGGTGCCGTCAGGCAGGCGCAGCGACCTGCGTCGGACCCTGGTCTGGCTTGCCAAACTCGGCGTCATCGCGCCGCACTGGTAGGCGCAGGCGAGGGATGCCTCAGCCCGGGACTTCCCGGGGATCGGCGAACAGGGTGAGCACGCCGGTGTAGGCATAGAGGCGGTCGAACGAGATCTCGCCATTGCCGAAGAAACCGACCAGCGGCACGTCGCCCAGTTCCTCGCGGACGATGGCGAGCTCGCGGCCGACCTCGCCGAACATGCCGGGTCCGCGCGCCAGGCAACTGAAGTAGAGGCCGCCCAGCGGACGTTCGGCGCGAGCCTTGAGGTTGCGCAGCATGCGGCGCAGGTCGTGTTCGGCCGCCTCCCGGTCGCGCCGGCAGAACATCAGGGCATCGCCGGCGACGATGTCCTCGCCGACGGCAAAGACGCCGTTGTCCGGGTCGATGCCGACCAGATTACGCACCAGATAGTCGCCGGTATCGGAGCCGGTCACCGGAAGTGCGACATGCAGGGAGCCGGCAAGATCGCGCAGATCGCTGACGCCGGCCTCGGCCAGCGTCTCGACGAAGACGTCCATCGCGGGGCGGCCGTCAAGCTCGACGACGACATTGCCCTCGGCCTCTGTCACTTCATGGATGCCGCCCAGCGGCCAGCAGCCCTGCGACAGGCCCGTGGCGACGGTGGCGCCGGTCATCATCACGCCCGAGACCGCGCCCTGGGCCGGTTTGCCCGCAAGCTGGCCATAGGCGCCGCGCGAGGAGGAGAGCGCACCGACCAGGAAGCCGTCGGTGCCATGGGCCAGGCGCGGCACGTCCTCGGCCAGCGCCGCCTGGCGGGGATCGCCGTGGACCACGGCAAAGGAACCGGGGATGCCCGCACCACGCTCACGGTAGGCGGCAATGGCCTCGTCGGCACTGCCGAAGGGGATGACGGTGGCGCCCGGCAGGGCGCAGGCCATGGCGACGATCGCGGGTTCGTCGAAATACTCCGTGCCGGTGGCGCAGATGCCGATGCCGACGGTGCCGCACCAGTTGAGCACGCCCGTCGCACCGGCAAGGAAGGTCGCGATGTCGCCCAGATGGGGCGCCAGGTGGTCGGTGACGTAGAGGAAGCCGAGGCTGTCGTCGTCCCGCTCGCCGATCTGCTCGGCCACGACACGCGCGGCATTGCGCCAATCGGGGGAACGCGCATGGCCGAGCGCAAAACGCTCGCCCACGATCTGAGAGCTGTTGTCCATGCAGGGACAATAGAGACGGCGATTGCAGCGTCAACCGATGTGCAGCCGGTGCTATCATGGCGCATGCCGTTCCACCCGCCCGCCTGCCACGATCCGGGAGACGCCCGACGATGAGCGCCCGCCTGCGCCTGGTCTCGGGACTGGTGCTGTTTGCCTTTGTCGCCTGCCATCTGGCCAACCATGCCCTGGGGCTGTGGTCGCTGGCCTGGATGGAGGCCGGACGGGAAGTCTTCCTGGCGCTCTGGCGCAACTGGCCCATGACCGTGCTGTTCTATGGCGCCATGTTCGTCCACGTCGTCTGTGCACTGCAGGTCCTGGCACGGCGGCGCAGCCTGCGCATGTCCTGGCGCGATGGCCTGCAGGTGCTGCTGGGCCTGGCGATGCCCCTGCTGGTGGCGGCCCATGTCGCCGGCACCCGACTGGCCCACGAGCTCTGGAACATCGAGGACGGCTACGCCTATGTCCTTTATGCCATCTGGATCGACGATATCGACGAAGGGGTCATCCAGACCCTGTTGCTGCTGGCAATCTGGCTGCACGGCGTCATCGGCCTGGCGAACTGGCTCCGCCTGAAACCCTGGTACCGCCGCGCTCAGCCCTGGCTGCTTTCCGGGGCAGTGCTGCTTCCGGTGCTGGCCCTGGCGGGCATCGCCCAGGGCACGCGTCAGGTAGCCGCACTGGCCGGCCAGCCCGGCTGGCTGGCCCAGCTTGGCGAGCGCAGCGGACTGGCGCCGGTCGCCGACCAGGTCATCGCCATGGTCAACGGCGCACGACCGGTCGTCGCGGCGGTGATGGTGCTGCTGCTGGGCGGACTGCTGGCCTGGCGGTTGGCGCGGGACGCCGCGGCACGGCGGCGGCGCCCGCCGCGGCTCTCCTATCCCGATGGACGTACCGTCGAGATTTACCCAGGCATGACGGTGCTGGAGGCCAGCCAAAAGGCCGGGATTCCCCACGCCTCGATCTGCGGCGGCCGGGGCCGCTGCTCGACCTGCCGCATCCGCACCGGACCGGGCGGCGAACATCTGTCCGAGCCTTCCGTCCAGGAACAGCGCGTGCTCGACCGCATTGCCGCGCCGCCCAGCGTGCGGCTGGCCTGCCAGTTGCGCCCCACGGCCGACCTTGCGGTCGCGCCGCTGCTGCAGCCCCACGAGGCGGCCGGACGGGTTCTCGCCCCGATCAGCCCGTCGGGCGGCGAGGAGCGCGACATCGCCGTGCTGTTTGCCGACCTGCGCGGCTTCACCGCACTGGCGGAGGATCGCCTGCCCTATGACACGGTGTTCGTCCTCAACCGCTACTTCGCCGCCATGGGCGGGGCCATCGAGGCCGCAGGCGGCCAGATCGACAAGTTCGTCGGAGACGGCGTGATGGCCCTCTTCGGCCTGCGCGGTACCAGCAGCGACGGCTGCCGCCAGGCCGTCGATGCAGCGCGTCGCATGGGGACCGCCCTTGCCGTGCTCAACGACAGTCTCAAGGCGGAGTTGCCGGCGCCGCTGCGCATCGGTATCGGCATCCACGCCGGCCCGGCCGTGGTCGGCGAGATGGGTTATGGCCCGGCGCTGCACGTCACCGCCATCGGCGATGTCGTCAACGCCGCCAGCCGGCTGGAGAGCGCGACCAAGGAACTGGGTGTGGAACTGGTGATCTCGGGCGAGACCCTGCAGCGGGCCGGCCTCGACGCAACGGCCATGCAGCGCCATGCCCTGGACGTGCGCGGCCGGCGCAACAAGGTCGATGCCTGGGCCGGGGCGATCGCCGACCTGCCCGGCACGACCATTGACGCAACGCCCGGCTCGCCTACCGTAGCGTCATGACGAGCGCATCGGGAGGCAGGATGACGGGCGTGCGCAGCCTTGTGGCTGCCGCCACCCTGGCTGCCGTGCTGGCATCGACGGCGAGCGCTGACTACGACGCCGGCGTGGCCGCCTTCACGGCCGGCGACTACGCCGCAGCGATCGCCGAATGGCGCCCCCTGGCCGAGCAGGGCGACGCAGCAAGCCAGTACGGCATGGGCCTGATCTACGAGAGCGGACGCGGCATCGGCCGGGACTACACCCAGGCCGCCGGCTGGTATCTCCAGGCGGCCGAACAGGGCCATCCCGGCGCCCAGTTCAACCTCAGCCACCTCTATCGCCTGGGTACCGGCGTGGCGCCCGACATGGCGGAGGCGGCGCGCTGGTGGCGGGCCGCTGCCGACCAGGACCTCTCGCAGGCCCAGCTTGCCCTGGGCGTGGCCTACCAGCGCGGCGAAGGCGTGGCGGCCGATTCCAGCCAGGCCGTCTCCTGGTTCCGTCGGGCTGCGGCCAACGGCAACGCCGCTGCCGAGTACGCCCTGGGCGTGGCCTATGAAAACGGCGATGGCGTCGCTCCGGACCTGGAGGCGGCCATTGCCCATTACGAACGGGCCGCCGCAGCCGGGATCGAACCCGCCCTGACAAGGCTGGGGGCACTGACCTTTCCCCCGACATCCGAGGAACCGCCCTCGCCTCCGTTGGAAAGCGAGGTGGCAGCCACCGCCCCGGCGGCCGAACCCGCGGAACCGGAGAGCCCGGCGCAAACAGCTGCCGAGCCGTTGACCGGCGACCCTCGTTTCATCCAGATCGCTGCCTATGTCGACCCCGACCGTGCCGAACGGGCATGGCTGCAACTGCTGGACAAGCACCGGGACCTGCTGAGTGGCCTGCCGCACCGGGTCCTTGCGGTCGACCTGGGCGGCGAGACCGGCATCGTCTATCGCCTGCAGGCAGGGCCCATGCCCATCGCGCAGGAAGCCGAGACGATCTGCAACCTGCTCAAGGCGCAGAATACCGACTGTTTCCTGGTCAGGCCCTGAGACGGACGAGCGGCCGGGTCAGAGCGGCGGACAGGCGCCGCAATCCTCGATCGGCAGGGCGCGCGAGAGCCAGCCGATGCCGGCATCGCTGCCCACCATGCCCTCGCCGATGTCGGCGACGTGGCTGAACCCCTCTCGCCGCAGCAGGTTGGCGGCTTAA
>JAQCLG010000248.1 GCA_027592745.1 Pseudomonadota bacterium | reverse complement strand
GTTCATCGGGTCGTCGATCCAGCCGGCGCCGGCGGCGGAGGCAATCGCCCGCAGCCGCGCCTTGGGCCAGGCCAGCAGCGGCCGCAGGAGACGCAGGCCGGCGCGTTCGGCGCAGGCCGCCATGCCGGCCAGCCCCAGGGGACCGCTCGCGCGTTCCTGGCGCAGGGCGATGGTCTCCTGCTGGTCACCGGCGTGGTGGGCGGTCAGCAGGTGAAGGCAGCCATGCCTGGCGCAGGCCTGCTCCAGCAGGCGATAGCGGGCGTCGCGCGCGGCCTCTTCGATGGCGCTCACGGGCCGCTGCCCCTGCCACGTCAGGATCTCTGGCTGCAGGCCCAGGTCGCGGCATCGTTGCGCCACCAGGACCGCCTCGGCCTGCGAACCCGGCCGCAGCCCGTGATCGACGATCAGCGCAATGCCCTCTCCGTCCCGGCTGCGCAGCCAGTCCCCGGCGAGCAGGGCCAGGGCCATGCTGTCGGCACCGCCCGAGACCGCCAGGGCAAGCCGAGGCGCGGGTTCGAAGGGTGCAAAAGCCGCCATCGCATCGGCGAAGTCGGCTGCATCGGACGGTTGGAGTTCGGCGGTCATGGCGCTGTCCGGCCCTAAATCCCGGCCGGCCAGGAATCCCGTCGCCCGTGCCGGCGCGGGTTCCGGGCGGACCGGGATCAGGCGATCGTGAGAACGGCGCGCCGGTTGCGCGCCCAGGCCGCCTCGTCATGGCCACTGACGGCCGGGCGTTCCTTGCCGAAGCTGATGGTGCCGACCCGGTTGGGTGCAATGCCCAGGGCGAGCAGCACGTTGCGCACGGCAGAGGCGCGGCGGTCGCCCAGCGCCAGGTTGTACTCGCGCGTGCCGCGCTCGTCGCAATGGCCCTGGATGACGACCGAGATCGCCGGGAACTGGCGCATCCACTCTGCCCACTGGCGCACGGTGGCATCGGCGGCAGGATTGAGCGAGGAGCTGTCGTAGTCGAACAGCACGGTGTCGCCGTAGTGTTCGGCGAGCCAGGCGATGGTCGGCTGGGGGATGGCGCTCGAACTGTCGAGACTGCCGTCCAGGCCCTCGACCTCGAGGCCGCTGCCGCTGCCGTCGCCATAGCCGTCGCCGAGGCCGCCGGTGCCGTCGACGTTGCTCTGGTTCTCGTCAGGTGTCGAACAGGCACTGGCGACAAAGGCCAGTCCAAGCGCAATGAACGATCTGCGATGCATGAAATCCCCCTCCTAGCGGGTCAAGAAAACCGCCGCGCCGCTTGCCGCAGCCCCCGATGGCCACGGGCGCAACACCCGGAACGTGGGAGGTTCATCTTGCGATGAAGCCGAAGCAGGGCGGAAAACAGGCGAAATGTGAAAACGTGAAACTTCGTGACGCCGTCATCCCGGAGTCAGCACGGCCCGTCGGTTCTGCGCCCATGCCGCCTCGTCGTGGCCATCGACCGCCGGGCGCTCCTTGCCGAAGCTCACGACCCCGATGCGCGCAGGATCGATCCCCAGGGCGACGAGCAGGTCCTTCACGCTCTGGGCCCGTCGTTCGCCCAGCGCCAGGTTGTATTCCCGGCTGCCGCGCTCGTCGCAATGACCCTCGACCAGGACGACGAGTTCGGGAAAGCGTCCCAGGGCATCGGCCCAGAGCGTCACGGTTTCCTGCGCCAAGGGATCGAGCGTCGCACTGTCGAAGGCGAACAGGACCCGGTCCGTGGTGCCCAGGGCCTCGGCGAAATTGGCATAGATGTCGTGCTGGTTGCCGGTGCCGAACTCGCCGACGCCGCCCTCGCTGGAATACTCGACCAGCGGATCGTCGACCGAGGAGCAGGCACCCAGGACCAGGAGAGCGACGACAAGACCGATCGAGCGAATGCTCATGCGCGGGACCTCCCAGGGCAGGCAAGGCCGCCATCGCTGCAGCGATGGCAGGATGCACCAGTGTTGACCGAAAACCGCCCCGGGATCACCCCGAAACATCGCAACGGGTGATCAGGAACACCCGGCGCCCGAGGATTCCTGGGCCGCCTTGTCGCGCACGGTCTGCGGCGCATCGGGGAATTTGCTCTTGAGCTCGGCAAAGGTGGCGCAGGCCTCGGCCTTCTTGCCCAGGCGGGTCAGCGTCATGCCGAGCTTGAGCAGATTGTCGGGTGCCTTGTCGCCGCTGGGAAAACGCTGGTAGCCCTTGAGGAAGGCGATGGCCGCGTCGTTGTAGCTGTTGCGCACGTAATAGGTCTCGCCCAGCCAGTAATAGGCGTTGCCCGACAGGGCGCTGTCGGGATGGGCCGCGATGAACTGGTTGAAGGCGCTCTCGGCGCCGTCGTAGTCGGCCTTGCGCAGCAGCGAGAAGGCGTAGTTGTACTGGTCCATCTCGCTGCCGGCCGGCAGGGCCGCGGCCACGGCATCGCCGCTTTCGCCCACGGCGAGATCCTGGTTGGTCAGGGTGCCGCCACTGCCGGTTTCGGTGTCGGTGCTGGTCGCGTCGGCGGCCGCTGCGGGCGCCACGGCGCTGCCCTGGCCCAGTGCGGCAAAACGCGCGTCGATGCTGGCGATGAGCTGGTCGAGCTTGTCGCTGTTCTGGCGCTGGCGGTACTCCATCTCCTCGATCTGGCCGGTCAGCGTGCGCATCCGCTCCTCCATCTGCTGGAGGCGGACCTGGGAATTGGCCGAAAGGGTATCGCCCCCGGTCGAGGGAGCGACGCTGAGCGGCTCGCCCTGGCCGGAATAGACGTAACGCTGGAGATCGACGAGGTCGCTGCGCAGGCGGTCGAGTTCGTGGCTCAGGCTCTGCAGATCCGCGCTCTGCGCGCGCGCGCCATCGCCCGCGGCGACGACGAGGACGAGTGCAACAAGGGCAAGGCTGAAACGCCGCATGAACATTCCCCGATCAACAGGTGGCACAGGCTGGAAGCCGGACAGGCAACGCCGTTCCCACCGGAAACGCCGCCTCCCCCGAGGGATAACGCACGAAGCCGGCCGATGGCTCATGCCGGCCCGAAACAAACCGGCCGGACTCTGGCCCCCGACCGGGGCCGAAATGGGGCAGAGCCGCGCGCCCGAAAAGCAAAGGCCGCGCCGAGCTTCCCGGAAACCGGGGGCTCGGAGCGGCCCTGCAACACGCAAACGTGATCCGGTCTTAGCCGATAACGAGCGTGCCGCGGCGGTTCTGAGCC
>JAQCLG010000247.1 GCA_027592745.1 Pseudomonadota bacterium | reverse complement strand
TGGGCCCGCAGGTCGCCCGGCCAGTCGACGAAGGGACCCAGCGAACGGCTCGCCGGCAGGCCGATGCGCAGGGCCGCAACCGGTTCGAGGTCGCGGCGCTGGACGACGGCGTTGGTGAAATGGGTCGTGCCGATCATCACCGCGTGGATCGCAGCGGCGTCCTCGCCGGAGCGCGCCAGGATCTCGCCCAGCGCCGTGCGGATGCCCGACATGACATCGGCCGTGGTCGCCGTCTTGACGGCTGCGACGACGCGATCGCCGTCGACCAGGACCGCGTCCGTGTTGGTGCCGCCGACGTCGATGCCGATACGTTTCATGGTCCCTCCCCGTCCCCGCCTTGGTAGAGGAAGGCGCGGGCCGCGCCAAGTCCGCGCAGGCCGGTTGCGGTGCTGGGGCAGTGTGCCTACCGTGGCGCTTCCGCAGGGGGCTTTGGTCCATGGCCGAGAAGTTCGACATCCACCAGCTCTACGAAGCCAAGTCGCGCGAGGACGTGCGCGCGGCCTACGACCGCTGGGCCGCCGACTACGACGAGCAGATCGTCGAGGGCGGCTGGGAAGGCCCCCGGCTGGTCGTTGCCGCGGCCGCCCCGCATCTCGACAAGGCGAGCCCGATCCTGGATGCCGGGGCCGGCAGCGGCCTGATGGGGCTGGCGCTGAAGGCCGAGGGGTTCACGACGGTCGATGCCCTGGATCCCTCCGCAGGCATGCTGGCGCAGGCCAGGGCCAAGGGCATCTACCGCAACACCATCGAGGCCTTCATGGGCGAGCCGCTGGATCTCGCCGACGACAGCTACCAGGCCGTGCTTGCCTCGGGCGTCTTCACGCCGGGCCATGCGCCGCCGACCTCGTTCGACGAGCTGATCCGCATCGTGCGTCCCGGCGGCGTCATCGCCTTCACCCTGCGCCAGGACGTGCCGCCCGAAGGTTTCCACGAGGCCATGGCCGCGCACGAGAAGGCCGGCCGCTGGACCCGTGTGGCGCAGAGCGCGCCCTGGCAGTCGCTGGCCCGCTACGAACCCGAGGTCTTCCACGAGATCTGGATCTGGCGCGTGATCTGACGGCGTTCAGCCAAACGTCACGACGGCCAGAAGGCACAGCACTGCGGTAGCGGTGAGGCCGAAACGCAGACGCAGGCTGGACCCCGGGTCAGCGTTCGCAAGGATGTTCCTGCCATCGGCGGCCAGTGCCGCCCCCAGAGCTGCCGCCAGCGCGACAAGGGGCACCACACCCAGCCTTACCGGAAGCTTCCAGCCCATTGCCGGAGGCGCTGCATAGACACCAACGCCCAGGGTCATGTCGGCCTGCGTGCCATGAAACAAGTTGGCCTCTACGCACGAACCCCCTGACCGGTTCGCCCGACGTGACCTGCTGTCACGTCCCCGTGAGACCTCGATCCAGCGTTCTGGCCGCGGCGTAGTCACAGGCATCGTCAACACAACACGAGGACCTCCCATGACGTTCATTCGTACCGCCATTGCTGCCGCTGCGGTCGCGCTCTCCGTCAGCACCCTGGCCAAGGCCGACATGCATGGCGACATCGTGGAGGTGGCCGCTGCCGACGGCCGTTTCACGACGCTGGTCGCCGCGATCGAGGCCGCGGGCCTGGTCGAGACCCTGCAGGGCGAGGGTCCCTTCACCGTCTTCGCGCCGACCGACGAGGCCTTCGCCGCATTGCCCGAGGGCACGGTCGAGGACCTGCTGAAGCCCGAGAACCGCGACACCCTGGTCGCCGTGCTGACCTACCATGTGGTGCCCGGCAAGGTGATGTCCTCCGACATCGCCGGCCAGGAGATGGAGGTTGCGACGGCCCAGGGTTCGACCGTCGAGATCGACGCCATGGACGGCGTGATGGTCGATGGCGCCCACGTGATCATCGCCGACGTCGATGCCTCGAACGGGGTCATCCATGTCATCGACGCGGTGATCATGCCCTGATGGACACGCGGGAGAGGCAACGCCTCTCTCGCACCCCTTCGCCAGCAGGCGATCACCTCGCCCGTGTCCACGACAGAGGGAAGATCGGCCGGTTATCCCAAAACCCTTGAGACCTTCACGGCCGTTGCTTCATGTCGATGACGATCTTGCCGATGAAGCCCTTTTCGAGGAACGCAGCCTGGGCCTGCGCAAGCCGTTCCAGCGGATAGGTCGCCGAAAGCACCGGGCGGATCTCGCCCGCCTCGATGTAGCGCACGACATCGTGGAAGACCTCGAGCGGGGTCACGGTGGAGCCGTGCAGTTCGAGGTCGCGATAGACCAGGTGGCGCAGGTTGAAGCTGACCTCCGGGCCGCCGATGGCGCCGGAGGAGGCGTAGCGCCCGCCGGTGCGCAGGGCGGCGACCATCTGCCCGAAGAGCGGGCCGCCGACGACATCGACGACGCCCTCGACCCGGCCCGTGGGCGTGATCCCGGCAATGGCGCCGACCAGATCGGTCGTGTCGCGCGCAATGACGGCATCGGCACCGAGCGCGATCACCGCATCGGTCTTGGCCCTGCCGCACAGCGCGATCACCCGCGCGCCGCGCCGCTTGACGAGCTGGATCGCTGCCGTGCCGACGCCGCCGGAAGCACCGGTCACCAGGACCCATGTGCCGGGCCGGGGATCGACGTGGCGGACCATGCCTTCGGCGGTCGAGAAGGCGACCATGAAGGTTGCCAGTTCGACGTCCGACAGCGGGCTCTCGACCTTCACCGCATTGGCATCCGGGCAGGTCGCGTAGTCGGCAAAGCCGCCATCGGCCTCGCTGCCCCAGTAGCCGGCCTTCTCCATGTCGAGGGGATCCCCGGGGTCGCGCAGCCAGCCATCGACCATGACCCGCTGACCGATGCGCGACACATCGACGCCCCGCCCGACCGCAACGATACGGCCGACCGCATCGGCGCCCTGGATGCGCGGGAAGGCGATGGCGGCACCGCCCCAGGAGGCCGCCTCCGGCCTGATCTCGTCAAAGCCTCCCGCACCGCCGTCGGTCGTGATGCCTGATTTGACCGTGTCGCTGTACCAGGCGGTGCGCGTGTTGATGTCGGTGTTGTTGCAGCCGCAGGCGCCGACCCGGATCAACACGCTGCCTGGAGCCGGTTGCGGCACCGGCCAGTCGGCGTGGAGGACAAGCTTGTCGAGACCGCCATGTCCCGTGGTCACCATGGCGCGCA
>JAQCLG010000246.1 GCA_027592745.1 Pseudomonadota bacterium | reverse complement strand
AGAGCAAATTCACATCCTTCCGCGCAATCGCGAAGCGATTCCGCAGAAGGATGATTTGCTCTAGGCACGACCTGCGGCCGCGCCAAGGCTGCGCAACCCTCTCCCACAGGGGGAGAGGGCGAGCAATGCATGAGCCGTGCGGGATGTGTGAATGCCGTAGCCCGGTAATGACAAGGAAGGATGGAGACATCGGAGTTTCTCCGCGCGCGCCGCAGCTTCTGCCGGGGCGACGCCGGTCGATGACGGCAGCATCACCGTTCAGCGACAGATGCGCGCCCGCCCGAGGTCCAGGTGGAAGTGGTTGGTGTGCAGGCTGTTGTAATCCGGGCCGAGCACCGTGTTGAAGAAATCGCAGGCTGCATCGTGCGCGGCGGTGAGGAAACGTCCCTCGTCGCTGTCCTCGCCCCAGTCGCCAAGCACGGAAGCCTGACGTCCGTCAGCGAAGCGGAAGCCGGCGATGTCGATGGCGTTGGCCGTGGCATGCTGGCTGCGCCGGCCGCCTTGGGTGCTGTTGACGTTGCGGCAGGCGTAGCTCCCCAGGTGGTCGATGCGGGCGAGTTCGCTGCCCATGTGGACCCGCGCCAGGTCCTGCACCTTTGCCTCCCACCAGTAGAGCGCCGCAGTCATCGCGCAGGTCGTATCGAAGGGACCGCTCCAGGGGACATGGGAGCGTGTGATCCGTGCGCCCGCCTCCAGACCGCAGCCGTTCTCGATGGGCCGCTCGGCAAGCTGGCGCCAGTCCAGCGCGGCATGGTCGAGGGCGGCAAAACAGGCCTGCGGCTCGGCGGCCAGGCCGTTGATCTGGAATCGCGCAAACCAGGTCGGTGGCTCATCGAGCGCAACCGGGCCCCAGGGCTGCCAGTTGGGCGGGATGCGGATCCAGGACTGGTGGACCGCAATGGCTGCAGCGCCCGCCGCCATCACCAGGATGGCAACCCAGACCCAACGCCGCCGTCGCGGCGCTGCGTTCTCGTGCGAATGTTCCATGCCCCCATGGAACGCCACGAATCGGGCATGCGTTCGGCAGAAATCAGGCGCCGGGCACGCCCCGTGTCGTCGAGTACTCGAAATGCAACGGCTTGTCGGGGAAGACGAGGTCGTAGATCGCGTGGGCGGCCATGGCGGCCTCCGAGAAGCCGCACAGGATCAGCTTCAGCTTGCCGGGATAATGCACGATGTCGCCCACGGCATGGATGCCCGGCGTGCTGGTGGCGCAAGTCGCGGGATCCACGGTGATCAGGTTCTTCTCGATGTTGAGGCCCCAGTGGGCGATGGGACCAAGTTCCATGCGCAGGCCGTAGAAGGGCAGCAGCAGGTCGGCCGCCAGACGCCGTTCGCCGCCATCGAGGTCGGCAACGATGACTTCCTTCAGGCGTCCGCCGTCGCCCGCCAGGCCGTGAAGCTGGTAGGGCGTCACCAGTTCCACCTTGCCGGCCGCGACCAGCTCGCCCATGCGGCGCACGCTTTCGGGCGCGGCGCGGAACTTGTCGCGGCGGTGGACGACCATGATGCGATCGGCGATGTCGGCGAGTGCCAGCACCCAGTCGAGCGCGGAATCGCCGCCGCCGGCGATGACGATGCGCTTGCCGCGGTGGCCCTCGCGCCGGGTGACGAGATAGGCGACGCCGCCGCTCGCCTCATAGGCCTCCAGGCCTTCGAGCGGCGGCCGGTTGGGACCGAAGGCGCCGCAGCCGGCGGCAATCACGACCGCCTTGCAGGCGATCTGCGTGCCCGCCGAGGTCGCCACGGTCATCGCCCCGGCCTTGCCCGACAGGGCGGTGACCTGCTGGCCCAGGTGATAGACCGGGGCAAAGGGGGCCGCCTGCTCGGCCAGCCGTTCGATCAGTGCCTCGGCGCCGATTTCGGGATGGGCGGGAATGTCGTAGATCGGCTTTTCGGGATAAAGCGCGACACACTGGCCGCCGATGGCATCGAGCGTGTCGACGACATGGCAGGTCATGCCCAGCATGCCGGCCTGGAAGACCTGGAAGAGGCCGACGGGGCCGGCGCCGACCACCACGATATCGCAACTGTGTTCAGTGACCATGGCGAGACATCCACAACCTATGCACCGGGCCAGTGGGCGATGGCCTGTGGACCATCCTGCGGGCGGCGCTTTCCTTGCCCGTCCCACAGGGCTAGGACTTAGCCGATGCATGGCGCCGTGAACACCCCATCGACCACCCGCAGGCTGCCCGACGAGGCCGCGACCGCCGCGCTGGGCGCCGAACTGGCGGCCCTTGCCGGACCCGGCGACGTGATCTGCCTGACCGGCGACCTGGGGGCGGGCAAGACGGCGCTGGCCCGCGGTTTCGTCCGCGCGCGGCTGGGCAATGTCGAGGTCACCAGCCCGACCTTCACCCTGGTGCAGATCTACGGCGAGGGCGAAGACGAGATCTGGCATGTCGACCTCTACCGCATCGAGGAGACCTCCGAACTGCGCGAACTGGGCCTGGAGGAGGCGATGGAAAGCGCCATCTGCCTGATCGAGTGGCCCGACCGGCTGGGAGGTGACCTGCCGGCGGACCGGCTCGACGTGGTCCTTGCCTTCGACGGCGAGAGCGGCCGCATCGCCACGCTGAACGGCCACGGGCGATGGCAGGGCCGGCCGTGAGCGGCCGCGACGGCGAGATCGCGGCGTTCCTGGAGCGCGCCGGCTGGGGCGATGCGCAGCGCCGTCCGCTCGCGGGCGATGCCTCGTTCCGGCGCTACGACAGGCTGGAGGGGCCGCGCGGCCGGGCCGTGCTGATGGATGCACCGCCGCCGCACGAGGACATCCGCCCCTTCGTCGCCATCGACCGTTATCTCGCCGGCGTCGGCCTGGGCGCGCCGCAGATCCTTGCCGAGGACGCCGAAACCGGCCTGCTGCTGCTCGAGGACCTGGGCGATGCGATCTACAAACGTGTCATCGCGGATGGCGCCGACGAGAGGCGGCTCTATCTCGCTGCCGTCGACGCCCTGATCGCGCTGCACCGGGCGGTGCCTCCCGAAGGCCTGGCGACCTACGACGACGCGGAGATGATCGCCAGGGCGAGCCTGTTCGTGGACTGGTTCGCACCGCTTGCCGGGGTTGGCCTGGACGATGCGGGGCGGGCCGATTTCAGCGCCGCATGGCGTGCCATGCTGCCTGCGCTGCACCGCGTGCCCCAGGTCGTGATCCTGCGCGACTACCATGCCGAGAACCTGCTC
>JAQCLG010000245.1 GCA_027592745.1 Pseudomonadota bacterium | reverse complement strand
CCGCCCAGCCTCTCCAGCAGCCAGCCGTCGGCCAGCGGCGCATCGAGTGCCGGGCAACCCGGCGCCACGCCGCCCGCGAAGTCGCCTTCGTCGGGGCTTGCCAGGGGGCTATCGATGCACTGGTGGGCGACCGAGAGCCGCCCGCTGTTGACGAAACCCCGGGCGAAGGCGTGATGATCGGCCAGCCCCAGCACGGCCTCGCGGAACAGTTCCATCGCGGCGTTCTTGGGCGCGATGAAGTCGGTCGCGCGGGTGGAATTGAGGATGTTCTCGTCGGCGGCGGGAATGCGCTCGGCCTCGTAGCTGTCGAGCAGGCCCTCGCCCGCCCTGCCTTCCAGGACCGCGGCGAGTTTCCAGGCCAGATTGTCGGCATCCTGGATGCCGCCGTTGCCGCCGCGCGCGCCGAAGGGCGAGACGGTATGTGCGGCATCGCCGACGAAAAGCACGCGGCCGTGGCGGAAGTTCTCCAGGCGGCGGCACTGGAAGGTGTAGAGGCTCGACCAGTCGATGGTGAATGCCGCCTCCTGCCCCAGCATCGCCTTCAGGCGGGGCACGATGGCCTCCTCCTTCATCTCCACCTCGCGGTCGGCGTCGGCCCCGAGCTGCAGGTCGATGCGCCAGATGTCGTCGGGCTGCTTGTGGAGCAGCGCCGACTTGCCGCCGTGGAACGGCGGGTCGAACCAGAAGCGCCGCTCCACCGGCATGTCGGAATGCATCACCACGTCGGTGATCAGGAAGTGGTCGTGGAAACTCTCGCCCACGAAGGGCAGGTCGAGCGCGTGGCGTATCGTGCTCCTGACGCCATCGGCCGCGACCAGCCAGTCGCAGGTCAGGCGATAGGGACCCTCGGGCGTCTCCACCTCCAGGGCGACATGGTCGTCGTGAACGGCGACGCCGCCCGCGCGGTTCTTCCAGCGCAGCTCGCCGCGGCCGAGTTCGGCGAACCGTTCGATCAGGTAGGTCTCGACGTAATACTGCTGCAGGTTGACGAAGGCCGGGAACCGGTGGCCCTGCTCGGGCTGCAGGTCGAAGGCATAGAGCAGGCGATCGCCGTGCAGAACCTTGCCGGTGTTCCAGACCACACCCTTCTGCGCGCAGCGTGCGCCGATGCCCAGGCGGTCGAAGATCTCCAGCGACCGCTTGGCCACGCAGATCGAACGCGAACCCACGCTCACCCGGTCGCCGTCGTCGAGCACCAGCACGTCGTGGCCGCGCAAGGCCATGTCGACGGCAAAGGCCATGCCGACCAGCCCGGCCCCGACGACGATCACGCCGTGGTGGGCAGGCTCCGCCGCATCCTGGTCGGGCGAGCGCCGGTAGGGATAGGTGGCATAGGCAAAACTCTTGGCCATCGGCTTCAGCCCTGCAGGGCCTTCCACATCTCGATGTCGCGCTCTGCCGTCCAGATGCGGGGGTCGCGCTGGCCACCGGCCTCGTCGTAGGCGCGCGAGACGTCGAAGGGCATGCAGTGCTCGAAGATCACCCAGTTGCCGTAACGCTTGCTCATGGCGCCGTGGGTGTCGTCATAGACACGCTTGAGATCGTGGCCGGCGGCCACCCCCTTCCTCGCGCTTTCCAGCAGGTCGGTGATGAAGGCGCGCGTGCCGCCGATCGCCTGCGCGATCGCCTCGGGGTTCATCAGGGCGTCGCCCCTGCCCGGCACCAGGCGCTCGGCGCCCAGGGCTTCCACGGCATCCAGGGTCGCCGGCCAGTCGGTGAGATAGGCATCGCCCGTGTAGGGCGTGGCGCCGAACTCGACGAGATCGCCTGCGAACAGCACCTTCTCGGCGGGCAGCCAGACCACCGTGTCGCCTTTGGTGTGGCCGCGCCCGACATGGGCGATGCGGACCTCGCGCCCGCCCATCCACAGGGTCATGGCGCTGTCGAAGACCATGGTCGGCCAGGTCAGGCCGGGCACCGTCTCGACGCCCTGGAAGAGGCGGGGAAAGCGCTGGATCTCCGAATCCATGTCCTGCCGGCCGCGCTCCTGGATCAGCTCCCAGGTGCCGCGGCTGGCGATGATGTGCTCGGCGCCGTAGGCCGAGGCACCGAGCACGCGCACGGCGTGGTAATGCGTCAGCACGACGTACCTGATCGGCTTGTCGGTCACCGCGCGCACCCGCGCGATGACGTCCTGCGCCATCGCCGGGGTAGCCTGGGTGTCGATCACCATGACGCCGTCGTCGCCCACGATGATGCCCGAGTTGGGATCGCCCTCGGCGGTGTAGGCGTAGGCGCCTTGCGCCAGTTCGGTGAAGCTGATCTGCTTCTCCCCGAGGTCGCCCTGGCTGGCGAAGCTGTTGCCGCTCATCGTGTCTCCTCCTTGGCCGCCCAGCTCATCGCATAATGCTCCAGTTCCACCCCGTCCGGCATCGCGGCCGGTTCCAGGGGATCGCGCGCGTCGATCATGACGGCAAACTCGTCGGTCGCCGCCTTCTTCTGCACCAGCATGTTGGCCAACGCCTTGGGATGGGGCCCGTGGGTGAAGCCGCTGGGATGGAAGGTCAGCATGCCGGCATCGATGTTGTCGCGGCTGAAGAAATCGCCGGCGTGATAGAAGATCGCCTCGTCGTAGTCGTCGTTGTTGTGGAAGAACGGCACCTTGATCGCATCGGGGTCGGTCTCGAAGGGCCGCGGCACGAAGGTGCAGACGACGAAACGGTCGGCCAGGAAGGTCGTGTGGGCCGAGGGCGGCACGTGGTAGCGGTGGCTCATCACCGGGCGGATGTCGCGCACGTTGAGCCGCACCGGCATCAGGTCGCCCTTCCAGCCGACCGCATCGAGCGGATTGAAGGGATAGGTGACGGTCGAGAGCGCGTCGCGCCGCTTGACCACCACGCGCCAGGTTTTCTCGTCCTGCTGGGCGAGGAACCCCTCGTCGATCGCGGGCACATCGAGCATCGCCGGATCGAACACGGCATGGCCGCCCAGCGATCCGCGGTCGGGCAGGCGATAGGCGTTGTTGGTCGCCTGGATCAGCAGCGCCACGACCGGCTCGTCGACCTCCACGCGCCACATGGTCGAGCGCGGCAGCACGATGTAGTCGCCGGTCTCGAAGGTCAGGCGGCCATAGTCGCAGAACAGCGTGCCGGCACCACGGTGAACGAAGACCAGTTCGTCACCGTCGGCATTGCGCACCAGGTGGTCCATGCTCTCGGCCTGGGCCCAGATGCGCAGCCGGAGCGCGGCG
>JAQCLG010000244.1 GCA_027592745.1 Pseudomonadota bacterium | reverse complement strand
GCCGCGCCCGACCCCAGAAGCCTGCAGGATGTTGGCCCGGCCGACACCGTCGTCGAGGTGCCGGCCGGACCCGCCCCGACCCTGGCCATGGACGACCTGCTGCAGCGCGCGGGCATCGACATCGTGGCCTTCAGCCGCCTTTCGCAGGCCGAGCAGCAGCAGGTCCTGCGGCTGGCCGAACAGCTCGACAGCGCGGAACAGCAGGCCGGCGATCCGGCCTGAAGCAAGCCGGTCTCAACCGCCGATGCGCAGGTTCGAGAGTTCCTTGCCGATGGCCCGGAAGGTCTGGGTCAGCGTCGCGGCATTGGGTGAATCGAAATACTTACTGGTGTCGGTGGCACAATCGCGCATGAGATTGCGTGCCGTATTGGAGGCGACCTGAAAGGTGATTGTGTAGATCAGGATGCCTTCGGCCTTGATGGCATTGCAGACCTCGGTGGTGCGGCTGTTGAGTCGTCTTATGGCCGTGATCGAATTGGTCGTGCCTAGCAGGCCTTGCGATAGAAAGCGGTAGGCGCCGAAGGATGAACCCGAAAAGAAGTTTTCGCCATCGGTCATCAGGACGATCGCCTTGTTGAACTCCTCGTTGTCGTAGGCGACACCCTGCGTGAAGGGCTCGCCTGGCGAAAGCACGCGCCAGCCCCATACGAGGCCGACGTTGATGTGCGTGATGCCGGCCGAGTGCATGTCCTCGATCTTGTCCTCGACCGTTCCCTTCGTGGTCGTCAGCGGCAAGAGGGGTTCAGGGCAATCCAGGTTGGGGCCCTTGAAGGATTTTACGGGAGGCCAGTTGTTGTTGCGGCTGTTTGGCCAGAGATACGCCGCCCACCTGGTCGTGTTGTTGATCGGAGCGGCATCGTTGCGGTCCCGCGAGCCACGGCGCGCCATGACGCAACCGTCCCAGTCGTCGGGATGCCAGTCGTCCTCGTCGAAGCTGAACCTCAGGAAACCGAAGTTCGTGCCGACGTTGACCGAGCCGGCAAAGGGCACCACGGCGATCTTCAGCAGTTCGTTCTCGTCCTCGTTGCCATAGAGGATGTCGAGGAAGATCTGGGCGGCATCCTTCAGGTTGTTCATCTTGGTCGTGCCCATGGAACCCGTGTTGTCGAGCACCAGGGCGACCTCCAGGCCCTTGGTCTCGCGGATCACCAGGGTTTCGGCCGAAACCGTCAGGGTCTCGACATGGGCGATGCTCATCAGCGTGGTGTCGACCTCTGCCGTGGCGTAGATCGAAACCTCGCTGTCGTTGATCACCATGACCGGTGTCGCCGGCACGCCAAGCTCAGTGGCAGGATAGTTGGCATCGAAGAAGGCGAGCATGACCGCTTCCAGCTCGTCCTCGTCGGTCGTCGTCGCCGCACCCACAGCCAGCGCGGCGGCATCGATCGCATAGCCCAGGCGCGACTTCACCATGTAGGCCCGCCCGAGGTCGATCGCGGCGCCCGCCGCCAGGAGCAGGGGCAGCAGGGCCAGGGCGAAGATGATCGCAATGGCGCCGTCGCGGGCTTGCGCGAAGCGGCGCAGCGCCCCGCTCGTCCAGCAGCCTGTCATGCGGGTTGTCGGGGTCATGCCGGGACTCCTGTGGCAGGGTGCGCGCGCGACATCACTGCAGTTCCACATTGTCGACGGTGCGCGGGCGCAGGTAGGCGACATCGGTGATGTCGAAGGCGCTGAACAGCAGATCGCCGAAGACCGGCACATAGCTGTAGGTGATCTGGGAGACGATCACGCTCTCGTTGGCACCGACCAGGCCGTTGGGCAGCACGTAGTTCTGGAAGTTGAGACCACCGCGGCTCTGCTGCCAGTCGATCGACGTGGCGCCATCCTCGTCGGCCACCACCGAGATGATGCGATAGGTCGTGTTGGCGGTGTCGAAGGGGGCGATGATGTTGTCGATGGCCAGCCAGATGTTGTCGAGGTCGTCATCGGTCACGACCTTCTGCTGGGCGACCAGATCGGCAGCCGTCTGGGCCGCGGCGGTGACCTTCTTGTCGAGCAGGACGGCATTGCCGATCTCGACGGTGCCGAACAGCACCAGCACCAGCACCGGCAGGATCAGCGCGAACTCCGAGGCCGCGACCGCCCTGCAGTCGCCGAGGAATCGCGCGATGTGGTTTCCCGGCGCCATCAGATGGCGTTCTGGAACGGCTCGTTCTTGAACGCCGCTCCCGAATAGAGGATCACCGTGTCGTTGCCGACCGGCGGCAGGATCTCCGCCAGGTATGGCGTGACGATGTTGTAGACGTAGGCGATGCGCACCAGGACGATATCGTCGGCGGTGCCCGCCTGGAACAGATTGCCGCTGGCCTCGCCCTCGTCGTCGACGAAATCCTCGAACTCCATCTCGCCGAAGTCGTCGAAGGTGCGCACGTCGATGATGACGTTGTCGCAGTTGAGGACGTTGTCGAGATTGCTGCACAGGATCTGGCGGAACGCCGTCTCGGGATCTGCCTCCTGCTGAAGCTGTCCGGTGCGGATGGTGCGTGCGGCCAGCGCCACCTCGCCCTCCATCACCGTCGCGATCGTGTAGAGGATCGCGGTTTCCAGGATCGCGAAGATCAGGAAAAAAAAGATCGGGGCGACCAGCACGAACTCGACGGCGATGGCACCGCGTTCGTGCTTGCGAAAGCGATGCAGTGCTTTGCGTATGCTCACCAGGCAAGCCATGTCCGCGATCCGCCCATCTGCAGGCGTTGAGCCGATCCTAAGGTGACGTGCATATGTTAACGAAAGCTTACGGACGTGTGTGATGCGCTTCACGATAGCGCGGAAATCCCGGCTTCGCACGGCGATTCGTGATTTTGGTCACACAATGCCGCCCTCAGTGCAGCGCGACTCCGAAGATCATGAAGTCCGCCAGGCTCGGCGCGCCCCCATCGAGCCGGACGAGCCAACCCGGAGCATTGCCCCGTGCCAGCCTTGCATAGAGGCCGTCGGGCGCACTCGCCTCGACGTACCAGGCGTGTCCGCCTCGGCCCGGCGATTGCGGGCACAGCACGATCAGTCCCAGCCCGCGACGCTGCGCGATCGCTTGCGCCTCGCGATCGTCGGCCAGGAACAGGCGGTCGACATCGAGAATGCCGTCGGCATTGCGGTGGTAGGGTGCAGAAATGACGCCGCGGCCCGTCGCCCAGGCAAGCCAGGGGCCGGGGAAGACATAGGTCGCAACGGCCCCTTCGGGCGCCTCCGGACTCTGCCGCAGCCAGGCGTGCAGCGCCGGCCAGTCGCAGCGGTCCTTGAGCGCGGCCG
>JAQCLG010000243.1 GCA_027592745.1 Pseudomonadota bacterium | reverse complement strand
GACGACCCGATGAACGCGGACCGGCGCTTTGCCCGTGCGCGTCTGCGCGCCGACGGCCTGACGGATCTGCCGGCCCCTTCGGCGCGGATGCGCCAGGAGCTGGAGTGCCGCCTGGTCGGTGCCCTGCCAGGTCTTGTCGCCCTCGACCGTTTCGGTGTCGCGCGCATGGGCCGGGCCGCATGGCGGATGCTTGCAGCCGACCTGCGGGAGCCCGCCCTGGCACGGATCGCGCTTGCCGTCGGCGGGGGGCGCTACGGCCCGGGCTCGGCAGCGCTGGCAACCCTGGCCAAGGGGCTCGACGCTGCCGGGCCACTGAGCGCGACCCTGGGCGGCTGCCTGTGGCGTGGCGGCCATGCCCACGTCACGGTGTCGCGCGAGGTCCGCAACCTGCCTCTGCCCATGCCGCTGGACGAGGGCGCGGCGCTCCTGTGGGACGAGCGTTTCCTCGTGCAGGGCGCTGCCGGGGAGGGGCTTGCGGTCCTGTCGGTGGCGGCGCTGACGGCCAGGGAAATGCAGCCGCTGAGGCCGCTGCGGCGCGCTCTGGGCCTGTCGGCGGCCGCAGCGGCGGGATTGCCGGCGATACGCGACCTTGAAGGCTTGCTTGCGGTACCCCACCTTGGATATGCACGCTCGGGTCGTACGGCGCCGTTTTCAGCGGTCTTTCGACCCCGCCACGCTCTTTCACCGGTACCGTTCGCGGCCATCGGGGACCGGGTCGATGGTGACGAACAGGGCCGTGGCGCGCTGCATTTGGCGTGTTAGGATGGCGGTTCGGCGCGACCGCCAGAAACGAGGAGCCGCGTGAACAGTCTAGGCCGCAATCTCGCTATCTGGGTGATCATCGCAGTACTGCTGATCGTCCTGTTCCAGATGTTCCCCGGTCAGGAGACCGGCGGCACCACGGACAAGCTCGCCTATTCCGAGTTCGTCGACAACGTCACCGCCGGTGCGGTGCGCGACGTCGACATCCAGGGCAACCGCATCAGCGGTCATCTGACCAACGGGGCGCAGTTCACCACCTATGCGCCTTCCGATGCCACGCTGGTGCCCCTGCTGACCGAACATCAGGTCACGATTTCGGCGTCGCCGCCCGAGGACGACACGCCCGCGCTGTTTGCCATCCTGCTCAACTGGTTCCCGATGCTGCTGCTGATCGGCGTCTGGATCTTCTTCATGCGCCAGATGCAGTCGGGTGGCGGCAAGGCGATGGGCTTCGGCCGCTCCAAGGCCCGCCTGCTGACCGAGAAGCAGGGCCGCGTCACCTTCGACGACGTCGCCGGCATCGACGAGGCCAAGGACGAGCTCGAGGAGATCGTCGAGTACCTGAAGAATCCGCAGAAGTTCCAGCGCCTGGGCGGCAAGATTCCCAAGGGCGTGCTGCTGGTCGGCCCTCCGGGCACCGGCAAGACGCTGCTGGCGCGCGCCATCGCGGGCGAGGCGAACGTGCCGTTCTACACGATCTCGGGTTCGGATTTCGTCGAGATGTTCGTCGGCGTCGGCGCCAGCCGCGTCCGTGACATGTTCGAGCAGTCCAAGAAGAACGCGCCCTGTATCATCTTCATCGACGAGATCGACGCGGTCGGCCGCCATCGCGGCGCCGGCATGGGCGGCGGCAACGACGAACGCGAGCAGACGCTGAACCAGTTGCTGGTCGAGATGGACGGTTTCGAGGCCAACGAGGGCATCATCCTGATCGCCGCGACCAACCGGCCCGACGTGCTCGATCCCGCGCTGCTGCGCCCGGGCCGCTTCGACCGTCAGGTCGTGGTGCCCAACCCCGACATCCTGGGCCGCGAGAAGATCCTGAAGGTCCATACGCGCAAGGTCCCGGTCGGCCCCGACGTGGTGCTGAAGACGATCGCACGCGGCACCCCCGGTTTCTCGGGCGCCGACCTCGCCAACCTGGTCAACGAGGCCGCCCTGCTGGCCGCCCGCCGCGGCAAGCGCGTCGTCACCATGGCCGAATTCGAGGACGCCAAGGACAAGGTCATGATGGGCGCCGAGCGGCGTTCCATGGTGATGACCGAGGAAGAAAAGAAGCTGACCGCCTATCACGAGGGTGGCCACGCCCTGGTCGCGCTCTATTCGGACAGCCACGAGCCGCTGCACAAGGTCACGATCATTCCGCGCGGCCGTGCCCTGGGCCTGACCTTCTTCCTGCCCGAGCGCGACCGCCTGAGCATCTCCGAGAAGCAGTTGAAGGCGATGATCGCCACGGCCTTCGGCGGCCGTGTCGCCGAGGAACTGATCTTCGGCAAGGAGAACATCACGACCGGCGCCGGTCAGGACATCAAGCAGGCGACCAGCCTGGCCCGCCGCATGGTCACGGAGTTTGGCTTTTCCGACAAGCTCGGCCCGCTGCTCTACAGCGACAACGAGGAGGAGGTCTTCCTCGGCCACTCCGTGACGCAGAGGAAGAACGTCTCCGACTCGACGGCCGCGGTGATCGACGAGGAGATCCGTCGCCTGGTCGAGGAGGGCGAGACGCGCGCGCGCGAGGTCCTGACCGAGAAGATCGACGAACTGCACTGGCTGGCCGAAGGCCTTCTGGAATACGAGACGATGTCGTCGGACGAGGTCATGAAGGTGATCCGCGGCGAACCGCTGAACCGCTCGTCGGGCGACGAGCCTGACCGGCCGCCCAGCCCGCCGCGCCGCGGCGCCTCGGTGCCCACCACCGAGGGCAAGGGCGACGCGCCGGGCGGCATCGCTCCCGAACCCCAGCCGGGCGGGTGACGAGCCGGCTGCGGCTCCTCGCGCTGGCGGAGCCGCCGGTCCGCCTGGGGCCGGACGAGAAGCTCTATCTCAAACCCCTGATCGAGGCCGGCACGTCGCTGGCCTCGACCGATTCGCGACCCCTGGCCGGCACACCGCTGCGCTTCGACCGGGTCGAGGTGCTGGTGCGGCGCGCCGATGCGGTTGCCTGCGCGTCTCTCTCCCTGGGCGATCTTGCAGCCTGGACCGATGGCCTGGACGAGGACCATGGGGGCAGGGCGCGCGACCTGCTGGCCCGCATGCAGAGCCCCCGTCCGCCGTTCGGCGGCGTCGCGATGGCGGCTTCCGTGGCGATGGGCATCGTCAACGTCACGCCCGACAGCTTTTCCGACGGCGGCGCCGCGTTCGCGCCCGGCGACGCCCGGCGCCAGGGCGAGGCCATGATCGCGGCCGGTGCGGCGATCCTCGATGTCGGGGGCGAATCGACCCGGCCCGGTGCGCTCCCGGTGGCCGCCGGCGAGGAGCTTGCCCGGGTGGTGCCGGTTCTGGAGGCGCTGG
>JAQCLG010000242.1 GCA_027592745.1 Pseudomonadota bacterium | reverse complement strand
CAGTTTGCGGCCTGAGAGCTGGTGCATCACGATCTTCGGATACCGGATCGCTTTAGTCTGACAACGCCCGATTGCCCGTGCACCTCGTCGCTCATGGTCGATTCGCTTCTGCATGAAGTTTGTGTCGATTGAATCGAGCCCGAGCAGGTGGCCAAAAGCACAATATCTGCTGACCCTGGGCTTACCCGTAAGAAATTTTTCTCGCGCTACGGCAGCACAAAAGTAAAAAATAGCAATACTTTTAATATGTTAGGTGGTGGTCCCGGCGCGATTCGAACGCGCGACCTCTGCCTTCGGAGGGCAGCGCTCTATCCAGCTGAGCTACGGGACCGTCGCGGCGGAACATAGGACAGGGGGCGCGACGAAACAAGCCGCGCCGGGGGCTTCAGAGCGCCAGATTGCCCTGTTCGGGCCGCAGTGCGCCCTCGTGGCGCAGCAGCCAGAGCTTGCGCGGCAGGCCGCCGCCGTAGCCGGTCAGGCTGCCGTCGGCGCCGATCACGCGGTGGCAGGGCACGACGAGACTGACCGGGTTCTGGCCGTTGGCCAGGCCGACGGCACGGGTCGCGGTGGGCCGCCCGATGCGCTCTGCCAGCTGGCGGTAGCTGATCGTGGTGCCGCCCGGAATGGTGCGCAGCGCGGCCCAGCAGGTTTCCTGGAAGGGCGTGCCCTTCGGGGCTGCCGGCAGGTCGTCGATGGCGGAGGTGTCGCCGGCAAAATAGGCCGCCACGGCATCGGCGATGCCGCTGCCGTCGGCCTGTTCGGGCGGCAGGCCGTCGGGATAACGCCGCGCGATGAAACGATCGATGCGGTCGCTCTCCTCGTCGCGGAAGTCGAGCAGTTCCAGGGCGCCCCCGGCGATCACCATCTCGACCGTACCGATCGGGCTGTCGATGCGGCAGAGGTAACGCGTCTGTCCCATGGTCTCCTCCCTGCCCGACCTACTCCGCGGCCTCGGCTGGCGGCGTCGGCCGGTCGCTGGTCAGGGCGACGAAGATGTCCTCGAGGTCACCCTCGGTGGTCGAGAGATCGGCAATGGTCAGGCCGGCCGCGCGGATGCGCGCAAGAACCTCGTCGACCTGAGCCTCGCTGGGCCGGTAGCGGATCTGCAGGCGCCCGTTGGGCGTGACCTTGGCATCCAGACCCTGGAGGGTTTCGGGCAGCGCGTCGATGCGCTCCTCGGTGCGCAGCATCAGGATCTTGGAATCGAGGCGGCGCTTGAGGCCGGCCGGCGTGTCGCGCACGATCAGCTCGCCATGGTTGATGATGGCGATCTCGTCGCAGAACCGCTCGGCCTCCTCCAGGTAGTGGGTCGTCAGCAGGATCGTGACGCCGGCCTGGTTCAGGGTGCGGATGTAGGCCCAGAAGCTGCGGCGCAGTTCGACGTCGACACCGGCGGTGGGTTCGTCGAGCACGATGACCGGGGGCGAATGGACCATCGCCTTGGCGACCAGCAGGCGCCGGCGCATGCCGCCCGAGAGGCGCCGGGCGTAGGTATCGGCCTGGTCGGAGAGGCCCACGGCGGCAAGGATCTCGTCGGTCTTGCGCGCCTTCCTCGGCACGCCGTAGAGCCCGGCCTGGAGTTCCATGGCCTCGCGCGGGGTGAAGAACGGGTCGATGTTGAGTTCCTGGGGCACGACGCCGATCGAACGTTTGGCCTCGCGCGGATTCCTCGTGATGTCCCAGTCCCAGATGCGGGCATCGCCGCCGCTCTTGATGACCAGGCCCGCCAGGATGTTGATCAGGGTCGACTTGCCCGCGCCGTTGGGGCCGAGCAGGCCGAAGAAGGCGCCGCGGGGCACCTGCAGGTCGATTCCCTTGAGCGCCTGCTTGGCCTTGGGGCCCTTGCCGTAGGTCTTGGTCAGGCCGGCGATATCAATGGCGAGGTCGGGCATCATGGGCGGGGTTATACACGATCCCGCCGCCGCGTCGCCTACCCGGCGCGGCCGGGTTTCGACGGGCTGGCCGGGGAACGTTGCCATCGGCCGTGTCCTGCGTATGATCCCGCGCCATCAGCGAAGGTTCGTGAGCCATGACGATTGCGCCGCCCGAAGTGATCGAAAGCCTGGATGCCAAGGTCGCCTGCGACGGCGGCGGCGGCGCGCTGGGCCACCCCAAGGTCTATTACGACCTGCACACCCACGGCTTCATCGACTGCGGCTACTGCGACCGCCGCTTCGTCTGGATGAAACACCCGGCAGCCCCGGCGATCCTTGCCGGCCGGCCCCCGGTCGATCACGACGAGGAACTGACCGGGCGCGCCTGAGGCAGACCCCGACCCGGACTGCATGACCAAGAGGTCTCGTTCAACGGCGGTCGGTGCTGCTAGACTGAAGCCATGGCCGACACACCCAAGCACGTCTACCTGATCGACGGTTCCGGATTCATCTTCCGGGCCTTCCATGCCCTGCCGCCCATGACCCGTTCCGACGGAACGCCGGTCAATGCGGTGATGGGCTTCTGCAACATGCTGATCAAGCTGATCGACGGCACCGATGCCGATCACATCGCCTGCATCTTCGACCACAGCGCCAAGACCTTCCGCAACGAGATCTACGACCAGTACAAGGCCCAGCGGCCCGACGCGCCCGAGGAGCTGGTGCCCCAGTTCCCACTGATGCGCGAGGCCGCCCGCGCCTTCAACCTGCCGGTGATCGAGATGGAAGGCTGGGAGGCCGACGACATCATCGCGACCTACACGCGCATCGCGCGCGAGGCCGGTGCGCAGGTCACCATCGTCTCCTCCGACAAGGACCTGATGCAGCTCATCGAGGACGGCGTCGTCATGTACGACGGCCTCAAGGGCAAGGAGATCCGCACGCCGGAGGTGATGGAGAAGTTCGGCGTGAGCCCCGACAAGGTGGTCGAGGTCCAGGCCCTGGCCGGCGATTCGGTCGACAACGTGCCGGGCGTGCCCGGCATCGGCATCAAGACCGCCGCCCTGCTGATCAACGAATACGGCGATCTCGAGAACCTGCTGGCCCATGCCGACGAGATCAAGCAGACCAAGCGGCGCGAGAACCTGATCGAACACGCCGAGATGGCGCGCATCTCGCGCCGCCTCGTCCTGCTCGAGCGCAACACGCCGGTGCCCGACGGCCTGGAGACCCTGAAGCGGCGCGAACCCGATGCGGGCTCGCTGCTGGGTTTCCTGCGCTCCCAGGAGTTCCGCACCCTCTCCAACCGTGCCGAGGCCTGGCTGGGCGTGCGCGCCGGCGCGGCCGAGGCAGCGGCGGCCTCGAACGGCGGCGATGCGCCGGCCGAGCAGGGCCAGGCGGCGCCGGCGCCTGCCGGGCCC
>JAQCLG010000241.1 GCA_027592745.1 Pseudomonadota bacterium | reverse complement strand
ACCTGGTCGCCGAGATTCCGGTGGTCTCCGACGTCGCCGAGATCTTCGGCCTGGCGCCCGAACCCTTCCCTTATGCCGCCGATCCCCAGGCGTTCGACGCCAGTGCCGATGCCGCAGGGGTTGCCGGGGTCGATGACGGCGCCCTTTCGTCCGACGAGGAACTGATGATGACGCCGCCTGCCGCCCTGGCCGAAGCGGTGCCCGAGTCCGGCGGCGGCATCGAGATCGTCAGTCCCGTGCCGACGGCAGACCAGCTTGCCGCGGCGGCACAGACCGATGCGGCAGTGCCCGCGGCGGACACGGAGCCGGCGGCGCCGGAACAGGAAACCACAGAGGTCGCCGGACTGGAGGGCGGGCAGGACAGCGCGCCGGCCGCCATCCTGCCCGAGAGCCAGACCGATCCCCTGCACCCGACCGACGCGCCTCCCGCCGAGGCGCGCGAAACCCTGGAGCAGACGCTGCAGCGCCTGGCCAACGAGCGGGGCTTCACCGACCTGGCGCCGCCGGTCGAGATCGCCCGCGCCGGCGACGGCAGCGCAACCGAACCCGCAGTGGACACGGCACCCCAGGACGGCGGCGAGTTCTCCATCACCATCGACGATCGCGCCCAGGTCCAGCAGGCCAGTTTCGAGGCCGCCTATTCCTCCCTGCTGGCGGGCAACACCGAGGGCGCGCTCAACCTCTACATGGATGTCCTCAAGGACGACCCCGACAACACCTTCGCGCTGTTCGGCCTGGCCTCGACCCTGCAGCGGATCGGCTGGCTTGCCGAGGCGCGCGCGACCTACGAGGAACTGCTGGCGATCGAACCCGACAACCGCGGCGCCCTGGCCAACATGATGACCCTGATCAGCCAGGAGGCGACCGAGCAGGCGATGGCGAACCTGCAGCGGCTCTTCGAGATCAATCCCAGCTTCAGCCCGATCCCGGCCCAGATGGCCGTGCTCTTTGCCGGCCAGGGCGACTACGTCCAGGCGATCCGCTTCCTGGAGCTGGCCTCCGATCTCAGCCCCGAGAACCTGATGTACGTCTACAACCTGGCGATCATCCACGACCGCCTGGGCGATTTCGGCGAGGCCCGCGCCCTCTACGAACGGGTGCTGACAGCCGCGGAGGTCTGCGATGTCAGCATTCCCCTGGAGGGCGTGCGCCAGCGCGTCTCCTACCTGAAGAAGCTTTGACGGGAGCCCTGTCACCATGCCGTTCCTGAGCCATTTCGGCCTGCGCGAGCATCCCTTCTCGCTGACGCCCAACCCGGCACTGTTCTTCGGCGGCCAGCTCCACCGTCCGATCCTGGAAATGCTCGCCTTTGCCCTGCAGCGCGGCGACGGCGTGCTGACCGTGGTCGGCGAGGTCGGCACCGGCAAGACCATGCTCTGCCGCCTGCTGCTGCAGGTGCTCGAGCCCGAGGCCGCGGTCGCCTACCTGCATGCCCCGCTGTCGGACGAGACCCAGATCGCGCGCGACGTCTGCCGCGAGTTCGGCATTCCCTTGGATGCCCACGGCGACCCCTTCCACCTGCTCAACGACTTCCTGCTCGACCAGCACAGCCAGGGACGCCAGGCGGTGCTGGTGGTCGACGAGGCCCAGGCGCTGGGCCGCCCGGGGCTGGAGACCATCCGCCTGCTCTCCAACCTGGAGACCGAGACCAGCAAGCTGCTGCAGATCGTGCTGTTCGGCCAGCAGGAGCTCGACCACCTGCTGCGCCAGCACGCCATGCGCCAGCTCAACCAGCGCATCGCCTTCCGCTTCGAGACGCGTGAGCTCAACACGCGCGACGCCACCCGCTACGTGCAGCACCGCGTCAACCGCTGCAGCAAGGACGGCGACATGCGCGACCTGTTCCAGCCCGCCGCCCTGCGCCTGATCGCACGCCACAGCCGCGGCGTGCTCCGCGTCATCAACATCCTGGCCGACAAGGCCCTGCTCGCCGCCTATGGCGAAGGCAGCCGCATCATCTGCCGGCGCCATGCCATCGCGGCGATCGACGATTCGCCCAGCATCGCCCGGCCGCTGCCCTTCCTGCTGCGCTGGAGCATTCCGCACCTGGCCGCCGGCGCCTGACGTCGCGCGGGGGGCGCACCATGAGCCATCAGATCGACTAGTTGCTCGCCTTCATCGTGCAGCAGGGTGCCTCGGACCTGCACCTGTCCTCGGGCCGGCCCCCGGCAATGCGTGTCCGCGGCGACATCACGCCGATGACCGACCAGCCGTTCACCGCCGAGCAGGTCCACGTCCTGGTCAGCGAGATCATGAGCGAGGAGCAGCGGGCGCTCTACGAGGACGAACGCGAGATCGACATGGCCTACCAGTCGGCGCCGGAGATCGGCCGCTTCCGCGTCAACGCCTTCACGACATCGACCGGCCCCGCCGCGGTGCTGCGCACCATCCCGACCGTGGTGCCGAGCCTGGAGGACCTGCGGGCGCCGGGCAGCTTCGCGCGTTTCATGACGCTCGAACTCGGCCTGATCCTGGTCACCGGACCGACCGGTTCGGGCAAGTCGACGACCCTTGCGGCGATGGTCGACCACGCCAACCGCACGATGAAGAAGCACATCCTGACGGTCGAGGACCCGATCGAGTTCGTCCACGAGGCCAAGCTGGCGCTGATCAACCAGCGCGAGGTCGGGACCCATACCCGGTCCTTTGCGCGCGCCCTCAAGAGCGCCCTGCGCGAGGACCCCGACATCATCCTGGTCGGCGAGATGCGCGACCTGGAAACGATCTCGCTGGCCCTGACCGCGGCCGAGACCGGCCATCTCGTGCTCGGCACGCTGCACACGACATCGGCGCCCAAGACGATCGACCGCATCATCGACGTCTTCCCCGGCAGCGACAAGGACATGGTCCGCGCCATGCTCTCGGAATCGCTCCAGGCGGTGATCAGCCAGGTCCTGCTCAAGCGCACCGGCGGCGGGCGCGTCGCCGACCACGAGATCATGGTGGGCACGCCCGCGGTGCGGAACCTGATCCGCGCGAACAAGGTGCCCCAGATCGTCTCGATGCTGCAGACCGGCCACCGCTTCGGCATGCAGACCATGCGCGACTGCATCCAGCGCCTGGTCGGCGAAGGCGCGGTTTCCGAAAGCGAACTCGACCGCTTCAAGATCAACTTCGGCGAAATCGAGCCGGCCGGGCGCGATGTTCCCGGCGCGGGCGAACGCAATCCGCCGCCCCAGGCTCCGGATGCGCCAGCGCAGGCCGACGCCACCGCGGGCGATGCGCCGCGCAAGGGCCTGCTGCGCGGGCGTTTCTAGAGCGTTTCCTGTTTAGACGGAAGCATATCCAGCGTTGGCGAAGTAGTTGCGGCATTCGTCGTGA
>JAQCLG010000073.1 GCA_027592745.1 Pseudomonadota bacterium | reverse complement strand
CGCGGCACCGGGGGAATCCCCGGAACGCGTGGGCTGGCGGCGGTCCCGATGCTTGTGATGCTTGCGGCTCATGGGGCCCTCCTATAGAGTGCTTTCCGACAACTGGAAACAGACCCGACGTGCTAACGCGGCGGCCGCGAAGCGCAGAGCCTTTCTGCGCTTCGTTTTCGTTGACAAGCGCCAGGGTAATCCGTTAGTTCGCGCACCCTTGGCGGGGTGAGCTTTGGATCGAGTTCGGAGGGATGCCTGAGTGGTTAAAAGGGACGGGCTGTAAACCCGTTGCGCAAGCTACGGTGGTTCGAATCCACCTCCCTCCACCAGCTCTGCCTCACTGCCGCCAGGAAGCCGCCGTTGGGGCGGCGCGCCTTGGAGGAAGGAAGCCGCGGGTGTAGCTCAATGGTAGAGCCCCAGCCTTCCAAGCTGGTTATGCGGGTTCGATTCCCGCCACCCGCTCCACCACCGGCCGCCGTGCCGCCCGACGTGACGATAACCAGGACCGGCCTGATGCCGGACCGGACGAGACCAGGAGACGAGACGCGATGGCGAAGGCAAAATTCGAGCGTAACAAGCCGCATGTGAACATCGGCACGATTGGCCATGTTGACCACGGCAAGACGACGCTGACGGCCGCGATCACCAAGATCCTGGCGCTGTCTGGCGGTGCGACGTTCATGGGTTACGACATGATCGACAAGGCACCCGAGGAGAAGGCGCGCGGCATCACGATCAACACGGCGCATGTCGAGTACGAGACGGCGAACCGTCACTACGCGCATGTCGACTGCCCGGGCCATGCCGACTACGTGAAGAACATGATCACGGGTGCGGCGCAGATGGACGGTGCGATCCTGGTTGTGAACGCCGCGGACGGCCCGATGCCGCAGACGCGCGAGCACATCCTTCTGGCGCGCCAGGTCGGCGTTCCCGCGATCGTGGTCTACCTGAACAAGGTGGACCAGGTGGACGACGAGGAGCTTCTGGACCTGGTCGAGCTCGAGGTTCGCGAGCTTCTTTCGGCCTACAGCTTCCCGGGCGACGACATTCCGGTGGTGCGCGGTTCGGCGCTTGCGGCGCTGGAAGACCGCGATCCTGAGATCGGCGCCGACACGATCCTGAAGCTGATGGAGGCGGTGGACGCCTATGTGCCGACGCCCGAGCGTGCGGTCGATCTTCCGTTCCTGATGCCGATCGAGGACGTGTTCTCGATCTCGGGTCGCGGCACGGTTGTGACGGGTCGTGTCGAGCGCGGCATCATCAAGGTGGGCGACGAGGTCGAGATCGTCGGCATCAAGACGACGAGCAAGACGGTGTGCACGGGTGTCGAGATGTTCCGCAAGCTGCTCGACAGCGGGCAGGCGGGCGACAACGTGGGCGTGCTGCTGCGCGGCACCAAGCGCGAGGACGTCGAGCGCGGCCAGGTCCTGGCCAAGCCCGGCTCGATCACGCCGCACACGAAGTTCAAGGCCGAGACCTATGTCCTGACCAAGGACGAGGGCGGCCGTCACACGCCGTTCTTCACGAACTACCGTCCGCAGTTCTACTTCCGCACGACGGACGTGACGGGCCACGTGATGCTGCCCGAGGGCGTCGAGATGGTGATGCCGGGCGACAACATCACGATGAACGTCGAACTGATCGCGCCGATCGCGATGGATCCGGGCCTGCGCTTCGCCATCCGCGAGGGTGGACGTACCGTCGGCGCCGGCGTCGTCGCCGAAGTCATCGAATAAGAACCCGACAAGAACGGGAAACGGGAGAAACGCCATGGCGGGTCAAAACATCCGCATTCGGCTCAAGGCTTTCGATCATCGGCTGCTCGATCAGTCGACGAACGAAATCGTGGGCACTGCGAAGCGGACCGGCGCGCAGGTGCGGGGACCGATTCCCCTGCCGACACGCATCGAGAAGTTCACGGTGTTGCGGGGTCCGCACATCGACAAGGAATCGCGCGAACAGTTCGAGATGCGCACGCACAAGCGTCTGATCGACATCGTCGAGCCGACCCCCCAGACCGTGGACGCGCTGATGAAGCTCGACCTCGCTGCGGGTGTCGACGTCGAGATCAAGCTCTAGGAGCCAGTCGATGCGTACCGGACTCATCGCACGGAAAATGGGCATGAGCCGCGTCTTCACCGAAGACGGGGCCCATATTCCGGTGACCGTACTCAAGGTTGATGACAATCAGGTTGTCGCCCAGCGCACCACCGACAAGGACGGCTACACCGCCATCCAGGTCGGCACCACGGACGCGAAGGTCAAGCACCTGACCAAGGCCCAGCGCGGCCACTTCGCCAAGGCGGGCGTTGCCCCCCGGCGCAAGCTGGTCGAGTTCCGCGTCAGCGACGACGCGCTGCTGCCGGTCGGCGCCGAACTTTCGGTCAACCACTTCGTGGTCGGCCAGAAGGTCGACGTGACGGGGACCTCCAAGGGTCTGGGTTTCACGGGCGTTATGGCCCGCCACAACTTCGGCGGCATGCGCGCCTCCCACGGTGTCTCGGTCTCCCATCGCGCCCATGGCTCGACGGGCAACAACCAGGACCCGGGTCGCGTCTTCAAGGGCAAGAAGATGGCCGGCCACAAGGGCGACAAGCAGATCACCACGCAGAGCCTGGAGGTCGCGGCGATCGACGCCGAGAACGGCCTCATCCTGGTCCGGGGCTGCGTCCCCGGTTCCAAGGAAGGTTATGTCCTGATTAACGACGCAGTGAAGCTGAAGCTCCACGAGGGCGTGCCCTATCCGGCCGGTCTCGTCGAGTCCGCCGACGCCGCAGCGCCCGCTGCCGAGGCACCCGCGGAAGCCGACGCTGCCGAGGAGGGTAACTAAGCCATGAAGGCCGACGTTCTCACGCTCGACAACACGAAGGCAGGCTCGGTCGATCTGGCCGACGAGATCTTCGGCTTGCCGGCGCGTCCCGACATCCTTGCCCGTGTGGTGCAGTGGCAGCTCGCCAAGCGCCGGGCCGGCACGCACAGCACGAAGTCGACCAGCGACGTGGTCGGTTCGACCAAGAAGCTGGGCCGCCAGAAGGGCGGCGGTCGCGCCCGCCACGGCTCCAAGAAGACCAACATCTTCCGCGGCGGTGCCGTGGCCCATGGTCCCGTGCCGCGCAGCCATGCCTTCTCGCTGCCCAAGCAGATCCGCGCCCTGGGCCTGAAGACCGCGCTGTCGGCCAAGCTCGCCGAAGGCAAGCTGATCGTGATCGACAGCACCGCGATCGACAGCGCCAAGACCAAGGACCTAGCCCCGCGCATTTCGGGCCTGGGCCTGGGTTCGGCCCTGCTGATCGACGGTGCGGCGCTGAACGAGAACTTCCGCCGGGCAGCGTCCAACATTCCCCAGCTCGACGTGCTTCCCAGCGTCGGCGCCAACGTCTTCGACATCATGCGCCACGACGTGCTGGTGCTGACCAAGGACGCGGTCGCTGCCCTGCAGGAGAGACTGGCATGAGCCTGGAAAAGAGCTACGACATCATCCTGTCCCCGGTCGTGACCGAAAAGTCGACCCAGGGCAGCATGTGGAACCAGGTCACCTTCCGCGTCGATCCCCGGGCCTCCAAGCCCGAGATCAAGCAGGCGGTCGAGGAGCTGTTCAAGGTCAAGGTGACGCGGGTCAACACGCTGAACCAGGCCGGCAAGGTCAAGCGTTTCCGGGGCCGCATCGGTCGCCGGAGCAACGTCAAGAAGGCGATCGTCACGTTGGCCGAGGGCCATACGATCGACGTCACGACGGGAGTCTGAGATGGCGCTGAAACTCTTCAATCCGACCACTCCGGGTCAGCGGGGCCTCGTCCAGGTCAGCCGCGTGCAGCTGCACAAGGGCGGGCCGCTCAAGGAACTGACCGAGGGCGTGACCAAGAGCGGCGGCCGCAACAACAACGGCCGGATCACCGCGTTCCATCGCGGCGGCGGCCACAAGCGGCGCTATCGCCTGATCGACTTCAAGCGCCGCAAGTTCGGCGTGACCGGCACGATCGAGCGCCTGGAATACGATCCCAACCGTTCCGCGTTCATCGCCCTGGTGATCTACGAGGACGGCGAGAAGGCCTACATCCTGGCGCCCCAGCGGGTGCAGCCGGGTGACAAGGTCGTCTCGGGCGAGCGCGTCGACATCCGTCCGGGCAACGCCATGCCGATGCAGAACATCCCGGTGGGCACGATCGTGCACAACATCGAGATGCGTCCGGGCGCCGGCGGCAAGATAGCCCGTTCGGCCGGGACCTACGCCCAACTGGTGGGCAAGGACCAGGGCTACGCCCAGCTTCGCCTGGCCTCGGGCGAGATGCGCATGGTGCGCGGCGAGTGCATCGCCACCATCGGTGCGGTCTCCAACAGCGACCACCAGAACCGCAAGCTGGGCAAGGCCGGCCGTACCCGCTGGCTGGGCAAGCGCCCAACCGTGCGCGGCGTGGCCATGAACCCGATCGACCATCCGCATGGCGGCGGCGAGGGCCGCACCAGCGGCGGCCGTCATCCCGTGACGCCGTGGGGCAAGCCGACCAAGGGTGCCCGCACGCGTGTCAAGAAGGCGAGCGACAAGCTGATCATCAGCCGCCGCCGCAAGAAGAACCGGTAGGAGGAGCGAGCGTGTCCCGTTCTGTTTGGAAAGGTCCCTTCGTGGACGGCTATCTGCTCAAGAAGGCAGAGACCGTGCGCGAGTCCGGACGCAAGGACGTGATCAAGACCTGGTCGCGCCGTTCAACCATCCTGCCGCAGTTCGTCGGCCTAACCTTCGGCGTCTACAACGGCCAGAAGCATCTGCCCGTGATGGTCACCGAGAACATGGTCGGTCACAAGTTCGGCGAGTTCTCGCCGAGCCGGACCTTCCATGGTCATGCCGCCGACAAGAAGTCCAAGAGGGGCTGAGCATGGGCAAGAAGAGCCTGGAGCGTAAGCTCCCCGACAACGAGGTTCGCGCCAAGGGCGGCTCGATCCGCACCAGCGCCCGCAAGCTGAACCTGGTCGCCCAGACGATCCGGGGCAAGACGGTCGCACGGGCGCTTGCCGAACTGGCCTATTCGCCGCGCCGGATTGCCGACGACGTCAGGAAGGTCCTGCAGTCGGCCGTCGCCAACGCGGAGAACAACCACGGGCTCGACGTCGACAGGCTGGTCGTGGCGCACGCCTCGGTCGGCCAGAGCCTGAAGATGCGCCGCTACCGCCCGGTGGGCCGTGGCCGGATGCATCCCTATCGGAAGGATTTCAGCAACCTGGAAATCATTGTCCGGGAAGCTGCGGAAAGCGAGAACTGATGGGTCACAAGGTCAATCCGATCGGGCTTCGGCTCGGCATCAACCGCACCTGGGACTTCCGCTGGTACGCGGACGGCAAGGACTATGCCCGTCTGCTCCACGAGGATCTCAATATCCGGTCGTACATCAAGACGGCACTGGTTCAGGCCGGCGTCAGCCGCGTCATCATCGAGCGCCAGGCGAGCAAGGCGCGCGTGACGATCCACACCGCCCGTCCGGGCGTGGTGATCGGAAAGCGCGGCGCCGACATCGAGAAGCTCAAGAACAAGCTGCAGTCGATGTCGAAGTCAGAAGTGACGGTCAACATCGTCGAGATCCGCAAGCCCGAGATCGACGCCACGCTGGTCGCCGAGAACGTCGCCCAGCAGCTCGAGCGCCGCATCAGCTTCCGCCGCGCCATGAAGCGCGCGGTGCAGTCGGCGATGCGCCTGGGTGCCGGCGGCATCCGCATCAACGTCGGCGGCCGCCTGGGCGGTGCCGAGATCGCGCGTGTCGAGTGGTACCGCGAGGGCCGCGTGCCCCTGCATACCCTGCGCGCCGACATCGATTTCGGCCGTGTCACGGCCAAGACCGCTTACGGCACGCTGGGTGTCAAGACGTGGGTGTTCAAGGGCGAGATCTTCGCCCACGACCCCATGGCGCACGAGAAGCGCGAGGTCGAACTCCAGGGCGGCCAGTCGCGCTCGTGATAGTGGGATAGTCAGAGATGCTCAGTCCAAAGAGAACCAAGTACCGCAAGGCGCACAAGGGTCGCATCCATGGCGACGCCAAGGGCTATACGGCACTCAATTTCGGCGAGTTCGGCGTCAAGGCGCAGGCTCCCGGCCGTATCACTGCGCGCCAGATCGAGGCCGCCCGCCGCGCCATCACGCGTCACATGAAGCGTGCCGGCCGCGTCTGGGTCACGGTGTTCCCGGACGTGCCGGTCTCGACCAAGCCGGCCGAGGTTCGCATGGGCAAGGGCAAGGGTTCGCCCGAGTACTGGATGGCGCGGGTCAAGCCGGGCCGGATCATGTTCGAGCTGGGCGGCGTGACCGAGGATGTCGCCCGCGAGGCGGTGCGCCTGGGCGCGGCCAAGCTGCCGATCGATGTCAAGTTCGTGCAGCGCCTGCACTGACGGAGGACGAAACCATGAAGGCCACCGACGTGCGTGCCAAGAGCACCGACGAGTTGAAGGACGAAATCCTCGTTCTCAAGAAGCAGCAGTTCAATGCCCGCTTCCAGCAGGCGACCGGACAGCTCGAAAACACTGCGCAGATGAAGAAAGCCCGCCGGGACATCGCGCGTATCAAGACCATCCTGGGCCAGCGCGCCCAGGCCGGTTCGTGAGGATCTGACCATGCCGCGTCGTGTGATGCAGGGAGTGGTGACCAGCAAGTCGGGCGACAAGACCGTTGTGGTCAATGTCGAACGCCTGATGCGCCACCCCATCTACAAGAAGACCATTCGCCGTTCCAAGCGCTACCACGCGCACGACGAAACCAACGCCATCGCCGTGGGCGACAAGGTGCGCATCGAAGAATGCCGCCCGATGTCCAAGCTGAAGCGCTGGACCATCGTCGCTGACGAAGCCTGAGCGCGGAGCGCGGTGAGGACTAGGACATGATCCAGCAAGAAACCAATCTCGACGTTGCCGACAATTCTGGTGCGCGTCGCGTCCAGTGCATCAAGGTGCTGGGCGGATCCAAGCGCAAGACCGCGACGGTCGGCGACATCATCGTCGTGGCTGTCAAGGAAGCAACGCCCGACGGCCGCGTGAAGAAGGGCGAGGTCACCCGCGCGGTGATCGTGCGCACCGCCAAGGAGATCCGCCGCGCCGACGGCAGCGCCCTGCGCTTCGACCGCAATGCGGCCGTGCTGATCAACAAGCAGAACGAGCCGATCGGCACCCGCATCTTCGGCCCGGTCACCCGTGAGCTGCGTTCGCGCAACTTCATGAAGATCATTTCGCTCGCGCCGGAGGTCCTCTAGATGGCCAGCAAGATCAGGAAGGGCGACCGTGTCGTCGTTCTGAGCGGTCGCGATCGTGGCCGCCAGGGCGACGTGCTCAAGGTCCTGCCCAAGGAAGAGCGCGCAATCGTCAACGGCGTCAACATGGCGCGCCGGCACACCAAGCCCAGCACCACCGAGCCGGGCGGTATCGTCGACAAGGAACTCTCCATCCATATCTCGAACCTCGCCTTGATCGACCCCAAGGACGGTACGAAGTCGACCCGTGTCGGCTTCAAGACGCTTGACGACGGCCGCAAGGTCCGCGTGGCGCGCCGTTCGGGCGAGATCATCGACTCCTGACGGGATTGTAACGATGACAACCGCAAGGCTCAGCCAACATTACGTTTCGACGGTGCGTCCCGCACTGATGGAACGCATGGGCTACAAGAACCATCTTGCCGTGCCCAAGATCGACAAGATCGTGCTCAACATGGGCATCGGCGAGGCCGTCCAGGATTCCAAGCAGGTCGACGGAGCCGTCGCCGAGATGACCCTGATCGCCGGCCAGAAGCCGGTCGTGACCAAGGCCAAGAAGTCGGTCGCGAACTTCAAGTTGCGCGAAGGCATGGCTATCGGCTGCAAGGTCACCCTGCGCGGCACGCGGATGTACGAATTCCTCGACCGCCTGGTGACGATCGCCCTGCCGCGCGTGCGCGACTTCCGCGGCATCAGCCCAAAGAGCTTCGACGGGCGGGGCAACTACGCCATGGGTCTGAAGGAACAGCTCGTGTTCCCCGAGATCAACTACGACCGGGTCAGCAACATCCGCGGACTCGATATCGTGATTTGCACGACGGCCAAGTCGGACGCAGAGGCGCTTGCGCTCCTCGAGGGTTTCGACTTTCCGTTCATCAAGAACTGACGCGGTTCGAAGGGACAGCGATATGGCCAAGAAGAGCGCCATCGAAAAGAACGAGAAGCGCAAGCGCCTGGTGAAGCAGTATGCCGCCAAGCGCGCAGCTCTCCTGGAAGTCGCGAACGACCGCGACCGTCCGATGGAGGAGCGCTTCCAGGCGCGCCTGCGTCTGGCAGCGCTGCCGCGCAACTCCGCAAAGGTCCGGGTCCGCAATCGCTGCGGCGTGACCGGCCGGCCGCGCGGGTATCATCGCAAGTTCAACATGTCGCGCGTGTCGCTGCGGGAGCTGGCCTCGGATGGCCTGATCCCCGGCGTCGTCAAGTCGAGCTGGTAGGGGAGAGCGAGCCATGTCGATGACCGATCCGCTCGGCGATATGCTTACGCGCATCCGCAACGGCCACATGCGCCGCAAGGCGCAGGTCGAATGCCCGGCCTCCAAGCTCAAGGAGAACGTGCTAGCCGTGCTCAAGCGCGAGGGCTACATCCGCGATTTCCGCCGCGGCGCCGAGGAAGCCAAGCCTCAGCTCGTGATCGAGCTGAAGTACTACGAGGGCGAGCCCGTGATCCGCGAGATCGGCCGCGTCTCCAAGCCCGGCCGGCGCGTCTATTCGGGCGTGCGAGAGATGCCCCGGGTCTTCGGTGGCCTGGGTATCACCATCGTCTCGACGCCCCAGGGCGTCATGACCGATCACGAAGCGCGTGCCGCCAATGTCGGTGGCGAAGTGCTCTGCAGGGTGTTCTAAGAGAACGCCACAAGTTCGAGGAAACGATCATGTCGCGCGTAGGCAAATATCCCGTTGCCATCCCGGCCGGCGTCGAAGTCACGGTTGCCCGTGACCACGTCGCCGTGAAGGGCAAGCTGGGCCAACTCAAGCAGCACATCCTGTCGGACGTGACCGTGAAGGTCGACGGCGGCGAGGTGGTGGTGACGCCCAATTCGCAGTCCAAGCAGGCCCGCGCGCTGTGGGGCACCACCCGTGCCAACATCGCCGCGATGATCACGGGCGTGACCGACGGCTTCAAGCGGCACCTGGAGATCCAGGGCGTGGGTTATCGCGCCCAGGCCCAGGGCAAGACGCTGAAGCTGCAGCTGGGCTACAGCCACGACATCGAGTTTCCCGTGCCCGAAGGGGTGACGATCGAAACGCCGAGCCTAACCGAGATCGTGGTCTCGGGTTCGGACAAGCAGCAGGTGGGCCAGGTGGCCTCCAACATCCGCCGCTGGCGCGGCCCGGAGCCCTACAAGGGCAAGGGCATCCGCTACAAGGGCGAGTTTGTGCTGCGCAAGGAAGGCAAGAAGAAGTAGGACGCACGCCATGAGCTCGACAAAAGAACTCCTCGCCCGGCGGAAGAATCGCGTCCGCCTCCAGCTTCGCCAGCGCAACGACGGCAGGCCGCGCCTGTCGGTGTTCCGCTCGAGCAAGCACATCTATGCCCAGGTGATCGACGACGCCGACGGCCGCACGCTCGTGGCCGCCTCCACCATGGAGAAGGCGCTGCGCGAGAGCCTCAAGACCGGCGCCGACGTGGCGGCCGCCAAGGAGATCGGGAAGCTGATCGCCGAACGCGCCACTGCCGCCGGCATCGACAAGATCGTGTTCGACCGCGGCGGCTATCGCTATCACGGCCGCGTCAAGGCGCTTGCCGAGGCAGCGCGCGAAGCGGGCCTGAAGTTCTAGGCCGCGGTACAAGGGAAGGATCGACAGGATGGCACAACAGGGTCGAGAGCGGGGCCAGGGACGTGGCCCCGACCGCGGTGGACGCGGCGGGCGCAACGAGGAGCCGAGCGAGTTCCTCGAGAAGCTCGTCAGCATCAACCGCGTGGCCAAGGTGGTGAAGGGCGGCCGTCGTTTCGGCTTTGCCGCGCTGGTCGTCGTCGGCGACCAGAAGGGTCGCGTCGGCCATGGCGCCGGCAAGGCGCGCGAGGTGCCCGAGGCAATCCGCAAGGCGACCGAGCAGGCCAAGCGCAACATGATCCGTGTTCCACTGCGCGAGGGCCGCACGCTGCACCATGACGTGCGCGGCGACTTCGGTGCCGGCCACGTCGTGCTGCGCACCGCGCCTCCGGGCACGGGTGTCATTGCCGGCGGTCCGATGCGCGCCGTGTTCGAGGCGCTGGGCGCCCAGGACGTGGTCTGCAAGTCGACCGGCAGCGCCAACCCCCACAACGTGGTGAAGGCGACGTTTGCGGCGCTGTCCGCTACGATGTCGCCGCGCGCCGTGGCCGCCAAGCGCAACAAGAAGGTTGCCGATGTGCTGGGTCGCGCCGGCGGCACCGAATACGCCGAGGGCTGATCGACATGGCCAAGAAGCAGGAAGCCGCCAAGACCATCCGGGTGACGCAGATCGGGAGCACCATCGGGCGCCCCGACAAGCAGCGCGCCACCCTGATCGGCCTGGGCCTGAACAAGCTGCATCGCACGCGCGAACTCCAGGACAGCCCTGAAGTGCGCGGCATGCTCACCACCGTCGCACATCTGGTGCGTTGGGAAGAAATCTAGGCAACGCGACAGCGTGAACGGTGCGAGAGACGACCATGAAGCTCAACGAGATCCGCAACAACTCCGGGGCCACCCACGCCAAGAAGCGGCGCGGGCGCGGCATCGGTTCGGGCCTGGGCAAGACCTCGGGCCGCGGCCACAAGGGCCAGACCTCGCGCTCGGGCGTTGCCATGGCGAACTTCGAGGGCGGCCAGATGCCGATCTATCGGCGTCTGCCGATGCGCGGCTTCAAGAACCCCAACCGTGCCGACTACGTCGAGATCACGCTGGAGCGCCTGCAGGCCGCGATCGATGGCGGCCGGATCGACGTCAAGGCGCCGGTCAACGCCGAGGTTCTGCTGGCAGCCGGCGTGATTCGCCGCATCCGCGACGGCCTGCGCCTGCTGGGCGGTGGCGAACTGAAGGCCAAGCTCGACATCACCGTCGCCGGCGCCACCAAATCGGCGGTTGCCGCGGTGGAAAAGGCCGGCGGCACGATCACCCAGACCGTGTTCAAGGCAGAAAAGAACGAGGCGGCCGGCGGGAACGACGGCTGATCCTCGCGGGAGACCCCTGAATGGCCGCGTCGGACCAGTTCGCTAGTCAGCTCAATCTCGGCGCTTTCGGCAAGGCCACGGAGCTCAAGAAGCGCCTTTGGTTCACGCTGGGCGCGCTCGTGGTCTATCGCCTGGGAACCTACATCCCGATCCCGGGCATCGACGCCGCGATCCTCAACGACATCTTCCAGCAGCAGGCCGGCGGCATCCTGGGCATGTTCAACATGTTCTCGGGCGGCGCGCTCGAGCGCATGACGATCTTTGCCCTCAATGTCATGCCCTACATCTCGGCCTCGATCATCATCCAGCTGATGACGACCGTCTCGCCCCAGCTCGAGCAGCTCAAGAAGGAAGGCGAGAGCGGGCGCAAGAAGATGAACCAGTACACGCGGTACCTGACGGTGCTGCTGTGCCTGGTGCAGGGCTACGGCATCGCCGTGGGCCTGGAATCGATGACCGGGAGCACCGGCTCGGCCGTGATGGACCCCGGCGTCTTCTTCCGTTTCACCACCGTCATCACGCTGCTGGGCGGGACGATGTTCCTGCTCTGGCTGGGCGAGCAGATCACCCAGCGCGGCGTCGGCAACGGCATTTCGCTGATCATCTTCGCGGGCATCGTCGCCAACCTGCCGTCGGCCATCGGCCAGGCCCTGGAACTGGGCCGCACGGGCGCGATGTCGCCGATCTTCATCATGGCGCTGCTGCTGGGCGCGATCGGCATCATCGCGGTCATCGTCTTCATGGAGCGGGCGCAGCGCCGTCTGATCGTCCAGTATCCCAAGCGCCAGGTCGGCAACAAGATGTTCGGCGGCGAGTCGAGCCACCTGCCGCTCAAGCTCAACACCGCCGGCGTTATCCCGCCGATCTTTGCCAGCTCGATCCTGCTGATGCCGGCGACGCTGGCCAGCTTCAACGCCTCGGGCGGTCCGGTCTGGTTGCAGGACGTGCAGATCTGGCTGGGCCACGGACAGCCGCTCTACATGGCGCTGTTTGCCTCCGCGATCATCTTCTTCTGCTTCTTCTACACGGCGGTCGTCTTCAATCCGGTCGACACCGCCGACAACCTGAAGAAACACGGCGGTTTCATCCCCGGCATCCGTCCGGGCAAGAACACCGCCGATTACCTCGACTACGTGCTGACGCGCATCACGGTGATCGGCGCGATCTACCTCACGCTGGTCTGCCTCATCCCCGAGGCGCTGATCTCCTGGGCGGCGGTGCCGTTCTACCTGGGCGGCACCTCGCTGCTGATCTGCGTCACGGTCACGATGGACACGGTGGCCCAGATCCAGTCCCACCTGCTTGCACACCAGTACGAAGGTCTCATCAAGAAGGCCAAGCTCAAGGGCCGCCGCTGATGAAGCTGATCCTGCTTGGACCGCCGGGAGCCGGGAAGGGCACCCAGGCCCGCCGCCTGATGGATGCCCACGGCATTCCCCAGCTTTCCACCGGCGACATGCTGCGCGCCGCGGTCGCCTCGGGTTCACCCGTCGGCCGCATGGCCAAGGAGGTCATGGACCGGGGCGAACTGGTCAGCGACGACATCATCGTCGGCATGATCGCCGAGCGCATCGACGAAACCGACTGCACCAACGGCTTCATCCTGGACGGCTTCCCGCGCAGCAAGGCCCAGGCCGAGGCGCTCGACGCCATGCTGGCCCAGCGCGGCCTCAAGCTCGACCACGTCATCGAGATGGCGGTCGACGACGAGGCCCTGGTCGAGCGCATCACCGGGCGCTACACCTGCGCGACCTGCGGTGCCGGCTACCACGACCGCTTCCAGCGCCCCCGGGTCGAGGGCGTCTGCGATTCGTGCGGCGGCAGCGAATTCAAGCGCCGCGCCGACGACAACGAGGAGACGGTGCGTTCGCGCCTGAAGGTCTATCACGACCAGACGGCACCGTTGCTGCCCTACTACCGCGAAAAAGGCGTGCTTTCCCAGGTCGATGGCATGGCTGCCATCGATGAGGTGACGCGCCAGATCGCCTCTGTCATCAACGGCGGTTGACAGGGTCTCGACAGTGATTGACAGTTTCCTGTCCCTCCCTATAATCCGCCGCCCATCCCGGAAACCAGAGCGGTTTTGCCGGCTCATTTCCTTTGGCTAAGGAGCCAATCCTTTGGCACGCATTGCTGGTGTGAACATCCCGACCTCCAAGAGGGTCGAAATTGCGCTGACCTACATCCACGGGATCGGCCGTACCAAGGCGCAGGAGATCTGCGCCGCGGCCCGTATCCCGCAGGAGCGGCGCGTCAACGAGCTGACCGACGCCGAGGTCTCGCAGATCCGCGAGCTGATCGATCAGGGCCACACCGTCGAGGGCGACCTGCGCCGCGACGTCGCCATGAACATCAAGCGCCTGATGGACCTGGGCTGCTACCGCGGCGTCCGTCACCGCAAGGGCCTGCCCGTGCGCGGCCAGAACACCCACAACAATGCGCGCACCCGCAAGGGCAAGGCGCGCCCGGTCGCCGGCAAGAAGAAGGCTTAAATCAGATGGCCAGGGAAACCCAGCAGCGCGTCAAGCGCCGTGAGCGCAAGAACATCACGTCGGGCGTGGCCCACGTCAACGCGTCGTTCAACAACACCATGATCACGATCAGCGATGCCCAGGGCAACGCCATCTCGTGGTCGTCGGCCGGCGCCATGGGCTTCAAGGGTTCGCGCAAGTCGACCCCCTACGCCGCCCAGATGGCGGCCGAGGACGCCGGCCGAAAGGCCCAGGAGCACGGCATGCAGGTGCTCGAGGTTTTCGTGAAGGGTCCCGGTTCGGGCCGTGAGTCGGCGCTGCGCGCGCTCTCGACGGTGGGCTTCCAGATCAACCTGATCCAGGACGTCACGCCGATCCCGCACAACGGCTGCCGTCCGCGCAAGCGCCGTCGCGTCTGAGCCGCCGGACGATGCGGACACCGCGCGCCCGAAGGCGTGTGGGTCCGGAACTTTGAAGGATGCGCGGGGCCGCTGAGCCCGGCGCAGGCCGCCCGCCGGGCAGGCCGACAACAACGAGGTCGTCGTCACGATGAACAAGAACTGGCAAGCGTTGATCAAACCCAACAAGCTGCAGATCGAGCCGGGCCTGGACCCGCTGCGCGAGGCGACCATCGTCGCCGAGCCCCTCGAGCGCGGCTTCGGCATGACGCTGGGCAATGCCCTGCGCCGGGTCCTGCTGTCGTCCCTCCAGGGCGCGGCGGTGACCTCGATCCGCATCAACAACGTGCTGCACGAATTCTCCTCGATCACGGGCGTCCATGAGGACGTCACCGACATCGTGCTGAACGTCAAGGCGCTGTCGCTGAAGATGCACTCGACCGGCACCAAGCGCATGACGCTGAAGGCCAAGGGTCCGGGTGCCGTGACCGCCTCGATGATCGAGGCGAGCTCGGATATCGAGATCATGGATCCCGATCACGTCATCTGCACGCTCGACAGCGAGGCCGAACTCAACATGGAGTTCACGGTCGAGCTGGGCAAGGGTTACGTCCCGGCCGCGCAGAACCGCCCCGAGGACGCGCCGATCGGCCTGATCCCGGTCGATGCCATCTACACGCCGATCAAGAAGGTCGCCTACAAGGTCGAGAACAGCCGCGTCGGCCAGGTCACCGACTACGACAAGCTGTCGGTGACGGTCGAGACCAACGGCGCGGTGACGCCCGAGGATGCCGTGGCGCTGGCCGCCCGCATCCTGCAGGACCAGCTCCAGCTCTTCGTCAACTTCGAGGAGCCCGAGGTTCGCGTCGAGCGCGAGGAGACCGGCGAGCCGGAGTTCAACCCGAACCTGCTGCGCAAGGTCGACGAGCTCGAGCTTTCCGTGCGTTCGGCCAACTGCCTGAAGAACGACAACATCGTCTACATCGGCGACCTGGTGCAGAAGACCGAGGCCGAGATGCTGCGGACCCCGAACTTCGGCCGCAAGTCGCTGAACGAGATCAAGGACGTGCTGTCCCTCATGGGGCTGCATCTGGGCATGAAGATCCCGAACTGGCCGCCCGAGAACATCGAGGACCTGGCCCGTCGTCTCGAAGACCCTTTCACCTGAGCGGCCGACTGGCCCGCTGACCACGAGGACGCCATGCGACATCGCATTTCCGGCCGCAAGCTGAACCGCACCAGTGCCCATCGTAAGGCGCTGCTGAAGAACATGGCCGCGGCGCTCATCAAGCATGAGCAGATCAAGACCACGCTGCCCAAGGCCAAGGAACTCGGCCCCCACGTCGAGAAGCTGATCACCCTGGGCAAGCGCGGCGATCTCCACGCCCGCCGCCAGGCCTTCGCCGAGCTGCGCGACAACGTCATGGTCGAAAAGCTGTTCACCACGATCGCCGAGCGCTACGGCAGCCGCCAGGGCGGTTACACCCGCATCATGAAGGCCGGCTTCCGCTACGGCGACGCCGCCCCGATGGCGGTGATCGAACTGGTCGACCGCGATCCCGACGCCAAGGGCCAGGACAGCGGCCCCGTCCAGATGGACGACGAGGACGCCGAGGCGGCATAAGGCTGCACGCAGCCGACGTTTCGAGGGGGCAGCTTCACGGCTGCCCCTTTGCTTTTTGGGGGTATCTTTCACGGCGTCATCCCGGACAAGCGGCGTAGCCGCGCAGATCCGGGACCCATGCCGGAACTTCACCACACTGTCAGCGCTTGTGTTGGCGTTCCGGCATGGGTCCCGGCTGTCCGCTTCGCTCCGGCCGGGATGACGATGGGGTGGGGGAACGCTACCCGTTCAGCCTGCGGAACAGTTCGTGCCAGTCGGGGTTGTCCGCCTCGATCAGCGCGATCTTCCACGCTCTTCGCCAGCGTTTCAGGCGCTTCTCACGGGCGATGGCTTCGGCGATGGTGTCGTAGGTTTTGATGTGGACCAGCCGCCTGACGCCGTGTTTTGCGGTGAACCCGTCCGCCTTGCCCTCCCGGTGTTCCATCATGCGGCGGACAATGTCGTTGGTGAGGCCGGTGAGAGGGTGCCTCGGGTCTGGCTAGCGGTGATGTAGACGTGGTACGGCGTCCCCATGAGGGTGTTTGAAGGCATGCACATCGGTCAATGGAGCGCCTTTGGCTCATGTTCCGGCATGGGTCCCGGCTCTTCGCTTCGCTACGGCCGGGATGACAGCTATTTTTGTGCGTCATACCGGCCAAGCGCCGCAGGCGCGCAGAGCCGGGACCCATGCCGGAACGCTGCCGTCCGCACTGCCACCACGGTAACCCGCCCATGAACACCCTCTTCGAATCCCAGGCGCCGCGGCCGCTCGCCGACAGGCTGCGGCCCAAGAGGCTGGAGGAAGTGGTGGGGCAGGGCCATCTGATCGGGCCCGAGGGCCCCATCGGGCGCATGGTGGCGCAGGGGCGCATGGCCTCGATGATCCTGTGGGGACCGCCGGGCACGGGCAAGACGACGATCGCGCGCCTGCTGGCCGAACGGGCGGGGCTGTCCTTCGAGCCGGTCTCGGCCGTGTTCGCCGGCGTCGCCGACCTGCGCAAGGCCTTCGAGCGCGCCCAGGCCCGCCGCAAGGACGGCATGGGCACGCTGCTCTTCGTCGACGAGATCCACCGCTTCAACAGGGCCCAGCAGGACGCCCTGCTGCCCTTTGTCGAGGACGGCACCGTGGTCCTGGTCGGCGCCACCACGGAAAACCCCAGCTTCGAGGTCAACGCCGCGCTCACCTCGCGCTGCCAGGTGATGGTCCTGCAGCGCCTTTCGGAGGAGGCGATGGCCGAGCTGATCGCGCGCGCCGAGACCGAGCAGGGCCACAGGGTGCCGCTCGACGACGATGCACGGCAGGCCCTGCTCGACATGGCCGACGGCGACGGGCGTTTCCTGCTGAACCTGGTCGAGGAACTGCTCACCCTGCCGGGCGACCGGGTGCTCGACCGTGACGGCCTTGCCGGGGTCGTGCAGCGCCGCGTGCCGATCTACGACAAGGGCGACGAGGGCCACTACAACCTGATAAGCGCGCTGCACAAGTCGGTGCGGGGCAGCGATCCTGATGCCGCGCTCTACTGGCTGGCGCGCATGTTCGTGGCCGGCGAGAACCCGCTGTTCATCGCCCGGCGCGTCGTGCGCATGGCGATCGAGGACATCGGCATGGCCGATCCCCAGGCCCTGGTCCAGGCGATCGCGGCCAAGGACACCTACGATTTCCTGGGCAGCCCGGAGGGCGAACTGGCGATCGGCCAGGCCGTCGTCTATGTCGCCACCGCGCCCAAGTCGAACGCCGCCTACAAGGCCTTCGGCGCGGCGACCCGCGCGGCAAAGGAACACGGCAGCCTGATGCCGCCCAAGATCATCCTCAATGCGCCGACGCGCATGATGAAGGAGATGGGCTATGGCGCGGGCTACGACTACGACCACGACGCGCCCGGCGCCTTCTCCGGCCAGAACTACTTCCCCGACGCGCTGGGCCGCCAGAGCTTCTACCGCCCGGTCGAGCGCGGCTTCGAGCGCGAGATCGCCAAACGCCTGGACTACTGGGCCAAGCTGCGCCAGAAGCGCCAGCACGGCGGTGGGGAGGACTGACATGCTGAAGATGCTCGTCTTCGTCGCCATGGGCGGCGCCCTGGGGGCGGTGGCGCGTTACCTCACGATCATGGGCGTCGGGCGTGTGCTGGGGTCCGGCTTTCCCTATGGCACGTTGACAGTCAACATCCTGGGTTCCTTCATCCTGGGCATGCTGGTCGAGGCGTTTGCGCTGAAGTGGCATGTCTCCCAGGAGGTCCGCGCCATGATCGTGGTCGGCGTGCTGGGGGCGTTCACGACCTTTTCGAGCTTCTCGCTCGATGCCATCCTGCAGCTCGAGCGCGGCAACCTGGGCGGCGCGGCGGTCTATATCCTCTCCTCGGTAACCTTTTCGGTGCTGGGCCTGTTCGCGGGCCTGCGCCTTGCACGTCTGGTGATGGCATGAGCGGTGTGAGTCAGAAGACCATCGGCGCCGACGACGCCGACATGCGCCTGGACCGCTGGTTCCACCGCGAGTTCCCCCATGTCGGCCACGGCAGGCTCTCCAAGCTGCTGCGGACCGGCCAGGTGCGGCTCGACGGCAAGCGCTGCAAGGTCGGCGACCGGGTGCAGCCGGGCCAGGTGGTGCGCCTGCCGCCGCTGTGCGAGGCCGAGAACAAGCCGGCGCCGCGCAACCGGGTCGGCTGGACGCCCACGGCGGGCGATCTCGACGACCTCGCAGCCTGCATCATCCACCGCGACGAGCATGTCCTGGTGCTCGACAAACCCGCCGGACTGGCCGTGCAGGGCGGTACGGCGACCGAGAAACATCTCGACGCCATGCTCGACGGCCTGTGCTTCGAGCTTGCCGAGCGGCCGCGACTGGTCCACCGGCTGGACCGCGACACCAGCGGCGTGCTGCTGCTGGCGCGCACGGCCAGGGCGGCGCGCGCCCTGGGGGCGAGCTTCAAGGGGCGCGACGCCCAGAAGGTGTACTGGGCCCTGGTCGCGGGCTGCCCGATCCCGCGCGAGGGCGATATCGACCTGCCTCTGGCCAAGCTGGGCGGGCCGGGCGGCGAGCGGGTCCATGTCGATCAGGAACACGGCCTGCCGGCGCGCACCCATTACCGGGTCGTCGAGGCCGCGGCCGACCAGGCCGCATGGCTGGAACTGCGCCCCCTGACCGGGCGGACCCACCAGTTGCGCGCCCATTGCGTGGCGCTGGGCCATCCGATCCTGGGCGACGGCAAGTACGGCGGGCGCGAGGCCTTTCTCGACGGCGCCGAGATCGTCAAGCGCCTGCACCTGCATGCCCGCTCGATCCGCCTGCCGCATCCGGCCGGCGGTTTCCTGGAGGCGGTGGCACCCTTGCCGCGGGACCTGCGGCAGAGCTGGAAATACCTAGGATTCAACCCCGGAGAAGCCGAGTGAACGATGTTCACCTGGTGCTGTTCGATTGCGACGGCACCCTGGTCGACAGCCAGCACATGATCCATGCGGCCATGTGCCGGGCCTTCGACGGCTGCGGTTTCGCCCTGCCGGAGCGCGAGCGCGTGCGCGGCGTGATCGGCCTGCAGCTCGACACCGCCATCGCACGGCTGGCACCTGACCTGGACGAGGCCAGCGTCGCGCTGCTGGCGGAGGGCTACAAGGCGGCGTTTTTCGCCCTGCGCGAGGAGCCCGACGCCAAGGCACGCGAACCGCTCTACGAGGGCATGGCCGAGCTGGTCGCGGCCCTGCACGAGGATGGCGTTATCCTGGGCGTGGCCACGGGCAAGTCCCTGCGTGGTCTGCGCCACACCCTGGCGATGCACGGCCTCCAGGAGCGCTTCGTGACCCTGCAGACCCCCGACAACGCGCTGGGCAAGCCCGATCCCGGCATGGTGCTGCAGGCGATGGCCGAAACCGGCGCGCGGCCCGAGACGACGCTGGTGATCGGCGACACGACCTTCGACATGGAAATGGCGCGGGAGGCACGGGCAGGGGCGCTGGGCGTGGCCTGGGGTTATCACCCGGCCGAGGCCCTGCTGGCGTCGGGCGCCGGGGCCGTGGCGGGCGATGTCGCGGCGCTGGCCGACCTGATCGATACCGGGCTGGGACGCAGCCGGTGAAGCGGTTCTACAAGGAAGCCGGCACGGTGCCGGTCGCGGGCGGCCATGGCGTCCTGCTCGACGGCAAGCCGGTGAAGACGCCTGCCCGGGCACCGCTCGTGGCGCCGACGGCGGCGCTGGCCCGGGCCGTGGCGGCCGAATGGCAGGCCCAGGGCGAGAAGATCGACCCTGCCAGCATGCCCCTGATGCGCCTGCTGGCCACCGCGATCGACCGGGTCCCGCTGCACCGCAGCGGCGTGGAGGACGATCTGGCGGCCTTCGCGGCCGCCGACATGCTCTGCTACCGCGCCCGGACCCCCTCGGAGCTGGTCGCCCGGCAGATGGAGCTGTGGCAGCCGGTTCTCGACTGGGCCGCGCTGCGCCTGGACGCGGCACTGCTGGTGACCGACGAGCTGGTCCACATCGCACAGCCGCCCCAGGCCCTGGCGGCGCTGACACGGCGCCTGCAGCGGCTCGACGCCCTGGAACTGACCGCGGTGCACACGGTGA
>JAQCLG010000072.1 GCA_027592745.1 Pseudomonadota bacterium | reverse complement strand
CACGACGAATGCCGCAACTACTTCGCCAACGCTGGATATGCTTCCGTCTAAACAGGAAACGCTCTAGTCGGGGGGCGTGTTCGGGGCAACCGAGAGCAGACCAGCCACGCAATCTGTGACGTTTTCCGGCGATCCATCGGAGGCAAGGTAAACGGTGAGTGCCGTGAACTCTGCCTCACCCGAGTAAGATAGTGTGTCTGCGTAGCACCTCACGGTTCCGCTGCTGAAGCTGGCCTCTGACTCGACGTATTCCGTCTGCGGCCGGGAGAGGTATGTGGTCTGGCCGATGCCGTCGCCACCGAAGGTGGGACAGTGAATGTAGATCCCCAGATTGTGCGGCTGATGAACGTCCATGACTTCCTGCAGGACCGGGCGATGAGCCGCAACGGCATCGATGATCCTGACCCTTGTATCCTTTGTCTGTTGATCGCTGTCGCAGTACCCATGGACGAAGAATATCGGATTGGAAGGCAAGCTTGGCGCGTCCGATGATTCGCCCGTGGCACACGACATGAGTCCGCCAGCCAACAGCAACATCCCAATGTCACCATATTTGCGCGGCAGGCTCATAGAAGTCGCTCCAAGACCCGGCAGCCAAACTGATCCCAACCTGAAGCTTCGGCAAACGCTTCCAGGCTTCAGTTCACGAAGCGCGGCATCACCCGTTCGGCGAACAGGCGCAGGCAGCCCTTGACCTGGTCGAAGGTGAGGCCCGGCACGTTGAGGAAGAGCGCGATGTGCTGGCAGTTGAGTTCGTCGCGCAGGCGTTCGATGTGGGCGATCGCGGTCTCGGGCGAGCCGACGATGATGAGGCCGTGTTTCATGTTGAACTCGAAGGCATCGAGTTCCATGTCGCCCTCCTCGAGTTCGCCTTCGCCCAGCAGGCCCGCGCGCATGCGGTAGATGTTGCCGCTCGCCCACTTGCTCAGCCGCTCGATGCCGGGGCGCGCGATGGCGATCGCCTCCTCGTCGGTCTCGGCGATGTAGATCGTGCGCATGATGGCGACGTCCTCGCCCATGGCGTAGGGCCAGCCGTGGGCCTCCGTGGCAGCCTTTGCGTAGGCCTCCCAGTTCTCCTTGATGCGCCCGACCGAAAGGTGCTGGCACATCGTGCCGATGCCCTTCCTGGCGTGCCATTCGGTCGAGGGAATCGACTCGGCCATCGACCACATCGGCGGCCTGGGCCTCTGGTAGGGGCCGGGCTGGATCGAGAGTTTCACCACCTCGTTCGCCTCGTTGTGGAAGCGCTCGTCGTGCGCCATCGGGTTGGCCTCCTGCCAGCCCGGCGCCGGGAAGGTGTGGAAACGTCCCTCGTGGCTCCAGGATTCCTGTGTGAGCGCCTTCATCAGGATCTCGACGTTTTCCTCGTAGAGGGCGCGGTTGGTCTCGCGGTCGCAGCGGTCGCCGGCGGGATGGAAGTTCTTGCAGGCCCGGCTGTTGATGCCCGGCGCGATGCCGATGTCGACACGCCCCTTTGTGATCTGGTCGAAGGTCGCGATGTCCTCGGCCAGGCGGATGGGATGCCAGTCGGGCACGATCAGGCCGCACTGGCCGAAGCGCAGCCGGTCGCTGTGGCGCGCGCAGTCGGCGCCCAGCAGCAGCGGGTTGGAGCCTGAACGGTACCAGCCGTCCCAGGCGAAGTGGTGCTCGGCCAGCCACAGGCCCGTGAAGCCCAGCTCGTCGACCAGCTCGACGGTCTCGTGCATCTCGTCGAACAGCGTCTCCCAGGGATAGGGATCGCCGACGTGATAGAACAACGTGCTGTCGAAACGCATGGCCGCCTGAACCCCGTTGCCGCGATGTGGTGATGCGACCTTACAAGTCCCCCGTCGGGCCGTCGATACGGCGCCGTCTGTTGCAACCGCGAATGCGCTGTGCTGCAGTGCACAACTCATGGGGATGGATCGACGATCATGCTGACCCTGCGTCAGGTCGCGCGACTGCGCGACACGCTCGATGGCTGGCGCGCGGCGGGACAGACCGTCGCGCTGGTGCCGACCATGGGCGCGCTCCATGCCGGGCATCTCTCGCTGGTCGCCATCGCGCGCGCCCATGCCGACCGTGTCGTCGCCAGCCTCTTCGTCAATCCGCGCCAGTTCGCACCGGGCGAGGACTTCGCCAGTTACCCCCGCAACGAGGCGGGCGACGCCGCCGCCTTCGAGGCCGCGGGCATCGACCTGCTCTGGGCCCCCGACACGGCCGCGATGTATCCGCCGGGTTTCGCCCTCACCCTGGTTCCCGAAGGCCCGGCCCTGGGCCTGGAGGCCGATCTGCGGCCCGGCTTCTTTTCCGGCGTCGCCACCGTGGTCGCCAAGCTCTTCACCCAGACCGGCGCCGACATTGCCGTGTTCGGCGAGAAGGACTGGCAGCAGCTTCAGGTGATCGCCCGCATGACCGCAGACCTCGACCTGCGCACCCGCATCCTCTCGGGCGCCACCGTGCGCGAGGCCGACGGCCTGGCGATGTCCTCGCGCAACGCCTATCTCTCGCCGTCGCAGCGCGAGCGCGCCGCCGCGCTCCACGCGACCCTCGCCCGCGCCGCCGCGGCGCTGTCGGCCGGCGAAGAGATGGCCGGCGTGCTGGACCGCGAGCGCCGGCATCTGGCAGAAGTCTTCGACGCCCTCGACTATCTCGAACTGCGCACGCCGCAGGCCCTGCTCCCCGTCACCCGCCTCACCGGACCGGCACGCCTGCTCGCCGCCGCGCGTCTCGGCTCGACCCGGCTGATCGACAACCTTGCCGTCGCCCCCGCGACGACCAGCAACGAAGGCACGCCATGAATGCGTCCTCGCACAAGCCGCCCGTCACCGAACTGCTGGGTCCCAAGGGGGGCGCCCCGATCGTCGGGCTCACCGCCTATACCGCGCCGGTGGCCAGCCTGCTCGACCGTCACGTCGATTTCATGCTGGTCGGCGATTCCGTGGCCATGGTGATCTACGGCATGGACACGACCCGCACCATCGACCTCGACACCATGATCCGCCACGGCAAGGCGGTCGCCCGGAACGCCAGCCAGGCGGTGGTCGTCGTCGACATGCCCTTCGGCACCTACGAGGACGATCCCGAGATCGCGCTGGCCAACGCCCGGCGCGTGATGGTCGAGACCGGCGCCGATGCCGTGAAGATGGAGGGCGGCGCCGAACTCGCCGCGACCGTCGCCCGTGTCGTCGCCGACGGCATTCCCGTGATGGGCCATATCGGCCTGATGCCCCAGCAGGTCCGCGCCACCGGCCAGTTCAAGAGCAAGGGCCACAGCGAAACCGAGAGCCGGCGCATCCTCAAGGACGCGCTCGCCATCGCCCGGGCCGGCGCCTTTGCCATCGTCGTCGAGGGGGTCGTCGAACCCGTGGCGCGCGAGATCACGGCGGCCTGCCCGGTGCCGACCATCGGCATCGGCGCGTCGGTGGCCTGCGACGGCCAGATCCTCGTCACCGAGGACATGACCGGCATGTTCACGCAGTTCCGTCCGAAGTTCGTGAAGCGCTACGCCGACCTCGGTGCCGAACTCGAACGGGCCGTTGCCGCCTATGCCGAGGACGTCCGCGCCCGCCGCTTCCCCGGCCCAGAACACACCTTCAAGCCGCGCAAAAAGGCCGCGGACAAGGCCACCGGTGCAAAGGAAGACGCCCGGCCCTATCCGAAGTCCTGAACGCCTCTGCGCGCCCGCCTACTCGGCTGCGGCGGCGGCGCGGTCGGCAAAGCGGAAGGACATCCAGTCGGTCGAACACGGCGGGCCGGCGGCCAGTTCCATGTGCGGCGGACTCTCCAGCACGTAGACCATCGCCCCGGCGGTGTAGCCGATGACATTGGACTGGCCCGGTTCGACCCGGCGCGAGACCGGGTGTTGCGCATCGTCGCGCGATGCCAGCGCCGCCTTGATCGTCTCGGGCGTGACGCGGCCCTGCCCGATGCGCCGGGTCAGGCAGTCGTAGCGCGCCAGCGTGTTGGCCGAGGCCATGACGCCGCCTTCGTCCAGGGGCGATCCGGCGCCCCGGGTGATGTCGTCGTTGGCGAAGGGATGGTTGGTGTGCCAGACGCGGTTCGCATCCTCGCCCGGCACATAGGCCGCGGCCTTGTTCGCCGAACACTCCAGCGAGACCACCCGCCCGGCGGTACCGATCGTGTAGTTCTGGCCGGAGGCATGGGGCACGGCGCGGGTGAAGGCTACAGCATCGTCGAAGCTCCTCTGCGCCAGGATGCCGCGGGTGACGAACTGCACCGGCAGGCCGTCCTTGCGCCGTTCGAGCTGGAGCAGCGTGTTGCAGCAGACCGCGACACCGGCATCGTTCATGCCGTTGAGCATCAGCATGCCCGCGACCGAGAAGATCAGGCTCCTGAGGCCGGTCGCCTCGTCGTGGAGGCGGAGCAGCACCTGGTAGCCCTCCGACCAGCCGGCGATGTCCATGGTCTGGGCGACATAGGTCGGCAGGCCGGGCTGGCCGGCGATGCCAAGCGCGCTGCAGTGTTCGCCGTCGTCGCCCCTGCCGCCGCCCGCGCGCGCCAGCCGCTCGCGGCCGTACCACCACTCCTCGTCCATGCAGTTGAAGGCGAGCATGGCCTGCTCGGCGACACCGGCGCCCTCGGCCATGCCGCGGACTTCCTCCATGACGTCGGGCGTGTGTTTCTCGATGGTCGGGCCAAAGGCGGTCTGCGCCATGAAGTCGGCGATGTAGGATTCGGGAGCAACCTTGTGGGTCGCGGCGATGTCGCCGTACCAGCACGCCAGGATGCCGGCGATCCGATCCCGCTGGCTCTCGCCGTAGATGCGCCCGCGCTGGCGCGGCGATCCGGCCAGATCGACGACGGGCATGTCCTGTGTGCGCATGGCATCCTCCGAAGCTGAAGCCCCGATGCTACGCCCGACGCAGCGCGGGGCCAAACAGGCCCTCACCCCCCCTCTCCCGCAAGAGGCGGGAGAGGGGCTGGGTGCGCGATCCTGGCCCCTCGCCCGCGAAGCGGGAGAGGGAGGGACCTAGGGCGAAGCCCTGGGAGGGTGAGGGAGCGCCCTACTCCGCCTCGGCGACCGTCGCCTCGCGCACCTTCTTGTCGACATCCGGCGCGAGCCGGATGTGGAGTTCGCGCAACTGGTGCATCGAGACGTTGTTGGGTGCGCCCATCAGCAGGTCCTGGGCCTGCTGGTTCATCGGGAAGAGCGTCACCTGGCGGATGTTGGGTTCGTCGGCCAGCAGCATGACGATGCGGTCGACGCCCGGCGCCAGCCCGCCGTGCGGCGGGCAGCCGTAGTGGAAGGCATGGAACAGCGCGCCGAAACGCTCCTCGACATCGGCCGCGGAGTACCCGGCGATCTCGAAGGCCTTCACCATGGTCGCAGGCTCGTGGTTGCGGATGGCGCCGGAGGAAAGCTCCACGCCGTTGCACACGATGTCGTACTGGTAGGCTAGGATCTCCAGCGGATCGCGGTTCTCCAGGGCATCCAGCCCGCCCTGGGGCATCGAGAACGGGTTGTGGCTGAAGTCGATCTTCTTGGCCTGCTCGTCGTATTCGAACATCGGGTAATCGACGATCCAGCAGAAGCGGAAGGCATCCTTCTCGATCAGGCCCAGTTCCTGGCCGACGCGCGTGCGCACATGGCCCGCGATACGCTCGGCCTCGGCCCTGGCCGCACAGGTGAAGAAGACGGCATCGCCGTCGCCCACGCCCGCGGCCTTGCGGATGGCATCGAGTTCGCTGTCCTTCAACAGCTTGGCGATGGGCCCCTTACCCGCACCCTCCTCGAAGATGACGTAGGCCAGCCCCTTGGCGCCGTTGTCGTGGGCAAAGCCGATCATCTTGTCGAAGAAGCTGCGCGGCTGGCCTGCGGCACCGGGAGCCGGAATGGCGCGTGCGACCGCGCCCTTCTCGATCTGCTGGCGGAAGATCTTGAACTCGCTCTCGCGGAAACATTCCGTCGCGTCGGCGTTCTCGATCGGGTTGCGCAGGTCGGGCTTGTCGTTGCCGTACTTCAGCATGGAATCGGCAAAGGTGATGCGCGGGAACGGCGGCTTCGTGATCGCCCGGTCGGAGAACTCGTCGAAGACGCCGAAGATCACCGGCTCGATGGCGGCAAAGACATCGTCCTGGGTGACGAAGCTCATCTCGACGTCGAGCTGGTAGAACTCGCCCGGCGAACGGTCGGCGCGGGCGTCCTCGTCGCGGAAGCAGGGCGCGATCTGGAAGTAGCGGTCGAAGCCCGAAGCCATGATGAGCTGCTTGAACTGCTGGGGCGCCTGCGGCAGGGCGTAGAACTTGCCCGGGTGCAGGCGCGAGGCGACCAGGAAGTCGCGCGCGCCCTCAGGGGAGGAAGCGGTCAGGATCGGCGTCTGGAACTCGGTGAAGCCGCCCTCCACCATGCGCCGGCGGATCGACGTGATGACCTTCGAGCGCAGCATGATGTTGGCGTGCATCTCCTCGCGCCGCAGGTCGAGGAAGCGGTACTTCAGGCGGATGTCCTCGGGATAGTCGACATCGCCGAACACCGGCATCGGCAGCGGGTCGGCGCTCGAGAGCACCTCGAACTCGCGGATGCGCACCTCGACCGCACCGGTGGGCAGGTCGGCATTGGCCGTGCCCTCGAAACGGTCGACCACCTTGCCCTCGATCGTCACGACGCTTTCGGGCCGGATCGCCTCGACCGCAGGGAAGTTCGCCTCGTCGGTCTCGATGACGCACTGCGTCATGCCGTAGTGGTCGCGCAGGTCGACGAACAGCAGGTTGCCGTGGTCGCGCTTGCGATGGACCCATCCCGAAAGGCGGACCGTGTGGCCCACATGTTCGCGGCGAAGGTCGCCGCACGTATGCGTACGGTAGCGATGCATGACTGTTTATGCCCGTTTGAGGTGCATTCTGGCCGTCTGGCGACCGGGCGCGTAAACCACACGCACGCCTCCCCTTTGTCAAGGAAATCGCCCGCGAAGGGTGCTATAGACCGGCCCCATGAGCGTCATCACCGACAATGGCGAGGTCGCCGCGCTGTGCAAGCGGCTGGCCCAGGCCGAATACATCACCGTCGACACCGAATTCATGCGCGAGCGGACCTACTGGTCGCAATTGTGCCTGATCCAGCTTGCCGGCCCGGACGAGGCCGCCGCGATCGACCCGCTGGCGCCCGGCATCGACCTCTCGCCCGTGCTCGACCTGATGGCCAACGAGAAGGTCCTCAAGGTCTTCCACGCCGCCCGCCAGGACCTGGAGATCTTCCACCACATGACCGGCGCGGTGCCCCACCCGGTGTTCGACACCCAGGTCGCGGCCATGGTCTGCGGCTTCGGCGATCAGGTGAGCTACGAGATCCTGGCGCGCAAGCTGGCGGGCGCCAGCATCGACAAGGACAGCCGTTTCACCGACTGGGCGCGCCGGCCGCTGACCGACAAGCAGGTGACCTACGCCCTTGCCGACGTCACCCACCTGCGCAAGGCCTACGAGAAGATCCGCGCGATGCTGGAGAATAACGGCCGCGCCGCCTGGATCGAGGAGGAGATGGCGGTGCTGGCCAGCCCGGCGACCTACCTGACCGAGGCGGGCGATGCCTGGCAGCGCATCAAGATCAAGGGACGCAAGCCGCGCATCATGGCCGTGCTGCGCGAACTGGCCGCCTGGCGGGAGGAGACCGCGCAGAAGCGCGACGTGCCGCGCCAGCGCGTCGTCAAGGACGATGCGCTGGCCCAGATCGCGATCCAGCAGCCGGCCAGCCCCGAGGACCTCGAGCGCGTCCGCCTGGTGCCCCACGGCTTTTCCCGCAGCGAGGACGGCAAGGCGATCGTCGATGCGGTCAAGCGTGGCCTGGCCGTGCCCAAGGAAGAGCTCCCGCCGGTCGAATACGGCACCGGCAAGCCGGAAAACCAGGCGCCCGCGGCTCTGGTCGACCTGCTCAAGGTGCTGGTGCGCGCCCGCTGCGAGGCCGAGGGCATCGCCCCGCGCCTGGTCGCCAACATGGCCGAGGTCGAGCGTTTCGCCTCCGGCGACGAAGATCCCGACAATCCCCTGCGCCACGGCTGGCGCTACGACCTGTTCGGGCGCGACGCCGAACGCCTCAAGCGCGGCGCACTGGCGCTCGCCCCGGTCGGCGACAACCTGAAGCTGATCGAGATATGAACCGACCTTGCATGCCTGCCATGTCGCGTTAGGCTGGCCTCGGGGTCGCCCTGCGGGGCGCGAGGAGGGTAGGCCATGCGCATTGCGACGATGCTTTGGACGGTTCGGGCACTTGGAGCGCTCTGCCTGGGTGCGGGTACTGCGCTGGCGGCCGATTGTCCGGCCGAGGTCCGTGAGCCGGTGGTCGTGGCCGATGCGGTCGTGTGTCGCGAACTGCACGACGCGATCCGGGATCCCGCCGGCTTGCCGCTCGATCGCTACGAGGAGGTCTACAGCCGGTACTTCGGCAACTTCTGCCACCGCGACACCGCTTCGGGCTGGGTTCGTGACGTCACCGTGCGCGACACCGGCCCCTTCACCGCCATGTTCGTCGATGGCGCCTGGCGCAGCCAGTACAACGGCACGCATTCACCGGTCGTGATCTGGTACTCGCCCGAGATGCATGCCTGGATGCAGGAGAACCGGACACCCCAGGACAAGGGTTTCGGCCCCGACAAAAGCCAGGTCCCCGACGGCGCCATCATCGTCAAGGAGATGTTCCCGCCGCCCGCCGACCTCTGCCGCGACGTCGCAGTCGAGCACCTGTTCCCGACCCATGGCGCGGCCTTCATGGTGCGCCAGTCGACCGCCTCGGCGGACGGCTGGTTCTGGGGTTACCAGGGCTGGATCGACACGCCGCTGGACTGGCCCGCGAGCAACGACAGCAACGCCCTGCCGAACTCGGGATTTGGCATGGGATGCACGAACTGCCATGCGTCGGCGCGCGACAACAGCACCTTCTCGTCGCTGGACAACGTCACCGGCACCCCCGACAGCGTCGTCATGTTCCTCGACGAGAGTCCCGCCGACATCGCCTCCCAGAATGTCGCACCGGCAGAGATGCCCTCCTTCCACGAGACGATCGCCAATCCCGTGGACCCGGCCGGACGCCTCGGCGCGCCCACCTTGTGGTATCGGCCGGACTTCCTGACGGCCTACCCCTACCCCGAGCAGGAGGGAGGGACGGGCGAGCCACGCCTCGAGACGCGCCTCATGATGCCCTCGTAGACCTACGACCACGTGGTCATGCCGGCCCATGTCGATCCCGAGACCGGCCAGTTCGTCACCTCCGACCAGTGTATGGGCTGCCACTCCGCCGGCAGCATGGGCCTGTTCTACGACATGACGGCGGTCGATGACGCCACGGGCGGGCTGATCAACCTCTCGCCCTACAGCACCTGGGTATCCTCGCCCATGGGGCTGGCCGGCCGCGATCCCATCTTCTTCGCCCAGCTCGCCAGCGAGACCCAGACCTTCCACAGCGACCAGGTTGCGCTGGTCGAGGACACCTGCCTGGGCTGTCACGGCTTCATGGGCCAGCGCCAGTACGACGCGGACCAGCGTGCAGCGACGGGCAACTGCGGCGAATTCACCCGCGAGCTCGTGTCGGCGACGCCCTGGCCGAGCGATGCGCCGGAAGCCGCCCACGCCAACTATGGCGCTCTTGCCCGCGACGGCATCTCCTGCATGGCCTGCCACCGGATGGCCCTGGGCGAGGCCCAGACCGCGGCCGCCGCTGCGCTCGAGGAAAACGCCTGCGCGATCGAGCGCCAGGAGGCACTCAACGCCGGGCTGACAGGGTTCGGGAAGACCTTCACGGGCTCGTTCCTCGTCGGGCCTTCCGACGAACTCTACGGTCCCTTCGCCGACCCGACGACCGCGCCGATGCAGAACGCGCTCCACATCACGCCGCAGCACAACAGCACGGTCCAGGAGGCGGAACTCTGCGGCACGTGCCACACGATCCATCTGCCGGTGCTGCACCAGGGCAAGACCATCGGACACGTCTACGAACAGCTCACCTACGCGGAATGGGCGTTCAGCGCCTACCGGGACGGCACCGCGCCCGACGGTGCCCTGCCCCACGGCGCGGGTGCCACGCCTGAAACGTGCCAGCAGTGCCACATGCCGAGCGTCAACGACGACGGCACGCCGACACGCTCGAAGATCGCCAGCATCCAGGAGTTCTCGACCTCCGCCGAGACGACCTTCATCACCGGCCCCGACGCGATCGACGTCCCCGTCCGCGAGGGTTTCTCGCGGCACGACCTCATCGGGCTCAATCTGTTCCTGGTGATGATGGCGCAGCAATTCCCGGACGTGATGGGCATCCGCACCCAGGACCCGATGATGGGCGCGCTCGCGATCGATCCGCTCGACTACACGGCCGACCGGATCGTGGAACAGGCGAGCCATGCGACGGCGACGGTCAAGGTCACGAACGTCGCGCATAACGGCGACGGACTCGAGGCGACGGTCACGGTCGAGAACCTCGTCGGCCACAAGTTTCCCTCCGGCGTCGGCTTCCGGCGCGCCTTCCTGACCTTCGAGGTGCTCGACGAACTGGGCAACACGATCTGGGCCTCCGGCCGAACCGACGGCATGGGACGCCTGGTCGATGCGAACGGCGCTCCGATCGCGGGCGAGGTCTGGTGGAAGGCCGACTGCAGCGCGCGCATCTCGGGCGACACGCGTCCCCACCAGCCGCATTTCCAGGTGATCGCAGCCCAGGACCAGGCGCAGATCTACCAGGAACTGGTGCGCGACCCGGGCGACGGCCCGAACCCGCAGTGCGGCCTCGACGCCGGACCCGTGGGCGAGCTGACGACCTCGTTCCTGTCGATCTGCGCGGAGGTCAAGGACAACCGCCTGCTGCCCCACGGCTACCTGCCGGTCGACCAGCGCATCGATATCGCGCTTGCGCTCGGCGCCGACCGGGAGATGGCGCTCGATGCCGGCTCGACCGCGGTCGGCGACGACCCGGACTACGCCGAAGGCGCCTCAAGCGGCATCGACAACCTGGTCTATCGTGTCCCCACCGAGGAGCTCACCGCCGTACCGGCCTCGGTACGGGTGCAGCTCTACTATCAGGCGACACCGCCCTTCTATCTGCAGGACCGCTTCTGCACCGCCCAGGGCGACGACCGCGACCGCCTCTATTTCATGAGCGGCCACCTCAACCTTGAGGGCACCGCCGCCGAAGGCTGGAAGTTGCTGGTCGCAGACAGCGGCAAGGTCGGCGTGCCCTGAACTTGCGATCATCCGGGGTGTCAGGCCGCCCCGGCCACGATGAACCTGCGTGGCGGATCCTGCGGCGTGATCGACGAAGGTCCGCCTGCCCGAACGGCAGCTAGAGCAAATCATCCTTCTGCGGAATCGCTTCGCGATTGCGCAGAAGGATGTGAATTTGCTCTATCTTGTTGATGTAGAGCGGATTCACACGATCACCCGGAACCGCCGAGCGGTTCCGGGTGATCGTGATCCGCTCTAGAACGTGCCCTTGTAGCTGCCGCCGTCCATCAGCAGGTTCTGGCCGGTGATGTAACCGGCGTGGACACTGCACAGGAAGGCGCAGGCGGCGCCGAATTCGTCGGGTTCGCCGAAACGTCTGGCCGGGTTGCCCTGGGCCTCGCGTTTCATGGTCGCCTCGAAGTCCTCTCCCGTCTGGCCGCGCTTGTTCATGGTCTGCTTCAGGCGGTCGGTGTTGAACGGGCCGGGCAGCAGGCCGTTGATCGTGACGTTGCGCGCGACCGTCTCGCGGCTGAGGCCGGCGACGAAACCGGTGAGCCCCGAGCGGGCGCCGTTGGACAGGCCCAGGATCGGGATCGGCGCCTTCACGGCGGCCGAGGTGATGTTGACGATGCGGCCGAAGCCACGCTCCATCATGCCGTCGACGGTCGCCTTGATCAGCGCGATGGGGCTGAGCATGTTGGCGTCCAGCGCCTTGATCCAATCGTCGCGCTCCCAGTCGCGGAAGTCGCCCGGGGGCGGGCCGCCGGCGTTGTTGACCAGGATGTCGGGATTGGGGCAGGCCGCGAGCAGTGCCGCCCTGCCCGCCTCCGTGGCGACATCGGCGGCGACCTCGAGCACTTGGACGCCGGAAGCCCTGCGGATCTCGGCGGCGGTCGCGGCGACGGTCTCGGCGGTGCGGCCGTTGACGACGATGTTGACGCCCTCGGCGGCCAGGGCGGCGGCGCAGCCCCGGCCCAGCCCCTTGCTCGAGGCGCAGACGATGGCCCAGCGGCCGGCGATTCCCATGTCCATGCTTGTCAGACTCCCAGGTCGAGTTCGTTCTGTTTGAGGCCGCCCAGCGCGCGGCGCGCCAGCGGCACGGTGATGTTGCGGCGCTCGGCCAGCGAAAGCGAATCAAGCGCCTCGACGACCCGGCCGATCGCGGCAAAGGAGCGCTCCATGCGGGCGACCAGCCAGGCGATGACGTCCTCGGGCACGCGCAGCTGGCGGTCCTCGAAAAGCTTGGCGAGCACCGCCCCGATCAGGGCGTCGTCGGGCCGGCCGAGCGACACCGCCGTGATCGCGGCAAGGCGCGAGGCAAGGTCGGGCAGGCCGATGGCCCAGCGCGCCGGTGCCTGGCGGCCGGTCAGCAGCAGGTAGCCGCCCTCCTCGCGCGCATGGTTGAAGAGATGGAACAGCGCGGTCTCGTCGACGCCGTCCTCGACGTCCTCGATCACCGTGGCGCCAGGCGCCAGGCGCTCGACATCGCCGGGTCCCAGAGCCGCGGCGGCGACCAGCGTGCCACCGCTGCGCGCCAGCCAGACCTGGGCGAGGTGGCTCTTGCCGCAGCCTGCCGGACCGTGAAGCGCCAGGGCATGGCCGGGCCAGTCCGGCCAGCGGTCGAGCCAGGCGACGGCATCGGCATTGCCGGGTGCGATGAGGAAGTCCTCCGCGCCCAGCGCCGGGCGGTGGCCGAAGGGGATCGCGAGCTGGCCGCGCGGAGCGGGGCTCACAGCGGCAGGATCAGCCAGTCGGCGCCCCGCGGGGCGATGTCGAGCCCGCTCTGGCGCAGGCCGGCGCGCAGCTGCTCGATGTCGCCGACATAACGCACCAGGACCCGCACCTTGCCCGCGCCGATCACCAGGGGCTGGGCCTCCAGGATCGAGGCCGGGCGTTCGAGGCGCGCACGCATGTCGACCCATTCGGCCAGGCTGCGGATCGCGATGTCGGCGACCAGGGTCGATTCTGGCCCCTCGGGTACGCTGCTGGCCGCGCTCCACTGGTCGTCGACCGCACCGCGCACGGCGGCGACGGCGGCGACGAAGCGTTCCTCGCCGGAGCGGGCGTCAGGCGCCAGCCCGGCGATCTCGATCGTGCGCGGCTGGGCGGTCTCGTACCACTGGGCCGACAGCGCCAAACCCTCGCCGCCCTCGGCGGCCTCGACCACCAGCACGCCGTCGGCCTGGTAACGCGCCATGACCTGCTGCATGGCCTGCCAGTCGCCGGCCATGGCCCGCTCGGCATCGATCGCCATGATGTCCTCGAGGTCGGCGAAGGGCACCACGACGTCGACCACCTTGCCGCCGCCGGGTTCATGCTGCCAGGCGCGCAGCCAGGCGTTGTCCTCGGCCCAGAGCACCTCGCCGGCCTCGCCACGCTGGACCGGCAGCACCAGCAGCAGGGGCGAGGGTTCGTTGGCATGGGCGATGCCGTTGGCGGCGAGCAGCCCGCGCACCGCATCGGCGCGGAAACGCACGGTGATCAGCGCCCGGTAGCGGTCGGCGGTGATGCGTTCGTCGGCGATCTCGAAGCTCTGGATCATCGAATCGAGCTGGTCGCCGCTCATCTGCGGCACGTTCTGAATCTCACCGGGGACCACGAGGCGCAGCATCAGGCGGTTCCAGGCCTCGGCCTCGCCCCGGGCGATGGCGACGCGGCGGGCGGCATCGGCGCTGTCGGCGGTCTCGTCGACCGGGACATCGCGGATGACAAAGACATTGTCGGCCGCCGACGCCGGAAGCGTCAGAAGAACCATGGCGACAGCCATCAACAGGCGCAAACGCTGCCTCATTGCAAAGCCCAATCCAATCCGTATGGTGCCGCGACGATAACAGACCGTGCCAGAGGGAGCGAGGCTGCATGACCGGCCTGACCTACAGGGAGTCGGGTGTCGACATCGACGCCGGCGACCGCCTCGTGCAGGCCATCAAGCCGCTTGCCCGCTCGACCATGCGCCCGGGGGCCGATGCCGCGCTCGGCGGCTTCGGCGGCATCTTCGACCTGAAGGCCGCAGGCTACAGCGATCCCCTGCTGGTTTCGGGCAACGACGGCGTCGGCACCAAGCTGCTGCTGGCCATCGAATCGGGCATCCACGACACCGTCGGCATCGACTGCGTCGCCATGTGCGTCAACGACGTCGTGGTCCAGGGCGCCGAGCCGCTGTTCTTCCTCGACTACATCGCCGTGGGCAAGCTGGAGGTCGAGATGGCGGCCACGGTGATCGGCGGCATCGCCGAGGGCTGCCGCCAGGCCGGCTGCGCCCTGATCGGCGGCGAATCGGCCGAACTGCCCGGCCTCTACAGCGGCGGCGACTACGATCTGGCGGGTTTCTGCGTCGGCGCGGTCAACCGTGACGCCCTGCTGCCGGCGGCCGGCATCGGGCCGGGCGACGTGCTGCTGGGCCTGGCCTCCAGCGGCGTCCATTCCAACGGCTTCTCCCTGGTGAGGAAGGCCCTGGCCCTGCGCGGCGCCGGCCTGATGGACGAGGCGCCCTTTGCGCCCGGCACCAGCCTTGCCCGTGTCCTGCTGGAGCCCACCCGCATCTACGTGAAGAGCTGCCTGGCCGCGATCGCGGCGGGCGGCGTCAAGGGGCTGTGCCACATCACCGGCGGCGGCCTGACCGAGAACATCCCGCGGGTGCTGCCCGAAGGGGTCGTGGCGCACCTGAAGGCGGGAAGCTGGCAGGTGCCGTCGGTCTTCGGCTGGCTGGCGCGCGGGCATCAGGGCTCCACCGTGGGTGCGGCCGAAATGGTCCGCACGTTCAACTGCGGCATCGGCATGGTCGTGGTGGTCAACGCCGCCGAGGCCGATCATGTTGCCAGCGTGCTCACCGAGCATGGCGAGAGCGTGGCCGTGATCGGCCACCTGGCGGCCGGTGAAGGCAGGGCGCGGGTCGAGATCGAGGGTCTCGACGGCACCTGGCTGGACGCGTGAAGATCGCGGTCTTCATCTCCGGTCGCGGCAGCAACCTGCAGGCCCTGATCGAGACCTGCCAGGACCCGGCGGTGCCCGCGCAGATCGGCCTGGTGATTTCCAACCGGCCAGGCGCCCAGGGCCTCAAGCGGGCCGCGGCCGCCGGCATCGCCACGGCTGTGATCGACCACACGACCTACGACAGCCGCGAGGCCTTCGACGCCGCGCTGGACTCCGCGACGCGCCGGGCGGGCTGCGACTTCATCTGCCTGGCCGGGTTCATGCGCATCCTGACCGAGGACTTCGTGCGCGCCTGGCGCGACCGGATGCTCAACATCCACCCCGCCCTGCTGCCCGCCTTCCCCGGCATCAACTGCCATGCCCGCGCCATCGAGATGGGCGTGCGCATCACCGGCGCCACGGTGCATTTCTGCCGCCCCGAACTCGACAACGGCCCGATCGTGACCCAGGCCGCCGTGCCCGTGCTGCCCGACGACACCGAGGAGACCCTGGCGGCCCGCATCCTGGAGGCCGAACACGTCATCTACCCCATGGCCGTCAAGCTGATCGCACAGGGCCGCGTGCGCGTGATCAACGAGAAGGTCCGGATCCTGGACGGGGCGTATCCGGAGGGGGAGCGGCTGGTCAGTCCGGTGGCGGATAGCAGATAGGAAATAGAAGGGTAGGAAACAGGAAATTGAAAAAGAGGGGTGCCGCCCTACCCTCTACGCTCCTCATGCCCACGCAGGCGGCATGAGGAGGTTTTTGGAGGCGGAGTGCTCAGGAAACAGCCCTATTTCCTACTCTTCTATTTCCTATTTCCTAGCCCTCAGTAGCCCCGCACGGGATCGACGACGTTCTCGAGCGGCTGGCCGGCCAGGCGGCGCTTCACGTTGGCGGCGAAGATCTCCAGGCCCCTGACGTCCCAGCCGGGAAAGACGCCGGAGCTGTGGGGCGTGACCATGACATTTTCCATGTCCCAGAAGGGGCTGTCCTCGGGCATCAGCTCGGGGTCGAAGACGTCGAGGGCGGCGCCGGCCAGGTGGCCGCTGTCGAGCGCGGCCTTCAGGGCGGCGACCTCGACGATGCCGCCGCGGGCGACGTCGATCAGGCGGGCGCCGGGTTGCATGGCCGAAAAGGCCGCCGCGTCGATCATGCCCAGGGTGGCGGGTGTGCGCGGCGTGGTCATCACGACATAGTCGGCCCGGCCCAGCGCCTCGTGCAGGGCATCGCTGCCGTAGACCGTGTCGACGTTGGGCGTGGCGCGCGGGTTGGCGCGGGTGCCGATGACGGAGAGGCCCAGGCCTTTGGCCAGCCGCGCGACCTCGCGGCCGATGTGGCCCAGGCCGACGATGCAGACCGTGGAACCTGCGACGACGCCGACCTCGCCCCAGTGCCACTGGTGGGCGACCTGCTGGCGCATGAAACGGGGGAAGTTCATGGTGATCGCGATCATGGCGCCGATGACGTACCAGGCCATGACCTCGGCATTGACGCCGGCGCCGTTGGTGACGGTCAGGCGCGCCGGGTCCCAGGGCTCCAGGTGGTCGATGCCGACGCCGCCGACCGCCAGCCAGGTCGTCTCGGGCGAGGCCAGCACGGCGGCCATGGGATAGGGCCGGTTCTCGAAGCGGATGTGGAAACAGGCCTGCGCCCGGTGGGCGATCAGCGCCGCGCCCAGGCCGTCATAACTGCCGCAGGTCGCGATCTGCGCCTGGGGCACCAGTTCGCCGAGGCGGGCGACCAGGGCGTCGGGTTCGTCGTGGTGGATCAGGATGCGCATGGTCTGGCCTCGCTGGGGGGATCACGCGGAGACACGGAGGCGCGGAGATCGTGGCCGAACGTCCCGGGCCCCGGCAACACGGCGGGAGACCCTGTGTATCGCACGCAACAATCGTCGTAGGCGCGCGCGGGCCGGCACCGTCAGGCAAGGCGGGGAGGCAGGCTGCTCCGCGTCTCCGCGGCTCCGCGTGCCTCCCCTGTCAGGCTCAGCCGACGATTTCGGTGCCCGAGAAGAAGTAGGCGATCTCGATGGCGGCGTTTTCGGGCGAGTCCGAACCGTGGACCGAGTTGGCCTCGATCGATTCGGCGAACTCCTTGCGGATGGTGCCGGCATCGGCGTTTTCGGGGTTCGTGGCGCCCATGACCTCGCGGTTCTTCGCGACGGCGTTCTCGCCTTCCAGGACCTGCACGACGACCGGGCCGGAGGTCATGAAGGAGACGAGCGAGCCGAAGAAGGGACGCTCCTTGTGCACGCCGTAGAAGGCCTCGGCCTGGGCCTTCGACATCTGGATGCGCTTCTGCGCGACGATGCGCAGGCCGGCCCCTTCCAGCTTGGCGTTGATCTTGCCGGTCAGGTTGCGGCGGGTGGCGTCGGGCTTGATGATCGAGAACGTGCGTTCGATGGCCATGGTGGGCGTCGTCCGTGATGATGGTGGCAGGGATGGGTTTGTCGCGCGCCTTATAGGCGGGGCGGGCCTTCGCGTCCACCGCCGGAGGCGCCGGGTGTTTCACGTGAAACGGAACAGGAACGACGCGGTCGGGGCGCCGACGTCGTGGCGGTTGCCGCATCGGGACGGAAACGCCGCGCTCGTGAGCGCAGGCACGAATACCTTCGAATTTTCCGTCTTTTAGAGCCAGATGCTCAGATCCCATGACGCAAATCTCCGATTTTCACACCAGTTCAAGGCCTTACGCCGAATTGGGTTCGGTCGGCAAAAAACGTCGATCCCGCACCTTGCGCCGAGGCATGTATCGACGAAAATCTATTTGTCTACATATGGTTATGAAATTTTTCTCATTTTTTGCGTTGAAACTTTGCGGCTTGTCAGTAAGCCCGATTGTTGCGTCCGGCGCGCGCCCCGTCTAGAGTGGACGCAGGCGCGGCGGACGGCGCCGCGACACTGAAAGGGATGCTGCGATGGCCAAGGGATTTCCGGCAGAGGGCGGCTGTTCCTGCGGCGCGGTGCGCTACCGCATGGAGAGCGCGCCCATCTTCGTGCACGGCTGCCACTGCACCTGGTGCCAGCGCGAGACCGGCAGCGCCTTTGCCACCAACGCCATGATCGAGACCGACCGGGTGAGCCTGCTTTCGGGCGCGCCAGTGGCGGTCGCCACGCCCTCGGCCAGCGACAAGGGCCAGACCATCATGCGCTGCCCGGCCTGCCACGTGGCGCTGTGGAGCAACTATGCCGGGGCGGGCGAGACGATCGCCTTCGTGCGCGTCGGCACCCTGGACGAGGCCAGCCTGCTGGAACCCGACATCCACATCTACACCACGACCAAACAGCCCTGGGTCACCCTGCCCGAGGGCAAACCCGCCGTGCCCGAGTACTACAGCGCCCGCGAGATGTGGCCGCCCGAGAGCCTGGCACGGGCGAAGGCCGCGCGGGGGTGAAGGCTTGATGGTAACGCTTGCGTTACTATATGATGATTGAGATACGGGAGTACCTGGATGCGCGCGGCCATAGCCCCTTCGCGACCTGGTTCGATCGTCTCGATGCACAGGCCGCTGCGAAGGTAACGGTTGCCCTTTCCCGGCTGGCGCAGGGCCACCGTGCCAACATCAAGGCGGTGGGCACAGGAGTGGCGGAGTACAGGATCGATTTCGGACCGGGGTACAGGGTCTATTTCGGCTGGGACGGCGAAACGCTGGTCATCCTGCTGGCCGGCGGCACCAAGAAGCGGCAACAGGCCGACATCGCCAACGCGCAGGCTCGTTGGGCCGAGTACAGGAAGCGGAAGAGAGGCGATTGAGGCCATGGCCCTGACACGCACATTCAAGGAGACCATGCTGGCGCGTGCGCAGCGGGATCCGGCGTTCCGCGAGGCATTGCTGAAGGAAGGGGTCGAGGCCCTGCTGGCGGGCGACGTGGAAACCGGAAAGGCGGTCCTGCGCGACTACATCAACGCCACGATCGGCTTCGATCGGCTGGGTGCGGCAACCGGAACGCCGCCCAAGAGCCTGATGCGCATGTTCGGCCCCAGGGGCAACCCCAATGCCCGCAACCTGTTTTCCGTGATCGGCGCACTGCAGCGCACTTCCGGCGTCGATCTGCGCGTGGAGGCGGCGGGATCGCAGCCCTGAAAACGGATTGCCAGGCTGGCGCACGGTCACAGCATGGATGGTCCGATCGAGTGTTCAGCCCGGCGACATGGTTGACAGTTGTTCGGAGACATAGCTGACAGTTTTCATGTGTCCAAGTCGATGGATGCGATCGTATGAGCTCCGAAGCAGACACGGTATCGACCGTCGCTCTGGGTTGGCCGTATTGCGACGCGCTCTCCGCTGAAGGCGCCTGGCACCTTCCAGAGGCGCCCCCTGAAGCTGATGTAGTCTTTTGATCGTGGGACGGTGCGGACAATCTCGCCGTGATCGTATTCGATGGCGGGAAGTGTTGCGGGCATGGTGCGCAAGCTGGGTCTGTAACGGCTTGCGGGAACGTCCTGATTGAGTGCCTCGTGGGGCCTCTCGAGGTTGTAGATGGTTCTCCACTGATCGAAGGCGCGCTGTGCTCTGGCGAGGTCGTGGGGCATGGCCAAGGCCAGAAGTTCGGCGTTGAGGGTGCGGTGGAAGCGCTCGTTCTTGCCTCGGCTCTGGGGGTGGAAGGGCCTGCTGTGGAGCACGGCGACGCCGAGCTTGAGGAGCCAGACGCCCAGCCAGGTCCAGCGTTCGCGTGCGCTGTTGCCCCAGGGAGAGCCGTTGTCGACGAAGATCGCCTCGGGCAGGCCATAACGGCCGAAGGTCTCGATGAGATGCTGCTGGACCGTGGTTCCCCGCTGGTTGCTGCATGCCTTCAGGCAGAGGTTGTAGCGCGAGTGGTCGTCGACCACGGTCAGAGGGTCGCAACGGGTCCCGTCGCTGAGCCTGACATAGCCCTTGAAGTCCATCTGCCAGAGGCGGTTGGGTGCCTCGGCCTCGAAGCGCAGACCGGCCCGGGCGCCGCCGGGCGGCGCCACGATGCGGCCGTGCCGCATCAGGATGGCATGCACCGTCGAGGCTGCAGGAACCGCCGCACCCTCACGGGCCAGCACTGCCAGGATCTTGCGCCCCCCAAGCCGGATGCCGGTCGCGAACGGCAAGCACTGCAGCCTCCAGCATGGCCTCGCAGCGTCCCGGACTGTGGAGGGGACGGCGCC
>JAQCLG010000071.1 GCA_027592745.1 Pseudomonadota bacterium | reverse complement strand
GCGGTGAGGAAGGCGGGCGATGCCCTCTCCAACGCCGGCTACCAGATCACCGAGGTCGACGGCCCGGACGTCATGCTGGCCGCGCGCCTGTGGATGCACCTGCTGATGGCCGACGCCCAGGTCATGATGGAGCCTGCCATCCGCAGGTACGGCAGCCACAAGATCAACCGCGTCTTCGATTTCTACAAGGAAGGCATGGACGAGTTCTACGGCAACGACAAACCCGACGAGAGCCTGGAGGGTTACATGCGCGGCATCGCCGCGCGCGCCGGCGTCGTGCGCGACTGGAGCCTGTTCCTGGAGCAGCACGGCGTCTTCGTCGGCCCGGTCAGCGCCGAGGCGCCGTTCAGGGTGGGCGACGACGAGGTCTCGGCCAGCCGCTCGGTCGAACTCTGGCGCGCCAACCGCCTGACGCTCTGCCAAAACCTCACCGGCCTGCCCAGCGCCGCGGTGCCAACCGACCCCGCCGACGGCGTGCCGATGGGCGTCCAGATCGTCGCCCAGCGCTACCGCGAGGACATGGCGCTGGACGCCGCTCAGGCGATCGAGGACGCCTGCGGGGTGGCCACGCCCATCGACCCGATGTGGTGAAACTCACTCTTCGAGTTCGATTTCTCGCCCAGCTTGGTAACGAACAGATAGCCGAGCCGCCTCTGTTCCCGGCATTCGTTCAAACGCCTTGCGAAGCTCGTTGAGCATGTCTTCCAGAAGGATCTCATGGCGAGCAAGTAGGGCTGCAAGTTCGTCTCGTTCCTGCTTCGCTTGACGAGAGTCAGCATGCCGAGATTGTTGCGCCGCGGAGCGAATCCAACTCATTCAAGCTACCTCCTCGCTTTAGTGGCTACTCGGCCGCCACGTTCATGCCACGCGCCCGCTCGGGCTCCAGGGTGCGGGCGAGGTACTTGTAGAACTGCGCCACGGTGCCCTCGCGCACGTTGAGCGGACCCGCAGCGGCCTTGGTCGAACGCATGACCTGCTGCAGGCGCCACGTCGCCTGGGCGTCCTCCTCGTTGACGCGGTAGACGAGGTCGTTGCTGGCGGCCATCACCCCGGCATCGCCCGCCATCTCCGGCGCGACGATGAAACCGCCGATCACGCGCGTGCGCTCCGGTGTCAGCGGGATGAACGAGAGCCAGTTCAGCGTCGCCGTCGACATCGCCAGCGAGATGTTGGGGAAGAGGCCGATGGCATAGGCGGTCGTGCGCTCGGGTTCGCTGAAGCTGCAGTGTGGCCGCGGCCAGTTGCCGAAGCCATCGGCGCGGTCGAGCGATTGCGGCGCATAACGGCAGCGGGTGTGGGTGAAACGGCCGCTGGGCGGCGCCGGATCCATCGTCGCCGTGCGCGCGGGGAGGTCGGCTTCCAGCGTCGTGCCGTGCAGGCCCATGTGGTGGTAGAACTCCATGCCGTTTTCGGTGGCGAGCTTCCAGTTGCCTTCCCAGATCGTGTCGTAGGCAAAGCCGGTGACGAGTTCGTGGGTCTTGTAGTTGGCAAGCATGGCGTCGGCCTCGCGGAGCTGGGGCGCCAGCGGCGCGGCAGCATCGTCGAGGTTGATGAAGAGGAAGCCCTGCCATTCCTCCAGGCGGTACTCGGGCAGGGCGCAGCGGCCCTTCTCGAAGCCGGTCGAACCCTCCATCAGGGGTGCCGCCACCAGCCGCCCGTCGGTGCCGTAGACCCAGCCGTGATAGGCACAGACGAAGCGCTTGTCGTTGCCCCTCTCCTCCAGCGCCACCGGCATGTAGCGATGGCGGCAGACGTTGGAAAGCGCGTGGATGCGCCCGTCCGTGCCGCGCACGATCAGCATGGGATCGTCGAGCACCTGGAAGGTGAACCAGTCGCCCGCGTCGGGGATGTCGTTCGCGCGCCCGATCAGCAGCCATTCGCGGCTGAAGATGCGCTCCTTCTCCAGGGCGAAGAGGCCGGGGTCGGTATAGGCCGCAGGCGGCAGGGTGAAACAGGCCGCATCCTCGGTTGCGGGATAGGCCGCGAGGGTGTCGAGCAGGCTGTCGAGGGTCTCGCTCATGGTGTCTCCGTCACTGCGCGGCAGCCGGCATCGCCGCGACCCGCTCGGGGGCCAGCGTGCGGCCGAGATACTTGTAGAACTGCGCCACCGTACCCTCGCGGACGTTGAGCGGGCCGGGGGCTGCCTTCGAGGAGGCCATGACCTGCTGCAGGCGCCAGGTCGCCTGGGCGTCCTCCTCGTTGACCTCGTGGATCAGGGCGTTGCGGCGCGCCGCCGTCTCGGGATCGCCGTACTGCAGGTTCTCGGGCAGCAGGTAGCCGCCGATCACCCGCGTGCGCCCCGGCCCCATGGGCAGGAAGGAGAGCCAGTTGTTGCTGTCGGGGGTCAGCGCCAGCGAGATGTTGGGGAAGAGACCCATGGCGTAGGAGGAGGTCGCATCGGCCTCGTCGAAGCGGCTGGCGTGGCGCCGCGCGACCCGTTCGGCCGCCGCGGCGCGGTCAGCATAGGGGCAGCGCGAATGGGCGAACCGGCCCGAGGCCGGCGCCGGCTCCATGTGGGCGCCCGCGGCCGGCAGCATGGCCTCCAGCGTGCGGCCGTGCAGCCCCATGTGGTGGTAGTATTCCATGCCGTTTTCAGTCGCGAGCTTCCAGTTGCCTTCCCAGATCGTGTCGTAGGCAAGGCCGGTGACCAGTTCGGCACTGCGGTAGCTCTCCAGCCTTGCGTCGGCCTCGGCCATCTGGGGGGCGAGCGGGGCGGCATCGTCGTCGAGGTTGATAAAGAGGAACCCCTGCCACTGCTCCAGGCGGTACTGCGGCAGGCCGCAGCGCGCCCTGTCAAAGCCGAGCGAACCTTCCATCAGCGGGGCGGCGACCAGCCGCCCGTCGGTGCCGTAGACCCAGCCGTGGTAGGCGCAGACGAAACGCCGGTCGTTGCCCTTCTTCTCCAGTGCCACCGGCATGTAGCGGTGGCGGCAGACGTTGGAGAAGGCCCGCACCTGCCCATCCGTGCCGCGCACCACCAGGATGGGGTCGTCGAGCACGTCGATGGTGAACCAGTCGCCGGGCCGGGCGACGTCGCTGGTGCGCCCGACGATCAGCCACTCGCGCCGGAAGATGCGCTCGACCTCCAGGGCGTAGAGATCGGGATCGGTGTAGGCCGCGGGCGGCAGCGTGAAACAGGCGGCATCGTCGGTTGCGGGATAGGCCGCGAGGGTGTCGAGCAGGGCATCGAGCTGGGGCGTCACCGCCCTACTCCGCCGCGACCCGCTGGGCAGGCGCGCGGTCGGCGGCCAGGGTACGCGCGAGGTAACGGGCGAACTGGGCGACCGTGCCCTCGAAATGCGAGAGCGGGCCGCGCGCGGCCTTGCGCGAATGCACGGTCTTGTTGAGTTCGCTGGTCGCCAGCGAATCCTCCTGGTTGACCAGCTCGATCATGTCGGCGCGCGCCTTTGCGAGCGCCGGGTCCTCGTTCGCGATCTCCTTCCACAGCAGGTAGCCGCCCAGGATCCTGGTCTTGTCGACGCCCTCGGGCCGGAACGACAGCCAGTTGTTGGTGCCCGGGCGCATGGCCATGGTGAAGGCCGGGAAGACGTAGACCATGTAGCCCGTGGTCAGTTCCTCCTGGGTCAGGCCCGAAAGGTCGCCCTTGGGGTTCATCGGGTGGTCCTTGCCGCCGATGTATTCCTCGCCCATGGAGCAGCGCTCGTGGGTGAAGGTCGCATCGGTCGCCGGGCTGGTCGGGATGTAGGTGCCCTTGGCCGGCATCTGGATGCCGACCGTGTCGGCGTGCAGCGCGATGTGGTGGTAGTATTCCATCGAGTTCTCGGCCGAGAGCTTCCAGTTGCCCTCCCAGACCCGCTCGTAGTGGAAGACCTCGGTCTGGTCGCCGATGCGGTAGTTCTTCGTCGCCGCTTCCATCGAGGCCATGACCGGCTGCAGGGGTGCGGCATCGTCGTCGAGGTTGATGAAGAGGAAGCCCATCCAGGCCTCCAGCCGGTATTCCGGCAGGCCGCAGGCCTTCCTGTCGAAGACCTTGCTCCCTTCCATGTGCGGCGCGCCGATCAGGCGGCCGTCCGTGGCGTAGGTCCAGGCGTGGTAGGGGCAGGTGAAGCGCTTGGCATTGCCCTTGTCCTGGACCACCGGCATGAAGCGGTGGCGGCAGGCGGAGTTCAGCGCGCGGACCTTGCCGTCGGTACCGCGCACAATGATCACCGGCTCGCCCATGACGTCGATGGTGAAGTAGTCGCCGCCGTTGGGCACGTATTCCTCGCGCCCGACGCAGAGCCAGGACTTCTCGAAAATCTCGCGAATCTCCAGGTCGAGCAGCTCGGGGCTGACATAGGCCTGGGGCGGTAGCGACAGGCATTCATCGTCCGGCGTCGTCAGATACGCGCCGAGGTCGTCGAGAATCTGGTCGAGGGTTATCTGGGTCATGGTTGCGTCTCTCCTCAGAGCGCGATCGTCGAGAGCCCGTAGGGCTCCTGGCTCAGCAACACGGCAGCATCCTCCTTGAAGACGATGGTGTCGATGAGATGGGTGATGCCGGCCATGTCGGGCATGTAGAACACCGCCTCGAAGTTGACCGCCGTGCCGGCCTCGAAGACGTCGCTCGTCTCCAGGTCGGCGTATTCGAAATAGTAGTGCCCGACCCAGTCGGGCGGGAAGGCGATGCCCATTTCGTAGCCGCCCAGCCAGGCGCCGTTGTCCCACAGGTCGTGCTCGCGGAAATACTCCTGGCTCACCCTGTTGAGTTCGGCGACCGGCATGCCGGTGCGCAGCACCGGCCGGATGGCATCGAAGATGCCGGCGATCTTCTCGTAATAGGCCGCGATGTGGTCGGGCGGCGTGCCCATCCAGTAGGAACGCGCCATGTTGGCGTGGTAGCGGTTGAAGACGCCGCACAGGTCGATGTTGACGTTTTCGCCGGGCAGGATCGCCTTTCGGCTGGCCAGGGCATGGCCGCAGTTGGACTTCGGGCCAGAGAGCACCGGCATCGTGATGCCCGGGTTCTCGCCGCCGGCCGCGGCCATGGCGGCGACCATGTGGCCGTAGATTTCCAGCTCCGTCGCCCCGGCATACAGCGCCTCGCGCACGGCGCGGATGCCGACGTCGGCGATGGCGCCGGCCCGTTCGATGCAGGCGATCTCGGCCGGCGACTTCCTGCCGCGGAGTTCGCGCAGGATCAGCGAGGCGTCCGAGACCGTGCCGCCGGCCCCCTCGAAGGCCTCGCGGAAGCGCTGGCTGACCGCCGGGTTGGGCCGGTAGGACCACAGCTCCTGGCCGACGCGGGTGCCCGGCTTCAGCCAGCCCGAGGCCTTGAGTTCGTCCATGATGAAGGCGATGCCGTCACGCCGCTTGATCGGGTCGCTGGCCGGAAAGATGCGCGTGTCGGTCGAGACCGTGGCGTAACGCGACATCACGACCTCGCCCACGGTGTCGAAGTGGATGAAACGGTCGTGGTCGACATGGACCGCGATGCCGCTGCAGGGCGGCCATTTCATCGGGCTCTGGGCCATGTACCACTCGGCCTGGTAGCCTGAGAGCCAGCACTGCCCCTCCGGCGCCTGCACCCAGAGCAGGTCGATGCCGTCGGCCGCCATGCGCGCCCTCACCCGGTCGAGCCTGTCGCGGTACTCGGCGATGGAAAACGGCACCTCCATCTGGGGCTGGCAGTGGTCGAGCGTGTGCTGGCGGTAGTTGAGGGTCATCGACGTTCCGTGGCCGGTTTGAATGCCGATTCAATATCTCGGCGCCGGCGCATCATGCTAGCTTGTTCGCATGGAGGACAAGCACACATGACAACACGGGACTGGGACGACGATTTCCCCTTCGGCCTGCCCTTCGCGCTGGAGGAGTACGAGGCGCGTATGGCGCGCGTGAAGGCGGCGATGGGCGAGGCCGGCATCGACCTGCTGATGGTGACGAGCCCGGAGAACATCTACTGGCTCACCGGCTACCGCACGACCGGCTATTACGTCTACCAGATCCTCCTGCTGCCGCTGGAGGGCACGCCCCAGTTCGTGACCAGCAAGCTGGAGCACGAATGCGTGCGGGCGCTCTCCTGGATCAAGACCGGGCTGACGGTCTTCATGGGCCAGGACGAGGTGACGAGGACCCTGGAGGGATTCGACGCCACCGGCGCGAAGGTGACGCGCATCGGCTACGAGGAGCGCGGCTTCTGGCTGCCGCCGCGCATTCTCGACGCGGTGCGCGAGCGCTGGGGGCGCAAGGCGACCGTCGCCGCGGGCCACATCCTGGAGGATGCCCGGCGCATCAAGTCGGCGCCTGAGATCGCCTGCATCCGCGAGGCCGCGCGCATCGCCTCGGCCGGGGTGAAGGCGGGCCTTGCCGCGCTTGCGCCGGGCCTGACCGAAAACCAGGTCGCGGGCACCATCTACCAGACGCTGATGCACGAGGGCGGCGAACATCCCGCGGGCGGGCCCTATGTCGTCACCGGGCCGCGCTCTGCCGTGACCCACATGCTGCCCGAACGGGCCGTGATCGAACCCGGCCACACGGTCTATTTCGAGGTCGGCGGCTGCTACAAGCGCTACTCGGGCTCGCACATGCGCATGGCCTCGATCGGCGCGCCGTCCAACGTCGCGGCCGACCGCGCGGCGGTCTCGATCGCCGCCCTGGAAGCCATGATCGATACCATCAAACCGGGCGCGACCTCGCAGGAGGTCGACCGCGCCGGGCGCGGCGTCATGGCCAGGGGCGGCATCGGCGAGGACTTCCGCCACCGGGCGGGCTACTCCATGGGTGTCGCCTTCGCACCCGGCTGGGGCGAGGGTCTCGTCAACGACATCGCCGAGGGCAACGAACGGCCCCTGGAACCGGGCATGACCTTCCACCTGGTGCCGATGGCCGGCTTCCGCGGCGAAGGCAACATGGGCTTTTCCGAGACCGTGCTGGTGACCGAGACCGGCTGCGAGGTGCTGACCGACGCACCGCGCCAGCTGCACGTCGTCTAGCCGTCGATCTCCGCGATGAGGCGGGCCGCCAGTTCGTGCGCGTCGGCGCGCTGCTTGCCCGTGAGGCCCTGGCTGTAGGTGTCGGCCAGTTCGCGGCTGCGGATCCAGTCGACGCCGGGCTCGGTGTTGTCTAGCGCGACAAGGGCCCAGGCATAGGCAGCGACCGGATCGGGATCGATGCCCTCGCCGCGGGCGTAGCGGCTGGCGAGGTCGACCTGGGCGGCCAGCAGGCCGAGGCGCGCGGCCATCTCGACCTGTTCGACCGGGCCGACACCCTCGGGACGCTGGAAGAAGACGCCCTCCTCCTTGTCCGAGAGCATGAACAGCGCGTCGGCGCTGTCGTTCTCGGCGGCGATGATGAGCAGGGGGTAACGCAGGGCATCGAGGGTCAAGACGCCGTAACCCTCGTTGGCCATGGTCGCCAGGGCATAGACCGCCGGCGGATACCGCACCCGCCCGGCCCTGAGGTAATAGTTGGCCGCGATCTGCTGGTCGGCCTGCCCCAGGCGGCCGAAGCGGAACATGTCGCCCAGCAGGCTCTGGGCCGCCGCATCGTCCTCCAGCGCAGGATCGCGCAGCAGGGCGTGGGCGCCGGTATAATCGCCGCTGCGGATGGCCAGGCGCGCCTGCGCCACGGCCGGCGTATCGGCGGCCGGATCGAGGCCGGGCCAGGTGGCATCGGCGTAGCCGCGGTCGGGCGCCAGCGTCAGCACCCAGTAGTCGGGCGGATATCCCTCGGCGATGATCGCCACGCCGTCGACGACGCGGACCTGGCGCACGGTGCTGCCCGGCCAGCCGGCCCAGGCCTCCGTGAGTAGCCCGACGGCCCATTGGGCCTGGCGCGGGAGCCCGGAGAACTTCTCTGCGGCCGCAACCGCGGGATTGGGTTCCGGCATGGCGCCGACCAGCGCGAGGATGTTGCCCGCAAGGGTCATCTTGGCAGCCAGATCGCCCCAGGGTTTCTGCAGCACGATCTGAACCTGATAGGGAGATTCGCCTGGACCCATCAGCAGGACACTGACCGCCACGCCATCCTCAGCCGCAGGCCTGCCGACCACGATGGGGCCGACATAGGGATCATCGACCGCCTGGAAATCGGCGCCATCGAGGAGTCCGGAGGCCGTCGCCGCGGCAATGGCCTGGTCCGCGGTGAACGGCAGGAGCGATGTTTCTTCCTGCGCAAGGGCGGGCAGAGGCCCCAGGAGCGGGATCGCCAAGACGATGGCCGCCAGCCGGTGCCAGGCCGTTGCGATGCTCGACGTCATGCCAGCCCTCATCCCAACCCTCATCCACAGGTGAGCCCCGGCATCGCCCACCGATTCGTTTCCGCGCCGGCCGAGGTTCGGATCGCCTTGCTCACAGCGCGCAAAAAAAGCGGCAGTCATGCCTGTCTGGCGCGCAATATGGTGTCAAGGCGTTTGGAGTCGAGGGCAGGGGAGTGCTTCTTGTTGACAGGGGCGCGACCGAGATGCCACTGATTTCCGACAAGGTGGGTTCAGCCCACCGAAAAAAACATAGTCTGCTACGGGGCATGGGCAAGACATATGGCCGAGGTTGGGCAAGACCGACCGTCGACGGATTCGACGGATTTCACTGTTCGTTTCACCGACGTCCAGAAGACGTACGATGGTGAAATTCTGGTCGTGAAGGACCTCAACCTCGACATCGAGCGCGGCGAGTTCCTGACGCTGCTGGGGCCGTCGGGTTCGGGCAAGACCACGACACTGCTCATGCTCGCCGGCTTCGAGACGCCGACCCACGGCGAGATCATCCTGGAAGGCCAGTCGCTGCGTTCGACGCCGCCGCACAAGCGCGGCATCGGCATGGTGTTCCAGAACTACGCGCTCTTCCCCCACATGACGGTCGCCGAGAACCTGGCGTTTCCGCTGCAGGCCCGCCGCATGGCCAAGAACGAGCAGGAAACCAAGATCAAGCGCGCCCTGGAGATGGTCGAACTCGGCGCCTACGGCGGGCGCCGGCCGGGCCAGCTTTCGGGCGGCCAGCAGCAGCGCGTGGCACTGGCCCGCGCGCTCGTCTTCGAGCCCAGCCTGGTGCTGATGGACGAACCGCTGGGCGCCCTCGACAAGAAGCTGCGCGAGCAGATGCAGATCGAGATCAAGCATATTCATGAGAACCTCGGCGTCACGGTGGTCTACGTCACCCACGACCAGAGCGAGGCACTGACGATGTCGAACCGCATCGCGGTCTTCAACGACGGCAGGATCCAGCAGCTCGCAAGCCCCGAGGAACTCTACGAGAAGCCCCAGAACGCCTTCGTTGCCCAGTTCATCGGCGAGAACAACCGCTTCGCGGGTGTCGTCAAGGAGCAGCAGGGCAAGCAGTGCAAGGTGGCACTCGACAGCGGCGACATCGTCAACGCCCTGGCCGTCAACATCGAGGGCCATGGCGGGCGCACCTCGCTCTCGCTGCGGCCCGAGGCGATCTACCTGGCGCCGGCGCCGGGCGCCTGCGACAACATCTTCGAGGCGCGCATCGAGGAGCTCATCTACATGGGCGACCACACCCGCGTGCGCGTCGACGTCTGCGGCAACAACAACTTCGTCATCAAGGTTCCCCGCGGCGCCAGTCACGTGGCGCTCGACACGGGTTCGAAGATCAGCGTCGGCTGGCGCTCGGAAGACTGCCGGGCGCTCGACGCGGCCTGATGGCCAAAGCAGATGCAGGGACCGTGCGGTCGGTCCCGCCGCCCCGGACATGAAACGGCGCGTTGCCGAAAACAGCATCCGGGACCTGAACCAACCGCAACATGGGAGACGAGCAATCATGAATTGTTACTGGAAGGGAAGCCTGGCGGCGCTTGGTGGCGTCGTCCTGGCAGGTGTCGCCGGAACCGGTCCGGTTTCCGCGCAGGACACCATCACGGCCGCCTCGTGGGGCGGTGCCTACTCGATGAGCCAGCGCGAGGCCTACTACAAGCCCGCGCTGAAGGACATCGGCATGACCGTGCTCGAGGACGAGTGGGGCGGCGCCGTCTCCGAGATTCGCATCCAGGTCGAGACCGGCGACTACAAGTGGGAAGTCCTCGATGCCGACGTCGGCACGTCTCTGGCCGCATGCGACGAGGGCCTGCTCGAAGAACTCGACTGGGACATGCTGGGTGGCAAGGATCGCTTCTTCCCGGGCTCCGCGTTCGATTGCGCTGTTGGCACGATCTCCTACGGCACGATCTACGCCTATAACGGCGACACCTATCCCGACCCCGCCACGGCGCCCCAGACCGTTGCCGACTTCTTCGACTTCGAGAAGTTCCCCGGCAAGCGCGCCATCTACACGGGCGTGAGCCACACCATCGAAATGGCCCTGATGGCCGCCAAGGGCATGACCGCCGTGGAGGCTCAGGCCTACTACCAGGAGAACACGGACGAGGCTTTCGCGGAGGCGACCGCATTCCTGGAGCCCAACAAGGACCAGCTCGTCTACTGGGAGACCGGCGCCATGGCGCCCCAGCTCCTGGCTGACGGCGAAGTCGTGATGACCACCGCCTGGAACGGCCGCATCTACAACGCCAACGTCCAGGAAGGTAAGAACTTCGTCATCGTGTGGGACGGCCAGAAGGTCGACTACGACGTTTGGGCGATCCCGGCCGGTCATCCCAATGCCGAGGCCGGCATGAAGTTCATCGAATACGCCAGCCGTCCTGAGGTCATGGCCCGTCAGTCGCAGCACATCGCCTACGGTCCCACGACCGAGGAGGCCGCTGCCCTGATCGCGCCCGACGTTCTGAAGGACCTGCCGACCGCTTCGGCCAACCTGACCAACGCCTATTGGGCGGATGCCGAGTGGATCGCCGATCACATCGAGGATCTCGAGGAGAGGTGGGCCGTCTGGAAGGCCAGCTGATCTGGAATACACCCGGCGGGCCACCGTGCCCGCCGGGCTTTCTTTAGGACCTTTTCACAACACACGGCACGATCGACATGACCGCGACCGCCGACTCTACAGAGTCTGCATTTCTGGCAGGCAACAACACGCTGAAGTCCCGGCTGCGGCGTGCCGAGCGGATGCGCAAGGTGTGGGCACTGGCCCTGATCGCACCGATGTTCGTGTTCCTGATGGTGAGCTTCGTCATCCCCATTGTCTCCCTGCTCAAGCTGAGTGTTGAGGATCTCGAGGTCTCCAAGGCGCTGCCCCTGACCGTGGAAGCGTTCAAGGCCTGGGACGGCGAGGGCTTCCCGCCGCCCGAGGCCATGCAGGTCTTTGCGCAGGAACTGGTCGTCGCCGAGGAGAACAAGACCCTGGGCAGCGCGACGCGGCGCCTCAACTATTCGCTGAGCGGCTTCAAGTCGATGCTGAAGAAGACCGGGCGCAAGGCCGAGGACGATCTGGCCGGCGTCCCCGCCGACCAGATTCTCGACGCCTTCATCGCGATCGACAAGGACTGGGGCGACCCGGCCTACTGGCGCGCGATCAAGGATGCCGTCGGGCCGCTTTCCGACTACTACGCGCTGTGGGCGCTCGACCGCCAGAGGGATGCCGATGGCGACATCGTGATGCGCCCCTCCACCCAGTCGATCTATGTCGATGTGCTGCTCCGCACCCTGGAGATCAGTGTTGCCGTGACACTTATCTGTTTCGTGCTCGGCCTGCCGATCGCCTATCTGCTGGCGACCCTGCCGACATCCAGGAGCAACCTGCTGCTGATCCTCGTGCTGCTGCCGTTCTGGACCTCGCTGCTGGTACGCACGACCGCGTGGATCGTGCTGCTGCAGAACCAGGGCCTGATCAACGACACCGGCATATGGCTGGGTCTGTGGAACGAGCCGCTGGAACTCATCCGCAACCGCTTCGGCGTCTATGTCGCCATGGTGCACATCCTGCTGCCGTTCATGATCCTGCCGATCTTCAGCGTCATGAAGGGCATCAATCCCTGGCACATGCGCGCGGCCGAATCCCTGGGCGCTCACCGCTGGAAGGCCTTCCTGAAGGTCTACCTGCCGCAGTGCCTGCCGGGCATCGGCGCCGGCACCCTGCTCGTCTTCATCCTGTCGCTGGGCTACTACATCACGCCCGCTCTGGTCGGCGGTCCCCAGGACCAGATGATCAGCTTCTGGATCGTCGAGAACATGAGCTCCACCCTGAACTGGGGCCTGGCCGCGGCGCTCAGCATGATCCTGCTGCTGCTGACCTTGGTGTTTTTCTTCATCTACAACCGCTTTGTCGGCTTCGACAAACTGCGACTGGGATAGAGCGATGGCCCTCCCCATTTATGCGAGCCCCGTCCAGCGCGTCTGGCACTACTTCTTTATCGTTCTGTGCACGGCGATCTTCCTGTACCTGCTGGTGCCGATCTTCGTCATCATGCCGCTCAGCTTCAATTCGGTGCCCTACTTTTCCTATCCGATGGAGGGCTACAGCCTGCGCTGGTACGAGGAGTTCTTCACCAGCGACCAGTGGCTGCTGGGCCTGAAGAACAGCATCATCGTCGGCGTCTTCGCCACCTTGGTGGCGACCACCCTGGGCACGCTGGCCGCACTCGGCCTCAACCGTGCCGACTTCCGCGGCAAGACCGCCATGATGGCGATTCTGATCTCGCCGATCATCATCCCGATCGTGATCACCGCCGCGGGCATGTTCTACTTCTACGCCTCGATCGGCCTGTCGAGCACGCTGACCGGACTGGTGCTCGCCCATGCCGCCCTGGGCGTGCCCTTCGTCGTCATCACCGTCTCGGCGACCCTGGTCGGTTTCGACCACAACCTGGTGCGCGCCGGCGCCAGCCTCGGCGCCAACCCCTTTCGGGTGTTCTTCAAGGTCACCCTGCCGATGATCCTGCCGGGTGTCGTCTCGGGCGCGCTTTTTGCCTTCATCACCTCCTGGGACGAGCTGGTGGTGGCGATCTTCCTTGCGGGCGCCGAAGAGCACACCCTGCCGCGGCGCATGTGGAGCGGCATCCGCGAGCTGCTTTCACCGACCATCACGGCCGTGGCGACCATGCTGATCCTGTTCTCCATCCTGCTGATGGTGACCATGGAACTGCTGCGGCGGCGCACCGAACGCCTGCGCGGCATCCGCAACTGAAGCGCGACGGCGTGAGCCCTTCAGCCGCACACTGAGGCTGCCGTCGCTTTCCAGGATCGGCGCGCGCCGGCGTGCCTCAGGATGGCGCGCCAGGCATCCCGATCGCTGCGAGGAAGGCAAGGACGTCGCTGAACACCGCGTCGCTGCCCGGAATCGGTTCGGCCAGGGCGGCGACGATGGCGATATGGCCCATGCCGTCGTAGGTGGCGACCGTGATCGCCCCACCCTTCTGCTCCATCGCGCGGGCGAGGTTGCGTGTGTTGCGCGGCAGGACGATGTCGTCGTCGGTGCCGGTGGCCAGCAGCAGGGGCGGCGCGGCGGCACGGGCAAAGCTGACCGGCTGCGTCGCATCGGCATCGGGCCAGGTCCCGAAGACACCCTGCAGGCGCGCCGTGTCGAAGGGGCGGAAGTCGTAGGGACCGGCCAGTCCGACGACGCCGCAGATGCGCGAGGCCGGCCAGCCCGCGGCATCGAGATAACGTGGATCGAGCGCCAGCATCATGGCGTTGTAGGCCCCCGCCGAATGTCCCATCAGCGCCATTCTGCCGGCATCGCCGCCGTGCCCGGCGGCATGGTCGCCGGCCCATGCGACGGCCAGGGCGCAGTCGTCGAGAAAGGCCGGAAAGGCGACCTCGGGGTGGAGCCGGTAGTCGGGGATGACGGTCAGGTACCCCGCGGCGGCAAGGCGCTGGCCGACGAAGAGATAGTCGCCGCGATCGCCCGAATCCCAGCCGCCGCCGTAGAAGAACACCACCACGGGCAACGGCCCCGGTCCCTCGGGCCGGTAAAGGTCGAGCTTGCGGCGCGGGCCCTGGCCATAGGCGATGTCCCGGGTCCGCGTGTAACCGCCACGCGGTACCAGGGCGTTGAGCAGATCGGCGCGCGAACAGGCCCCGGCAAGGCCCGCCACGGGCAGGGCTGCCAGCAGGCCGAGCAGGCTGCGGCGGGCAAGACGTGGTTTCATGCCCCTGATACGCGGCGCCGGGCCGCGCGGTTCAGTGGGCGCCGGGTACTCCCGCGGCAAGCGCGCGCTCGACCGCGCCCTGCGGCCAGGCCCAGGTCCGGCTGCGCTCGTAGGCGCGGCTGGCGAGCAGCACCAGGTCCTCTCGGTATTTCGCCGCGACGATCTGCAGCCCAATCGGCAGGCCTGCGGCGCTGAGGCCGCAGGGAATCGAGGCGCCGGGCTGGCCGGTCAGGTTAAACGGCACGGTGAAGGGCACGGCGTGGTTCCAGCGGTGGAACCCCTGGGAGTGGTAGGGCGTCTCGACCGCCGGCGCCGTGGTCGGCAGGGTCGGCGTCAGCAGCAGGTCGTGGCGTTCGTGGAAGCGCCCCATCGCCGAACCCAGGCGGTCGCGGTGCAGGATCGAGCCGTGATACTGCTCCAGCGTCACGTCCAGACCGCACTCGGCAACCTCGCGGAAGCGCGGGTCGAGCAACGCGCGCTTCTCCTCCGGCACGCCGCGCAGCGTGGCGGCGAAACCGGCGAGCCAGAGCGGCGTCATCGGTCCTTCCAGGGGATCGAACACGGGGCCGACCTCCTCGACCGTCGCGCCCATCGCGGCAAAGGTCGCGACGGCCTCGTCGACCGCCGCGCGGACCTCGTCGGCGACCACCGCCCCGCCCAGATCGGGGGCATAGGCGATCCGCAGGCCGGCAACGCCATCCTCGATGCCCGCGCTCCAGTCGCGATCCTCCCAGGGCAGGGCATACCAGTCGCCGGCGTCGGGCCGCGCCAGCGTGTTGAGCATCAGCGCGGCATCCTCGACGCCGCGCGTGATGGGTCCCTCGGTCGAGGTCATGCAGAAGGCGCCCTCGCGGGGATGGTCGGGCACACGCCCGAAGGTCGGCTTGAGGCCGTAGAGCCCGGAGTAGCCCGCCGGGATGCGGATCGAGCCGCCGCCGTCGTTGCCCAGGGCCAGGTGGCCGACGCCGGCGGCCAGCGAGGCGGCCGCCCCGCCCGAACTGCCGCCCGGCGAATGGGCCAGGTTCCAGGGATTACGGGTGTAGCCAAAGAGCGGGCCGTCGGTGATGCCCTTCCAGCCGAACTCGGGGCTGGTCGTCTTGCCGAGGAAGACGCAGCCTGCCTCGCGCAGGCGCGCGACGCAGGGCGCATCGGCATCGACCGGCGCCTCGCTGCTGGTCGCCGAGCCGTTGCGCATCGGCCGGCCCTTCTGCGGGATGAGGTCCTTGACCGTCACCGTCACGCCGTCGAGCGGCCCGAGCGGCGCAGCCCTGGCCCAGCGCGCCTCCGAGGCGGCCGCCTCCTCCAGCGCGCTGTCGTGGTCGCGCGTCATGAAGGCGTTGATCGCCGGCTCCACCGCATCGAGCCGGGCAAGATGCGCCTTGGTCGCCTCCAGCGGCGACAGGCTGCCGTCGCGGTAGCGGCCCAGGGCTTCGGTCGCGGACATGTAACACAGCGCCAGATCGGTCATGGCATCACCCCTCGTTGCGCGGGAATTCTAGAGCCTGGGCGGTGCGTGTCGACACGCCGCCGAACGATCAGGCGCCGAAGCGGCGGCGGTGCCAGCGCCAGGCATCGGCGACCTGGGTCGCGGCATCGTGGCGCGGCTGCCAGCCCAGGGCGGCACGGGCCGCCTCGTTCGAGCAGACCAGCACCGGCGGGTCGCCGGGGCGGCGCGGTTCGTGTTCCACGGGGATGGCATGGCCGGTGACGGTACGCGCCAGATCGACGACCTCCTGCACCGAGGTGCCCCGGCCGGTGCCCAGGTTGAAGGGGCCGCTGGTACCGCCGCCTTCGAGCCGGGCCAGGGCGCGGACATGGGCATCGGCCAGGTCGCTGACATGGATGTAGTCGCGCACGCAGGTGCCGTCCGGCGTGTCGTAGTCGTCGCCGAAGATCGCGATCGCGGGGCGCAGGCCGAGCGCGACATGCAGCACGATGGGGATGAGATGGGTCTCGGTCTGGTGGTGCTCGCCGATCTCGCCTTCGGGATCGGCCCCGGCGGCATTGAAGTAGCGCAGTGCGGTCCAGGCCAGCCCCGAGGCGGCGAGCGCCCGTTCGATCTCGGCCTTGGTCTCGCCATAGGGGTTGATCGGCGCGAGCGGGGCGTCCTCGGTGATCGGCAGCCGCTGCGGGATGCCGTAGACCGCCGCGGTGCTGGAGAAGATCATGCGGCGCACGCCATGGCGCTCCATGGCCCCGATCAGGGCGAGCGAACCCTCGACGTTGTTGCGCCGGTAGCGTTCGGGTTCGCGCACGGAATCGCCGACGACCGAGAGCGCGGCAAAGTGGAGCACGGCCTCCGGCCGGTGTGCCGCCAGGACGGCATCGAGGCGGTCGGCATCGAGCAGGTCACCCTGCTCCAGCGGCCCCCAGCGCACCAGGTCGCGGTGGCCGGTGGCCAGGTTGTCGTAGACCACGGACCGGTGGCCCGCCGCCGCAAGCGCCTTGCAGGCGTGGCTGCCGACGTAGCCTGCGCCCCCCGTTACCAGTACCACCGCCATCGTCTCGCGATCCCAACCTGTCGCTTGCCTATAGCATGGGTCGAGCACGCTGCGCCAAGCGATGCTAGCATCGCCGGAACACAGTACTGCAGGAGACGATCATGGCGCTCAAGACGACCGTGAAGGACATGGTGGCCGCGGCCAACGCGGAGATCGAGACGGTCCCGTTCGAGGATGCCAAAGCCATGCTGGAGGACGACGCCGTCCAGTTCGTCGACATCCGCGACGTGCGCGAACTCGAGCGCGACGGCATGATCCCCGGCGCCCTGCACGCGCCGCGCGGCATGCTGGAATTCTGGGTCGACCCGGAGAGCCCCTACCACAAGGAGGTCTTCGCCAGCGGCAAGCGTTTCGTCTTCTACTGCGCCTCGGCCTGGCGTTCGGCGCTGGCGACCAAGGCGCTCCAGGACATGGGCCTGGAGCCGGTCGCCCACCTGGAAGGCGGCTTCGGCAACTGGAAGAAGAGCGGCGGTCCGGTCGCCGAGAAGCCGGTGAAAAAGAAGGACTGATACCAAGCACCATTGATCGGAACCGATCAATGGTGCTGCCTCAATCGCCGGCGCCTGCTTCGCGGGCCTGGCTTTCGCGGCAGGGGCCGCGGCGCGCAGTCGCTCGCTTCCAAGGTACGATGAGCCAGGCTCATCGCACCTTGGTATCAGGCGCCCTTCAGCCGCCGATACGCGCGCGGCGCGCGGCAGCAGCCTTTTTCCAGCGCTCCAGGAAGGCGACGAACTCAGGCTCGAGCAGGCCGCGGCCCTGGGCGTGCTGGGTCATCTGGGCGCCGCCGCCGTCGCCCTCGACCTCGAAGATCACCGGGCCGCGCTCGGAGATCGCGATGTCCCAGCCCTGCAGCCAGAGGGCGGGAAAGGTCGATGCCGCCTCCAGGGCAACCGCCTTCAGCGCCTCCCATTCGGGCAGGACACGGCCCTTGAGCGGCTGGCCCGTGTCGGGGTGGTTCTCGACTTCGGTGGTGTCGATCGCCATGCCGCGCACGACGCGCGTGATCTGCCCCGTCGCCGGATCGATCGCGCCCAGCATGTTGCCGTCGCGCCAGAAGTTGTCGGCAAGGTTGGCGCCGGCCGGGATCTTCCAGGTCGCCCGGTGCAGGGCGGGCACGCCGTTCTCGACGCGGACCAGCATGCGGCAGGCCGAGACACCGGGGCCGCAGACCGGCCTGAGTTCGGGATGGGTGGCGATGCGTTCCTGGACGATGTAGCCGCGCTCGCGGTAACGCGCGACCTCGGCGACGAACTGCTCGACCGCCACGCGGCGGCCATCGGCCGAGACCAGTTCGTCGCTTGACGCATCGTAACCCTCGATCGAGGCGGTGCCGGCGCTTCCGGTGCTTTCGACCGGCTTGGAGAAGAAGGGAAAGGTCGCGCCGGCGCGCAGCCAGGCGGCCAGAGCCGGGCCGTCGGCAAGGCGCGCGGAATAGGCAAGGCGGCGGCCGCCATAGACCGCCAGCACCGCCGGGACGGGCAGTTCCTGGCCCTTCATCGCCGAGAGGAACAGCAGCTTGTCGTAGGTCGCGGCCAGCCAGGCGCTTTCGATCGCCTGCTTGTGCAGCACGACCCGCGCCCGGTCGCCCATGAACGTGCGCCGCTCCTGCGGCGTCAGCCGGTCGCCCTCGTAGAGGCACAGGAAGAAGTATTCGTAGGGCTTGATGCGGCCGGGCCCCAGGGCCAGGCGCACGAGTTCGCGCACGATGCCGAAGGTGCCGCCCTCGTGACGCTCGCGCGCGACGCGCAGCCAGCCGGGGATGTCGAAGGCGTGGTGGCGCGCCTTGGGATCAAGGAAGGGGCGCGGTGCGGCGGCGGCGGGCGCGTGCTCTGACATCGTTTCTGCATAGCATTGCGCCGGGGCGCCCGGAAGCGACTGATGTCATAGGGCTTGCGGCACGACAGGTCGCGCGCCGCGACCGCTCACGCCCTGGCCGCGCCGGAGCGGCCCAGGAACATGACGAGGATGCCGGCGACGATCAGCCCGGCGCCGGCAAGCTGGAAGAGGCCGAGGCGTTCGCGCAGGACGAGCCAGGAGACCAGCAGCGCGATCACCACCGTGCCGGTCACCACCGTGGGCACCACCAGGCTCGCCGGCAGCGGTCGGATGCCGGCGATGCCGACGAACAGGTAGAAGTAGCCTACCTCGGCAAGGCCGATGCAGACGCCCGCGGCCAGGGCCCAGAGATAGGCCGGCGTCGTCAGGCGGAAGCTGTGGCCGCCCTGGATCAGCAGGAAGACAAGGAAGCTGGTCGAGACAAGCACGGCGCCGGCCTGCAGGCAGAGCGTGGCGAGGATCGTGGTCGAGGCGCCCGCGGACGCATGGCCGCCCGAGAAACGGATGAAGATGTTGTAGCCGGCATAGGCCAGCGTCACGAGCGTCAGCAGCAGCACGGCCATGGTCGTCTCCCCTGCCCCGGCGGCGCGCGATCATCGCCCAGCCGTGCCTCCGCGCCAACCATGCCCTGCCAGGGCGCGGATTGACGGGCCGGGGCGGGGAACGCCACTGTTCGACGCCGGTGCGGCCCGGCAAGGCAAGGGGAGAGAGCGGCGATGAAGACGACCCAATGGCATGCGCAGCGCGACGAGGCGGTGGGGCAGCGGGGCGTCGTCTCGGCCGGCCATCCCGATGCCACGGCGGCGGGCATGGCGATCCTGGAGGCTGGCGGCAACGCCTTCGACGCGATCGTGGCGGCGGCGTTTTCCTGCTTCGTCTGCGAACCCGCCAACACCGGCATCGGCGGCTACGGGCGGCTGGCGGGCTTCGTGGCATCAGAGAACCGCATGGTCAGCGTCGACCACTACCTGCGCGCGCCCGCCGCGGTGCTCGAGGACATGTTCGAGATCGATGCCGACAAGCCGGTGAAGTACTACGAGACGCCCTGGACCAGGGGGCAGAAGGCCGAGCGCGGGCATCTCTCGGTCGGCGTGCCGGGCGCGGTGCCGGGCCTCTTCGAGACGCACCGGCGCTGGGGCCGCCTGACCTGGGAAGCCGTGCTGGAACCGGCCATCGCCCAGGCCGATGCCGGGCTGAAGTGGGACTGGACGCAGCTTCTCTACCTCTGCGAACAGAGCGACCATCTGGCCGATCCCGCCATGGCGCCGCTGCGCCGCCACCTGATGCCCCATGGCCGCCTGCCCCACATCCCCGGCCAGTTCGGCGGCGGCGACACCCTCGACCTTTCTGAACTTGCCGCCACCCTGCGCCTGATCGCCGCCAAGGGTCCGGCCGGGCTGCATGAGGGCGAGATCGCCGCGCTGATCGAGAGGGAAGTGAAGGCCGGCGGCGGCATCCTGACGGCCGCCGACATGGCGGCCTACCGGCCCAAGGTGATGGTCGAGTCGCCGCGGCGGTTTGCCGGGCTGGACTACGTCTCCTGCTACTGCCCGACGATCTACGAACTGCTCAACCTGCTGGAGACCTTCGACCTTGCGGCGATGGGCCCCGACAGCGCCGACTACCGGCACGTCATGGCCGAGTGCTTAGGGGTGGCCTTTTCCGACACCATCCGCTGGTACGGCGACCCCGATACCGAGGAGGCCCCGGTGCAGGCGCTCTGTTCTGCCGAGTTTGCGCGCAAACGCGCCCGCGACATCGCCATGGAACGGGCGATGGCGCGCCCGGTGGCGCCGGTCGACCCGCGGACCCTGGGGATCGGCGAGGCCGACAGCCCGGCCCACCTCGACCAGGCGCCCTGGCCGCCCAAGCTCGCCGGCACGACCCAGGTCGCCACGGTGGACGGAGAGGGCAACATGGCGGCGCTGTGCACCAGCATCTCGGGCGGCCACGGCAGCCTGGTCTACTGCCCCGGCACCGGCGTGGTGCTCAACAACGGCATGCAGAACTTCGACCCGCGGCCGGGACGCCCGAACAGCCTGAAACCCGGCAAGATGCCGATCTTTGCTGC
>JAQCLG010000070.1 GCA_027592745.1 Pseudomonadota bacterium | reverse complement strand
TCGCCGGAGGCGTCGATGCGGGGGATGCCCCAGATCGGGCGGTAGCCGTCGGCTTCCTCGATCACCGTCATGTGGTCGACGCTGCCGCAGCCGATGCCGCAGAAGCGCGTCATGGTGAAGAGATACACGCCCTCGCGCCCGGCGAAGGCTTCCGGTGTGCCGGTGTTGACCAGTTCCGTGAAGCCCGGGCCGTCCGGGTTGGCCCCCGCCCGCAGGGCCGTACATTCGGACAGCGGCACGAAACCCTGCCAGTCGGGCGTCGGTGCCCCGTACAGGGCGTTGAGCGCGCTGCGCTCCTTGCCGTCGAGCGGATCGGCGGTGCCCATCGTCCCGGCGCAGGTCAGGCCCAGGCTCGTGGCCGGCCCGCCGAAGGCGTAGTCGTAGACCTCGGCAAAGAGCAGGACGTCGTTGAACGTCGCGGCCTCATCGTCGTCGTCCATGCCGCCGGCGGCATGGACGACGGTCGGCAGCGCGACCAGCAGCGCGAGGCCGAACGTGGCGGCCAGGGCCCTCACGCGGTCACGGGAAACGGCGCGGGATCGCAGAAGCGTCGCACCACGTTGGCCGTCAGCCTTGCGATGTTGTTGTCGAAGCCGTTGCAGGGCAGGGCCGAGACATAGGCGATCGAACCGGTGGAAAAGACCGCCCCGCCGTTTGCCGTCTCGAAGAACATCATGTCGGCCTTGATCGCGGGCTGCAGGGAGCCCGAGATCATCGGATGCATGTGGCCGATCTCCTCGACGACGAAGAGCACGGCATCGCTGTGGTCGAAGGAACTGGCGATGGCCAGCGCATGGGGCGGCGTGCCGCGCTGGGGATCGGCGGCATCGAGTTCCCAGCCGGCGGCACCGCCGCCCAGCAGGCCGAAGTCGCCGACGATGTCGCCTTCGATGCCCTCGAATATCCAGGCCGCCCGCGGATCGCGGCTTTCGGGATTGCGCCGGTAGGGGCTGGAGACGTCGAAGCCCTGGGCGATGAAGCCGTTGCCGACCAGCGACTGCGGCGTGCGCCCGGCGCGCCACCACAGGCCGCCCATCTCGCCGGTGAAGCTCATGTAGTATTCGCCCGGTTCGGCGATCCAGCTGCGCATGCCGTCCTCGGCGCGGCGCATCTCGATGGCTCCGGGTTTGTCGTCGCGATAGGCGACGCGCCAGTAGAAGCCGTTGCCGCCCATGTACATCAGCCGCCCGCCGCGCGCGCAGAAGCCGGTGTAGGCATCGTGCATGCGCGTCGAGGTGTATTCGGGATGGCTCATCGTCATGACGCAGGGCCATTGCGCCAGCAGGTCGGCGCCCTCGCGGTCGATGTCCTCGTCGCAGATCATGTCCCAGGCGATGCCGGCGTGTTCGAGCCAGGCGATCAGGTGCATGTCGGCCGAAAGCTGCCAGAGCGACTCATGCGTCGGCGACAGGTTGGCAACCGGGCGTAGGCGCGAGTTGTAGTGCGGCCCGGTGCCGTCGGCGTGGAAGCCGTACATCGAGACGCCGTATTCGGGGTGGGCGTTCTGGTAGAAGTCGTCGACGCCCAGGCGGGCGACGCGGTTGAACTGGTAGTCGAGCCCGGCATCGAAGTTCTCCTCGATGTTGGCGTAGGCCAGGTAGCTGGCATCGGGGAAGACGACGCAGAGCGGCGCGCTGGTCCTGCCCTTCGGCGGGCGCACGACGAAGGGGATGAAACAGGGTTCGCTGCCCTCGCGCTCCAGCTTCGCCGCATAGAGGCCGCTCCTGGTGCCGGGCGGGATCACGGCCTCGACATCGGCCTGCCAGCCGCAGTCGTAGAGCGCATCCTCGACGACGTGGATCGCGCCCCACTGCTCGGGATCGTCGGTCCAGCGGTGCTGGCTGCCGTCCCAGTTATGGCCGGTCTTGGCGCGCATCGGCAGGTTGACGGCAATACCGTCGAGGCCGTGGCCGGAGATGTCGGCCAGCCGGTCCGTGGCGATTTCGATGGCGAAGTTCCAGGCGAGCACCACGCGTTTCTTCAGCGCGCCGGGCACGGGGCCGGCGCAGAGGGAGAGGACTTCGTCATCCGAAAGCAGGCCGTGCGTCAGCACCGGTCGCTCCAGCTTGCCGTTGACGTGGCCGCCGGGGAACCAGCCGGCCGCATTGCGGTTGTTGTAGGCCCCGGCCAAAAAGGCCGCGCCGGCATTGCGCACGTCGCTGACCGCCGAGGCATCGGCGCTTTCCTCGCAGCGCGCCGGGATCGTCGCCACCGGATGCACCATGCGCTGCACGATGCGGATCTCCTTGGTCTGCGCATTCCAGCTGCCCGCGAGCAGGTACCACTGGCGCGCGATCAGCGGCTCGGGTGCCACCGCATGGACGGTCGTGTGGTCCTGCCCGTCGCCGACGAAGAAACAGGCGTGCCCGTCGCCGTTGGTGAACAGGCCGAAGCCGAATTCGCTCGATTCGTCGAACTTGGAGACGATCGACTTCCAGGGCGCCTGCGGCGTCGTCGGCCAGAACAGCACCTGCAGGGTGAAACTCTCGATGCTGTCGAAGGCAGGGTGGTGGGCCAGCATGCCGTAGCTGCCGGGATAGACCGGCTGGTGGCGCGCCGGGTAGCTGCCGTTCGCGGCGACGTCCAGGGGTTCGTCCCGGTAGCCCGGGCCGCCCGGCTGGTCGTCGCCCGAGATCAGGCGCACCAGGCCGGCACGGAAGCTGTCGGGACCCTCGTCGCAGCTCACCATGAACCGGATGGTGCCGCCCGGCTCCACCGAGATGTTGTCGGCATACCCGCCCAGCGTTCTCTTGCGCATCGTCGTGATCCCCGTTGGCCCGGCGACGAGCCTGCCCCGGCGCACGGGCGCCAGCAACCCGGCAATGCCTGCCGGATCGTTCTAGCCGCGCCGGCGCTGACGGAAGTGTTGCTCCAGCGCCCAGCGATGGCTCTCGAAGGTCAGGCTGGAGACCAGGTCGTGGGGCGAGAGCCAGACCGCCTGATGGTCGTCCTCCGAAAGGATCAGGGGGTCGTGGACGACATCGATCGCGTAGAAATGGCAGAACTTGTTGACCGGCGGCTTGCTGATGCGGTGGCTGTGGAACTGGCGCGCCCGGCCGATCGGCGCGGCCTCGATGACGCGGTGGGCGGTCTCCTCGGCGACCTCGCGGGTCATCGCCTGGTGGGGCGATTCGCCCTCGTGCAGGCCGCCGCCGGGCAGCAGGATGCGGCCGCGCGAGCGGCGGCACACCAGCACCCGGCCGGCAGCGTTGACCGCCACGCCGTAGGCGCTGGGACGCTCGCCGTAGATCAGTCCGGGCATGGCCGTGCCGAACTGGGGAATCGCGTCATCGTCGTTCATGGCGGTCCCATACACCCATGCCGCGCCGGGATGCAAAGGTCTGGGATGAGAAGGCCTCATGCCTGCCATGAGAGGGCCTGACTTGCCCCGGTTCCTCCCCCGGCATAGAGCGTAGTCAGGGAGTAGGGGACATGAACGAACGACAACGCCTGCGCGGCATCGTGGCCTGCATTGCCAGCACCATCGCCGTGACGGTGACGATGGGGCTTACCCTGCCCTATCTGGCGCTGGTCCTGGAGCACCAGGGGGTCGATCCCTGGCTCAACGGCCTCAGCGCGGCGGTCCAGATGGTCGCCGTGATGTTCCTTGCCTTCCTGGCCCCCCGCCTGATGGCGCGCTGGGGCACCAAACGCGTGATCGGCGGCGGCCTGATCGGCGTCGCGGTCTCCCTTGCCCTGCTGCCGGTCTTTCCCAACGTCTGGCTGTGGTTCCCGATCCGCTTCATGCTCGGCCTTTCGGCCGAACTGGTCTGGACCGCCGGCGACGTCTGGATCAACCAGCTCGCCACGGAGGAAAAGCGCGGCCGCATCATCGGCATCACCGGCTTCTTCCAGCACGGCGGCTTTGCCGTGGGGCCGCTGCTGCTGGGCGTCATGGGCATCGATACTTGGTGGCCGCTCTACATCGGCACGGCCATCGTGCTGGCCGGCATCGTGCCCCTTTTCCTGGCCGGGCGGGCGAACCCGCCGGGCCATGGCGATGCCAGCGCGCGCATCCTGCATTTCCTGAAGATCGCGCCGGGCCTGATGATCGCGGGGCTGATGTTCGGGCTGATCGACAGCGCCACGCTCTCCCTGCTGCCGGTCTACGGCCTGCGCAAGGAACTGGGCGTCGACATGGCCGAGAGCATGCTGGCGATCTTCGTCATCGGCGCCATGCTGGCGCAGATCCCCATGGGCTGGCTCACCGACCACTTTCCCGCACGCCGCCTGATGCTGGCGGCGGCGGTGCTGACCCTGCTGGCGCTGGTCGCGATGCCCTGGCTGATCACCGATCCGGTGCTGATCTATCCCCTGCTCGGGCTGATGGGCGCCGGCCTGGGCAGTTTCTACACCATCGCGCTGACCGAGATGGGCCGCCGGTTCCAGGGCGGCGCGCTGATCGGCGTGACGACCACCTTCATGTTCCTGTGGGCCAGCGGCAGTGTCGTGGGGCCCGGCCTCTCGGGCATCGCGATCAACCTCGGTGGGCCCGATGCCATGCCGCTGCTTGCTGCGGTGCTCACCCTTGCCTTCATCGTCCTGATCGTCGTGCGCATGCGCCCGGGCGAACGGGCCGACTGAGGCTGCTACTGCGCCAGTCCGGCGCGCGCCAGAAAGCGGCGGTTGGTCCGGCTGGAGGGTTTCAGCGCTATCCGCTCGGCCGCCAGGGCGCGGGCAAGGGTCATGTCCTCGGTCGCCAGCGCGGCCTCGACCAGGGTGAGTGCGATGACGTCGCGCTGGGCGTGGCTGCCGCCGAACAGGTGGGTGTTGTAGCGCACCGGGGCGATGTGGCGCACCACCTCGTCGAAGCGGCGCCGGCCGAAGGCCTGCAGGCCGCGACACACCGGCAGGCCGACGCGCCGCGTCATCATGGCGTTGGTGCCTTCGCCCTGGGCGACCGCCTCCAGGGTCTTGATCAGGTCGGCCTGGCCCAGTTCGTCGCCGGTCGCGACCATCGCCATCATGGTGTGCATGTCGTTGAAGGCGTAGGTCCCGTCGCCCGTGCGCCGCCGCCAGCACGGCGCCAGCGCCAGCCAGCGCTCGCCGGTATCGGTGCCGGCCAGATCCAGGCGCCAGAGCAGGGAGGCGGCATCGAGCAGTTCCTGCACGAAATCGTTGTCGGGGCGGAACAGCACATTGTCGTAGATCTCCAGCGCGACGTCGTGTTCGCCCCGCTCGATGTGAAGCAGCGCCTTGTGCCAGGCGTTGTGCACGGCAAAGACCCCGTCGATCCAGTGATCCCAGGTGGCATCGAGCCAGGCCACGCCATCCTCCAGGCGTCCCTCCATCTCGTAGACATGGGCCACGGCATGGACCGCCCAGGCATCGCGCGGGTCCTGCTCGCAGGCATAAAGCCCGCGCTCCTCGGCGCGCGGGTAGTCGCCTGTTTCCTCCAGCGCGAAGGCGTGCATGCCCACGACATGGCCGTGGCCGGGCACCGTGGCGTCCCAGTGCGGCAGGACGCGCGCCACGCGGTCGCGCAGGATGCGGGGATCGCCCAGGAAGAAGTCCAGGCTGTGGACCATGTGCAAGGCAAAGGCGTCGCGCGGAAAGGCTTCCAGCACCGCGCCCCAGCAGGCGGCTGCCTTCTTCCAGTCGCCGCCCGCCCAGGCCGCGATCGCCGCGATGTGGCCGCGTTCGCGGTCGTTGGCCCGCGGTGCGAGATCGCTCAGGCGCTCCATGCGTTTCCTCACCTCGACCAGCCCCGGCTTGTCGGTGCCCGACAGGCTGGCGGCGGCGTGGAAGCAGTGGCCCATGACGAAGTCGGGGTCGGCCTCCAGCGCGGCGTCGACCACGGGAAAGGGATCGTCGTTGTAGGTCTGGTGGGCCGCCACGGCGCGCTCCCAGGACGCCAGCGCATCGCTGCTGGCGGTGGAATAGGGATTGCCGTGTTCGTCGAGCAGACTCATGAAACAACCTTGCCGTCGACCAGGATGGCGTCGACCTTTTCGGGATAGAAGCAGAGGTAGCCGGCGATGCGGCGCACCTCGTCGAGCGGATCGGGGTAGAACCAGACCGCGTCCTCGACGACACGCTCGCCGAGCTTCAGGCGATGGTAGGAAGCCGTGCCCTTGTAGGGGCAGGCGGTGTGGCTTTCCGACGGCGCCAGCAATGCGGTGCGCACGTCCTCTACCGGGATGTAGTAGCGCGTGACATGGCCGGTCTCGAACAGGAAACGGGCACGCCGGGTCAATGCCACGGTCTGCCCGCCCGCGCGGATCTCCACGGGGCGGTGGCTTTCCAGGATATCGATGCGGACATGGGGATCGCGGGCGTGGACGAAGACCTCCTCGTCCTCCTCGAACCAGTGGTCCATCTTCTTCCAGGCGAAGGAAAGCCAGCCGGCAATGCCGGCACAGGCCTGCGTCGGCGTCTCGTAGCTCCAGGCCGCGTCGGCGACGGTGCGCCCGCCGACCGTGGCGTCGAAGTGGTGCGCCCGGCCCTTGAACGGGCAGTCGCTGGTCGTCCCATTGGAAGAAAGCAGATCCATGCGGACATCGCCGCGCGGAATGCAGTAGAGCGTGATACGACCGGTCTCGCGCAGCACCACTTCGCCCTGGGTATCGAACAGGGTCTGCTCGCCGATCGTTGCCCGCAGGCGCTTGGCGCAGGGGATGGTTTCCACGGCGTGACCGGAGCGGTCTGCAGGACCCTGTGCGGCATTGCCGGCCTTGTCGGTGGACCCCATGGCTGTCTCCTCCTCGATCTTGTGTTAACGTCGCGCGGAACAGGCGGCAAGTCTACCGGGGCTCTGGGGAGAACGATTATGGCAGGCGGGCAGGGCGCGGATGTTCCCGATGCACGCAAGCGGGCCTGGGGCGCGGTCTACAAGCCGCGGTACTCGGGCATCGCCACCTTCATGCGCCAGGAACTGCGCGAGAAGGAGGAGGACTGGGCCGGCGTCGAGATCGGCCTGATCGGCGTGCCCTTCGACGGCGCCGTCACCAACCGGCCGGGCGCCCGCCACGGCCCGCGCGCGCTGCGCGAACAATCCACCCTCATGGGCCGCATCAACCACCAGACCAGGGCGCGGCCCTACGACTGGGCCAGCAGCGCCGATCTCGGCGATGTCATGATCGAGGGCGTCTACGAACTCGACCGCGCCATCGGCGAGATCGAGGCGCACTATGCCCGCGTCGTGGCCGCGGGCGTCATGCCGCTCACCGGCGGCGGCGATCATTCGATCACCCTGCCGATCCTGCGCGCGATCGCCGGCCACCGCGGCGGTCCGGTCGGGCTCATCCACTTCGATGCCCATTGCGACACCGGGCCGGAACTGTTCGGCCACAAGCATCACCATGGCGGCCCCTTCAAGGTCGCAGTCGAGGACGGCGTGCTCGATCCCGCCCGCACCATCCAGATAGGCATCCGCGGACCCGCCGAGGCGCTGTGGGATTTCTCCTACAGTTCGGGCATGACGGTGATCCATATCGAGGAACTCTATACTATGGGCCTGGCCGGCGTGGTCGAGAAGGCTCGTACCGTGGTCGGCGATGGGCCGGTCTATGTCAGCTTCGATGTCGACGGCATGGACCCGGTGTATGCACCGGGCACCGGCACGCCCGAGGTCGGCGGGTTCACCGCCTACGAGGCCCAGCAGATGCTGCGCGGCCTGCGCGGTCTCGACATCGTCGGCGGCGACGTCGTCGAGGTCTCGCCGCCCTTCGACAGCGCCAACGTCACCTCGCTCAACGGTGCCCAGATGATGTGGGAAATCATGTGCCTGATGGCCGAGAAGATCGGCCGTGCGAACGGGCGCCTGGACGCGTCGTAGAGACGCGCTGCGCCGGCGCGGGGAGGGCACGCCGGCGCAGGCTCAGGGGCGCCTACTTGCGTGCGGGCTTGCTGGCCTCGCGCGCGGCGTCCTTGGCGTCGCCGACGGCGCTGCGGACGTGACCCTCGGCCTTGTCGGCCCGGCCCTCGTTCTTCAGGCGGTCGTTGCCGGTCGCCTTGCCGACGGTCTCCTTGATCGAACCTTCCGCCTTCTTGGCGGCACCTTTGACGTGTTCCTTGTCCATGGCGTTTTTCTCCTTGGCCCTGTTGCGGGTGGGCCAAGGGAAAACGCAGGTCGGGCCGGACGGTTGCAGCGCCTCAGTCGACTTCGTCGTGGGGCAGGACCCAGGGTTCGCCGCGCCCGGCCTCGACCCAGGCCTCCATCGCGGGCAGGGCCATCACCGCATCGACATAGGCCTGGTTGGCCGCCTCCAGGGCGACGCCGTAGGTGACGAAGCGGCTGACCACCGGCGCGAACATGGCATCGGCCGCGCAGAAGGCGCCGAACAGGAAGGGGCCGCCGGTGCCATGGGCCTTGCGGCAGTCGCTCCAGAGCGTCTCGATCCGCGCGATGTCCTTGATCGCCGCCTCGGTGCGGCCGCGTCCGGGCAGGGATTTCCTCACGTTCATCGGCATGGCGCTGCGCAGGCCGCCAAAGCCGCCGTGCATCTCGTTGGCCGCGCAACGGGCCATGGCGCGCGCCCTGGGGTTGGCCGGCCAGACGCCGGCGCCGGGATGGTGCTCGTGGAGGTATTCCACGATCGCCATGGTCTCCCACACCGTGACGTCGCCGTCGGTCAGGCAGGGCACCTTGCGCGAGGGCGAGACCTTGGCGATCTCGCCGTCCCAGTTCTCGTCGAAGAGCGGAATCAGGTGCTCCTCGAAGGCGATGCCGAGGACCTGCATCAGCAGCCAGGGCCGCAGCGACCAGGAGGAGTAGTTCTTGTTGCCGATGTGGAGAACCGGAAGGGGCATGGGCGGGTGTCCAGGGTCACGAGTGGGAAGGTCCTTGCCTCCCATCGCCGAACTCGCGGCGGCGATCAAGAACGCGATTGTTTTTTAACATTGCACACGTAATATAAAAAGGAATCGGAGGGAGCTACCGTGCCCAAGCTGGTCGATCACGATCTGCGCCGCGAGGAGGTCGCCGAGGCGGCCTGGCGTGTCATCGGCCGCGACGGCATCGAAGGCGCCACGCTGCGCGAGATCGCGCGCGAGGCCGGTTTCACCACCGGTGTCATCCAGCACTACTTCCGCGACCGCGACGAGCTGCTCGCCTTTGCCGCGCGGCTGATCTCCCAGCAGGGCAGCGCGCGTCTCGCCGAGGCGATCGCGGACCATCCCGCCGGGCGCGAGCGCCTGCGCGCCCTGCTCGGCGTGCTGGTGCCCTCCAGCCTGCGCGCGGCGCGCGTCGCCGTGCTGCTGGGCTTCTGGGCGCGCGCGGCGACCGATCCGCGCCACAACGCCATCTACCTCAAGCAGTATGCCCGGCTGCGCGCGGTCTTTCGCGAGCAGGTCGTCCTCGCCGCCGCGGTCGGCGCGGTCGCCCCCGGCAGCGACGTCGACGACGTCACCGACCGCCTCATCGCCTTTGGCGACGGCCTGTGCATGCGCGCAGGCCTCGATCCCGAACGTTATCCCGAACCACGCCGCCGGCAGCTGATCGACAGCCTGCTGGCCGCCCTTTGAACCGTCCGCAGGAGGGACGAGAGCCATGTCCATAATGTCGCAGATGCAGCTTCAGGATTTCATGAGCGCCGAGCAGATCGCGCGCCTGCGCCGCCCCGCCAACGAGGCCGAGGGCCTGCCGGGTCGGGCCTATGCCGACCCCGCCTTCTACGAGCTGGAGCGCCAGAAGCTCTTCCCGCGCGGCTGGATGGCGATCGCCTACGAATCCGATGTCGCGGAGCCCGGCGATGCGATGCCGGTCTCGGTTGCCGGCTGGGACTTCATCGTCACGCGCAACCGCCAGAACGAGGTGAAGGTCTTTCACAACATCTGCCGCCACCGCTCCATGACCGTGCTGGAGGAACCCTGCAGCAAGGCGCAGACCCTGCAGTGCCGCTGGCACGGCTGGACCTACGACCTCAACGGCCGCCTTGTCGCCACGCCCGAACTGGGCGGCGTCGCGATCAACGACCAGCCCGGCATCGAGAAGGCAGAGCTCGGCCTGCGCCAGGTGCGCAGCGCGACCTGGATGCACTTCGTCTTCGTCAACATCGACGGCAAGGCCGAACCCTTCGACGCGTTCATCCAGCCCGTGCTCGACCGCATCCCCGACCATGACCTGTCGCTGACGCGCTTCTCGGGCATCACCACCGCGGCGCAGTTCGACGGCAACTGGAAGCTCGCCATCGAGACCGGCTGCGAGGACTACCACCTGCCCTGGGTGCATCCCCAGATCGGCGGGCGCAGCACGGTGTTCAAGGGCGAACGCGGCGGCAACACCTACGTCTCGATTGCCAGCCGGCGCGAATCGGCCGAGTACCGCGGCACCGGCCTGCCGATGTTCCCGCAGTTCTCCGGCAAGGTCGCCGCCGACGGCCTGTCCAACGAGATCGTGCTGTTCTTCATCGTGCCCAACGCGATTCTCGCGGTGATGGACGACCATGTCGTGACCAACATCTACAACCCCGTCGCCCACGACCGCACGCCGACGCGCCGCGCCTTCCACTTCATCGGCGATGCCGCGACCGACGAGAAGCACCGGGCCGATCGCGAGAAGGTGCGCGACGGCTGGATCAGTGTCGGCGAGCAGGACTTCCCGCTGGTGCGCGAGGTCCAGAGCAAACACGCCCAGCGCGACGAGCTGGGCATGCCGACGCGCTTCTCGGCCTACTGGGAACCCGCCGTGCACCACTTCCAGAACATCGTGGTCGACCGCCTCAGCGCATAGAGCGGAGCCACACCATCAGCCGGAACCGTGAACCGGTTCCGGCTGGTCGTGATCGGCCTTACGCCGCCGGCACGATCTCGCTGGCCTGCTCGCCCAGGCCGTCGATGCTCAGGGCGACGCGGTCGCCGGCCTTCAGGTAGACCGGCGGCTTCTTGCCCAGGCCGACGCCGGCCGGGGTGCCGGTCAGCACGATGTCGCCGGGATTGAGCGACATGAAGCGGCTGACATAGGAAATCAGGTGGGCGACGGGGAAGATCATGTCGGCGGTCGTGCCGTCCTGCATGGTCTGTCCGTTGACCTTCAGCCACAGGTGCAGCTTCTGCGGGTCGGGCACCTCGTCGGCGGTGACGAACCAGGGACCCAGGGGACAGAAGGTGTCGCCCGACTTGCCCAGGATCCACTGGCCGGTGCCCAGGCCCTGGAACTTGCGCTCGGAGACGTCGTTGGCGACGCAGTAACCGGCGACGTGCTCGAGGGCATGGTCCTCGGCGATGTTGTCGCAGCGCTTGCCGATGACGACGCAGAGTTCGACCTCCCAGTCCATGTGGCGGCTGTCGCGCAGCATGCGGATGGGATCGTTGGGGCCGGTCAGGCTGCTGGTCGGCTTGAAGAAGGCGATCGGCGTCTTGGGCGCCTCGGCGCCAGCCTCGGCGGCATGATCGCTGTAGTTCAGGCCGATGCAGACGATCTTGCCGATGCCCGAGAGCGGCGTGCCCAGGCGCGGCGAACCCTCCACCAGCGTGAGCGAGTTGCTGTCGATCGACTTCAGGCGGTCGATCTGGCCGGCGCTCATGGCGGCCGGGTCGATGCTGGTGATGTAGCCGCCGAGATCGCGCAGGCGGCCTTCGCCATCGATCAGGCCGGGGCGTTCGCTGCCGGCCTCGCCGTAACGGACGAGTTTCATGTTCTGCTCCCTGGTTTCAGGCGATGAGGCCGCCGTCGACGACCAGTGTGTGGCCGGTGACGTAATCCGCCCCGGCGGCAAGGAAAAGGATGGAATCGCCGTATTCGGCCGGCGAGCCGACGCGGCGCAGCGGGATGTTGCTGAGATCGCCCTGCTCGATGTCGTCGAAACGGCACATCCAGGCCGAATCCACCGCACCGGGCGCAATGGCGTTGACCCGCACCTGCGGCGCCAGCGCCCTGGCCCACTCCTTGGTCAGGTTGATCAGGCCCGCCTTGGTCGCGCAATAGACCGAGCTCGAGCCGCCGCCGGCGAAACCAGAGATCGAGGCGGTGTTGACGATGGCACCGCCGCTTTCCTTCAGCGCCGCCGCCGCCGCCTTGGTGCAGCGGTAGGGGCCGATCAGGTTGACGTTGAGCAGCAGGTCCCAGAAGGCCTCGTCCTGGCGTTCGAAATCGCCCGGCGGCACCGGCGAGCGGGTGCCCGGCGTGCCGGCGTTGTTGACCAGGTAGTCGAGGCGGCCGAGATCGGCGATCGCCTTCTCGACCATGCGTGGGCAATCCCCGGCATCGCCGACGTTGCCGGGTGCCGCGACCACCTTGTGGCCGGCGTCGGTGAGTTTCCTCACCACCCGTTCCAGATTGGGCGAGGTCGCAAGGTCGTTGATCGCCACGGCGGCGCCGCAGCGCAGGAAGGCATGGACGGCGCCCAGCCCGATGCCGGAGGCACCGCCGGTGACGAGCGCGGTCTTGCCCTTGAGATCGTAGGTCGCAAGCATGGTCGTGGCGTTCCCCCTGGGATGATGGTCAGTCCGGCCTGGCCGGACGGCAACGGGTCAGCTGGTCGAGCAGGCGGACGCCGACGCCGGTCGGCCCCTTGGGGCAGAGCGGCTTGTCGTCATAGGCCATCTCCTTGCCGGCGATGTCGAGGTGGGCCCAGGGCCGGCCGCCGGCGAAGCGCGACAGAAGCTGCGCGGCATGGCTGGCGTCGGCCGATTCCTCGTCCTCGGCGAAGTGGCGCAGGTCGGCGATATCCGAACCCAGGTTGTCCTCGAAGGCCTCGTCCAGCGGCATGCGCCAGAGCTTCTCGCCCGACAGGGACGAAGCGGTCATCAGCTCGCCGGCCAGCGCGTCGTCGCTGGCAAACAGGCCGGTGAAGACCAGGCCCAGGGCGGCCATGATGTCGTAGGTCAGGGTCGCCAGGTCGATGATGGCATGGGGCGCGAAGGTCTTGTGGGTGAACCACAGGGCGTCGGCCAGCACCAGGCGGCCCTCGGCGTCGGTGTTGATGATCTCGATCGTCCAGCCGGCCATGGTCGTCAGGATGTCGCCCGGGCGCAGGGCGTTCTCGCCGGGCATGTTCTCGGCCAGGGCGAGCACGCCCACGGCATTGACCGGCGCGCGCCGGCCGGCGAGTGCGCGCATCGCACCGACCACCGCGGCGGCACCCGCCATGTCGCCCTTCATCTCCTCCATGCCCTTGCCGGGTTTGAGCGAGATGCCGCCGGAATCGAAGGTGATGCCCTTGCCGACAAAGGCGATGGGCGGGACCTGGGGATCGGCCGCGCCGTTCCAGCGCAGCACGGCGAGCCGGGCCTCGCGTGCGCTGCCCTGGGCGACCGCCAGCAGGGCGTTCATCTTGAGCGCGGCCAGCCGGTCCGGCCCCAGCGCCTCGATGTCGACTCCCAGCTCGGCAAGCGGCGCCAGGCGTTCGACGAAACTCTCGGGGTAGAGCGTGTTGCCGGGTTCGGCAAAGAGATCGCGGGCGAGCAGGACGCCGGCCGCGACGTGGCAAAGGTCGGCCTGCCACAGGCGGGCGGATTCCTCCGCACAGCCGCTCACCAGGGTCAGGCAGGCGGGGCTGCCCTGGTCGTCCCCCACCCGGCGGCTGCGGAAACGGTCGTCGCGGTAGCCGCGCAGCAGGAACCCCAGCGCAAGGTGGGTGAGGGCCGTCGGCCCCGCCAGTGCGGAATCCTCGGGCGGATCGAGCACCAGGCGCACGCCGTCCTCGCCGCTGCCTGCCAGGGCCGCGGCCAGGGCTGCGCCGATCTTCTCCCAGCCGTGGCTGTCGCGTTCGCCATCTGCGCCCAGGCCGAGCAGGACGATGCTGTCGGCCTCCAGTCCGGTGGGTGCGGCGGCAACGGCCGTCTGGCCGTGCTCGCCGCTGAACCGTCCGGCGGCGATCAGGCGCCTGAGCGCGCCCGCGCAGGCGGCATCCAGGGCCCCGGTGGCGTCGGGCAGGACACGCCCGGCCAGGACGCCGACCGCCAGCACCCTGCCGACCGCCGTCTCGCTGCCGCCGCTGAACCGGATATCCGCCACGCCCCATGCCTCCGCTTGCCGCGGCGCACTCTAGAGAGCGCGGACAGGGAGCGCCAAGGCCTTCGTTTTGCCCTCGGCGATTTGGTTCTAGTCTGAGACCCGTGGGGTGGCGCGGCCTGGGGGAGGGTTTCTGCGTGTCGATCGTCGACCATCTGCGTGCGCAGGGCCTGCGCGAGGTCATCAACGTCTGCGGCGTGCCCTCGGGTTTCGGCGCGATGGGTGCCAGCGATGCGGTTGCCGCCGTGGTTGCCGCCATGCTGCCGCGCCAGGTCGACATGATCGAACTGCAGCGGATCGCCAGCACCGAGATCGCCCGCGCCACCGGCGCGCAGGCCGGTTTTGTTACGGGCTGTTCGGCGGCCGGCCTGGCGGTCGCCACCGCCGCCTGCCTGACCGGGGACGATCCCCGCAACATTGCCGGGCTGCCCGACACGACGTCGCCGTCGCGCCGCATCGTGGTCCAGGGTCCCCACGACTTCTCCTGCGGCGCCCCGCTCGCCCAGATCGTTGCGCTGACCGGCGCCCGCCTGCTGGTCGCTGGCGGACCGCAGGCCTGCAGCGCGGGCGAACTCTGCGCCGCGCTCGAGAGCCCGCACGCGGTGGCCGCACTCTTCGTCGAAGGCACGGCCCCACGCGATGCCGCGGTCGTACCGCTGGCCGCCCTTGTCGGGGCCGCCCGCGACAGGAGATTGCCGTTCATCGTCGACGGCGCGGCCGAACACGACCTGCGCGGCGCCATCGCCGCGGGCGCCGATCTTTTCCTGCGCAGCGCCCAGAAGATCCACCGCGGCCCGACCGCGGGAATCATCGCGGGCCGTCGCGAGCTGGTGCGTGCCTGTTACCTGCAGGAAGGCGGCATCGGCCGCACGATGAAGGCTGGCAAGGAGGCTGTTGCCGGAACCATCGCGGCCCTGCTTGCCTGGCAGGAACGCGACGGCGCCGTCGAACGCCGTGCCTGGGAGCGTCGTGTCGCCCTGGCGGCGGCCATACTCGGCGGGACGCCTGGTCTTGTCGCTGCCGTCGAGGAGGACGAGCACGGCCGCGGCGTGCCCCGCCTCGCCCTCGCGGTCGATGCTGCCGTCTCGGGGTTCACGGCTGCAGATCTCGCCGCCTGGCTGGCCGCTGCCGACCCCCAGGTCATCGTCTTGCCCTGGGAGAGCGGCCGAGACCTGCTCTATCTCGATCCGCGCCCGGTCGGGGACGCCCAGATGGTACAGGCCTGCAGGGCCGTACTGGCCGGCGCGGCGCAGCCGCAGCAGGTTGGCGGTGCCTGCGGGCGCCTGGGCCAGATGTTCGACCTGGCGACCCGGCTGCGGCAGTGGCCATGACGTGCGGAGGACGAGGATGAACGGCGGCAACGATCCCTTCACCGCCATGGGCCTTGCACCCATGGTCAACGCCAGTGGCACCTGGACGCTCTACGGCGGCGCCACGGCGAGCAGCGAGGCAGCCGAGGCGACCCGGGACGCCATGGGCCATTCGGTCATCATGGCCGAACTCGTGCCGCTGGCCAGCCGCGCCATCGCTGCGGCGACCGGTGCGCAGGCCGGCTGTATCACGGCCTGTTCGGCTGCCGGCATCACCTTGGCGGTTGCGGCCTGTCTCAGCGGTGCCGATCCGGCGGCCGTGCGCCGCCTGCCGCAGGTCGCCCACGGGCGCGACCGGGTGGTCATGCTGAAGGGTCATGTCGTCGACTTCGGCGCCGATGTCCGCCAGATGGTGCGCCTGGCCGGGGCGCAGGTGGTCGAGGCGGGCACCGCCGGCTTCTGCCACGACTTCGAGCTGGAGGGTGCGCTCGACGCGAACACGGCGGCGATCCTCTTTGTCGTCTCGCATCTGACCTCGCAGCGCGGCATGCCGGGCCTGCGCCAGGTCGCGGCACTGGCGAAAGCCCGCGGCCTGCCCCTCATCGTCGATGCCGCGGCCGAGACCGACCTGCGGCGCTTCCACGAGGAGGGCGCAGATCTGGTGATCCAGAGCGTGCACAAGTTCCTGCGCGGCCCGACCGCCGGCATCGTCTCGGGCCGGACCGAACTGGTCGAGGCGGTGATCGCCCAGTCCGAGGGCATCGGGCGCACGATGAAGGTGGGCAAGGAAGCCGTCGCTGGTTCCCTGGCCGCACTCGCAGCCTGGCAGCGGCGCGATCCCGCGGCAGAGGTCGCCCTGTGGCAGCAGCGCCTCGACACGATCGCCGAGCATCTGGGCAATCTTCCGGGGCTTAACCTGGGCCCCGAGGACGACACCACGGACCATGCGATCCTGTGCCTGCGCATCGCTATCGACGCCGCTGCCGCGGGGATCGATGCCGCCGCCCTAGCACGAAGCCTGCGCGAGGAACACCGCGTCTTCACGCGCGATCACCTGGCCGAACTCGGCATCCTGCTGGTCGATCCGCGCAGCATGCAGGAGGGGGACGATCTGCGGCTCGCACGGGCGATCTCGACGATCCTGAAGGCGGCACGTTAGGGCGGGTCAGCGCCCCTCGGCGCGCCAGGCCGCGGCCAGGCCGCCGACGAACAGCAGCAGGGCGAGCCAGGGCGGCAGCAGGGGCAGGCTGTCGATGCCGCGCACGATGTAGCGGGCATGGTCGAGCATGCCGATCCAGCCCTGGCCACTGCGGTCGCGCTCGGGCGCGACGCGGCGGATGCTGGGCAGGCGGTCGTCGGCGATCCAGGTGATGCGCCCGCCGGAGGCTTCCGCGATGGGCGCCAGCAGGTCCTCCCCGGCCTGGGGCGATTGCCATTCCAGGGGATTGCGTTCGCCCACGGAGACCACGGTCTCCAGGTCGCCGGCAACGACGCGGTAGAGGCCGGCCTCGCCGACGGCGATCTCGCCGCTTGCCCGCCCCGGTGCGCCGGGTTCCAGCATCACCTCGCCGGTCGCACCGGAGGGCGCGATCACGGTGACGGCCTCCTGGCGGTCCTCCAGGCTCTGGCGCACGATGAGGATGCGGTTGCCCAGGGCGCGCGCACCGATCGCGTTTTCCTCGAGTTCGGGTTCCTTCATCAGCCAGTGGGCCAGGCGGCGCAGCAGTTCCTGGCTCGGCCCGCCGCCCTCGAAGCCGCGCGCCCAAAGCCACATTTGGTCGGAAAGCAGTTCGGCGACGCGGCCCTCGCCGGCGCGCATCAGGACCAGCAGCGGGCGGCCCTGGGCGCCGTCGAGCAGGACATCGCCCTGTCCCGGCTCGGCATCAACCTGGCGGAACCAGCGCCCCCAGGGCGGCGGATCGCCGGCGATCCCCGGCAGGTCGGCGGTCACGGGATGGCGCAGCCCCAGGTCGGTCGGCGTGACGTGGAAGGGCTCCTCCAGCACGACCCCGGTGGGGCGCAGCGGCATCAGCTCGCCCAGCACGGTGTTGTGCAGGCCCACGGGCGTGGCGAAATCGGGACCGGCCGCGATCAGCATGGCGCCGCCGGCCAGCACGTAATCGGCCACCGCCTGCAGGTAGGCCTCCGGGATGACGCCGCGCTTGCGGTAGCGGTCGAAGATGATGAGGTCGAACTCGTGCAGCTTGACCTCGAAGAGCTCGCGCACGGGAAAGGAGATCAGCGCCAGTTCGCGGATCGGCGTGTTGTCGGGTTTCTCGGGCGGCCGCAGGATCGTGAAGTGGACGAGCTCGACCGAGGTGTCGGACTTCAGGCTGTTGCGCCAGACCCGCTCGCCGCTGTGCACCTCGCCGGAGATCAGCAGGACCTTCAGGTTCTCGCGGATGCCGTTGACCGCGATCACCGCACTGTTGTTGATCGCCGTCAGCTCGCCCTCGCGCTCGGCCGCATCCAGGCGCACCACCGACATGCCGGCATGGTCGGCCGCAAAGCGCACCTCGTAGCGTTCGCCCACGGGCACGTCGTAGGTCAGCGGCTCCTGGCCGCCGATCGCCATGGTCACCGTCACGCTGCCGCCGGCCGCGCTGTCGTCGAGCACCCGGAAGGCCAGGGTCACCGGCTTGTCGACGATGCCGTAGCGGGGTGTTTCGAGCAGTTCGATGCGGCGGTCGCTTTCGCCGCGGTGGCCGGTCAGCAGGGCGTGCACCGGCGTGTCGAAACCCAGGCCCTCCTGGGTCTCCGGGGCATCGTGCACGGCCCCGTCGGTGATCAGCACGATGCCCGAGATCGCCTCGCGCGGGACGTCGGCCAGGGCGCGCGATGCCGCTTCGAACAGGCGCGTGCCCGATCCGGGCAGGGCATCCTCGCCGGTGGCGGCCAGGGGATCGACGGTGATCGTGCGGACATCGAGGTTGTCGAGGCGGCCGAGACGCTCGAGCACCTGGGCCAGGGCCGCCTCGCCCTGTCCGGTGCGTTCGCCGATCGCCTGGCTGGCCGAACCGTCGACCACGACCAGGGCGACATCGGGCAGCGCCTCGCGCCGTTCGCGCACCAGCGTCGGGTTGGCCAGCGCCACGCCCAGGGCGACCAGCGTCGCCGTGCGCCAGAGGGTGCCCGGTGCGCGGCGCGCAAAGGCATGGATCAGCAGCCCGGCGGCCAGCACGGCATAGGGTGCCAGCAGCCAGAGCGGCAGCAGCGGGGCAAAGGCGATGTCGGTGACGGTGCCGCTCATTGCCCCAGCCGCTCCAGGATCGAGGGCAGGTGCACGGCATCGGCCTTGTAGTTGCCGGTCATGGCGTACATCACCAGGTTGACGCCGAAGCGGAAGGCCATCTCGCGCTGGCGCTCGCCGCCGGGCACCACGGGATAGAGCGGCTGCATCTGGTCGTTGAGCGCCCAGGCCGTTGCCCAGTCGTTCGACCCGATGACGATCGCCGAGACGCCGTCGTTGAGCCCGGCAGGATCCTGCTCGACCCAGAGCGAGCCGCCGGTCCAGCGACCGGGGAAGCCGCTCAGCAGGTAGTAGGCCTGCACCAGGACATGGCCGGAGGGCACGCGCATCAGCGGCGGTATGTTGATGCCGCCCAGCAGTTCGGGCAGGCGCGCGGCGTTGCTGCCCGTCGCGGTGACGCCCTGCATCTCCTCGTTGGCGTCCCGCGTGTCGACCAGCAGGATGCCGCCGGCCGCCAGGAAAGCGTCCAGCCGCGCACGCGCCACGCCCGAGGGCGCCGGCTGCTCCTGGGTGATCGGCCAGTAGACGAAGGGATAGAGGATCAGGTCTTGCGTCTCGGGATCGAGGCCGACCGGCTCGCCCGGCTCGACCGAGGTGCGCGCCTTGAGGATCGCCGAGAGCCCGCGCAACCCGGCCAGGCTGGCGCCGTCGACCTGGGGATCGCCGGTCTCGATATAGGCGAAACGGACCTCCAGGGCGGCTTCGGGAATGCCGTCGGCCGTTTCCTCCTGGGCCTGCGGCGTGCCGGGCAGGACCAGCAGGAACAGCAGGGGCAGGGCGGCCAGGCGCGTTCCGGTGCGCAGGCCGGGCGCCAGGCCGCGCATCGCCATGCTGGCCCAGATCTCGACCAGGGCGAGCAGGGCGGCAAGGCCCAGAAGCCACGGCCGCAGGTCGATCTCCTCCTCGCCGTCCAGCCCCGTCCGCAGCGTCCCTTCAGGCAGTACCAGCGGCTCGGGGGCGGCGATGGCACTGCCCAGGTTGAGCGAACGACGCAGGTCGTAGGTGCCGTAGATGCCGGGGGGATGCTCCGGGCCGGCGACGGCCTCGTCGAAGGCATTGGCCGCGATCGCGGCAGCCGCGGGCGGCGGCGGGCCCAGGCTGCCGAAACCGTCCAGGCTCTGCAGCACGGGCAGGGGTTCGTCGCCCAGTTCGGCGCCCGCACCCTGGGAGAGATCGATCAGACGGCGCATCATGTCGACGAACAGCACGGAGATCGGCAGGTTGGTCCATTGCGTGTTGGCCGAGGTGTGCACCAGCACCAGCCAGCCCTCGCCGCGCCGCTGCGCGGTCACCAGCGGCGTGCCGTCCTCCAGGCGCGCCCAGGTGTGGGCGGCAAGCTGGCCGCTCGGCTCGGCCAGTACCTGGGTGTCGATCAGCACGTCATCGGGTATCGCGATGCCGGCAAAGGGCGATCCCGGTTCGAAGGGGGCCACGCGCTGGGCCGAGGCCCAGCTCATCGCGCCGCCCAGGGAACGTTCGTGGCCGCGGATCTCGACCGGCACCAGGTCGTCGCTGTCCTGAGCGAACAGGGGGCCGGCGAAACGCAGCAGCACGCCGCCGCCCTCGATCCAGCTGTCCAGGGCAGCCCGCTCGGTCTGCGGCACGGTCCCCAGGTCGGCCATCACGATGACGGCCGGGGGATGGGCGAGAATCGCGTCCAGGCTGCCGCGCCGGAGCTGGGCGGCGCCCTCGATCGCCCGTTCGACGAAATAGGTCGGGGCGAGCAGGGGCTGGTCGGCCTCCAGGCCCTCGGGCGCGACGATGCCCACGGGCGGGCGGCGCCAGCGCTGGTCGAGCAGGACCACGGCAGCCGCCGTCGGTTCGTTCTCGATCGACAGGCGCGCGATGCGGTTGCGCAGTTCGGGCGGCAGGGCAAGCAGCGCCTCGGCCTCGCCCGCGCCGGCCTCGAACACCAGTTGCTGGCGCGCCACCAGGATGCCGTCCTCGTCCTCGGCGGCGACCCAGGCCGCGCGCTGCGGCCCCCGGTCGGC
>JAQCLG010000069.1 GCA_027592745.1 Pseudomonadota bacterium | reverse complement strand
GGATAGAGCAAATTCACATCCTTCTGCGCAATCGCGAAGCGATTCCGCAGAAGGATGATTTGCTCTAGCGTTCCTCGCCCGTCTCCAGGGAGCCGAGCAGTTTCTCGAGCAGCGCCGTAAGCCGTTCGCGCTCCGCGGCATCGAGGATGTCAGCCATGACCGCGCCGTGGCGCTGGATGATGGTCTGCAGCGTCTCCTCAACCAGCGCGGTGCCCGTGGGCGTCAGACGCACAATCCGGCTGCGGCGATCGGCCTGGCTCACCGCGCGGGAGACCAGGCCGCGCTCGACCAGCTTGTTGAGCGCCTTGGTCATGCCGCCGCTGGTGACCCCGATCGCTGCGGCGATTTCACCGGGCGTGCGTTCGGGGGGCTCGGGCTGCTTGAGCAGGGTAAGCAGGGTCTCGAATTCCGCCGGGGCCAGGCCCCGGGCGTCCAGCACGCTGCGGCTGCGGGCCATGAGCAGGTCGCGGGTACGGGCAAGGCGCAGGACGATACCGGCTGCGTTGCATTCGAGATCCGGCCAGCGGCAACGCACCCAGGCAAGTTTTTCCTGGACGGTCGAGCGGCAACCTGGAGCGTCGTTCAATGGCGTCATCCTCATGGCCGGCCAGCGTCAGGGAGATTTATCTTTCTGGATAGCTATCTTCCCACCATATTGCGCCGCAACATAATCCGCAAAGACAATCCTTATCCCTCCGCTGCGCGCCAGTTCCTGCCGGCCGGGAGCTGACAGAAGGAAAACGAACGTGGTGAAACGCGCAATCCTGCTTCTCGCTGCGTGCCTGCTGACCGCACCGGCCCCGGCCCTGGCACAGCAGGGCGGAGCACCCAAGGTCACGGTGGCCCAGCCGCTGGAAGCCCAGGTCGTCGACAGCTCGGAGTTCACCGGTCGTTTCTATGTCGTCGAATCGGTGTCGATCCAGGCCCAGGTCACCGGTTACCTGGCGCAGATCGACTTCGTCGACGGCCAGATGGTCAATGCCGGCGACCAGCTCTTCCTGATCGATCCGCAGATCTACGAGGCCGCAGTGGCCCAGGCCCGCGCCGACGTGTAGGCGGCCCAGTCCCGCGCCAACCTGGCCCGGCTCGAACTCGACCGCGGCGAACAGCTTATCGGCAGCGGCGCGCTCAGCTAGGAATCGGTCGACAGCCGGCGCGCGGCCTACGAAAGCGCGGCCGCCGAGGTGGCCGCCGCCCAGGCCCGCCTGCAAAGCACCCAGGTCGACCTTTCCTACACCCGCATCACGGCGCCGATCTCCGGGCGCATCTCGGCCACGGCACTCGACATCGGCAACCTGGTCCAGGGCGGCAGCGGTGCGGTGGCGCTGACCTCGATCGTCTCGGTCGATCCGGTCCACTTCGTCTTCGAGATGTCAGAGGGAGAGTACCTTGCCTACAGCGATGCCTTCGGCACGTCCTTGCAGGCACGGGCCGACGACCATGCGATCCCGACGAGCCTGCGCCTGCTCAACGAAACCGCCTTCGACCGCCAGGGCGAGATCGACTTTGTCGACAACGCCTTCGAGGCCAGCACCGGCACGATCCGCATCCGCGCCGTGGTGCCCAATCCCGACCGCACCCTGGTGCCGGGGCTGTTCGGCAAGCTGCGCCTGGCGACCAGCCAGCCCTACCAAGCCCTGCTGATCCCGGACCGCGCGATCCTTTCCGACCAGGCCAACCGGATCGTCATGGTGGTGGGGGCCGAAGACAAGGTCGAGGCACGGCCGATCGAGCCCGGGCCGCTGTACCGCGGCCTGCGTGTCATCAACTCGGGCCTCAAGCCCGGCGACCGGGTGATCGTCGACGGCCTGCTGCTGGCGCGTCCCGGCCAGGCGGTGACGACCGAGGACACCACCGTCACCTTCGACGACGCGTCCTGAGCCGGCCATGCGTCTCACCCATTTCTTCGTCGACCGCCCGATCTTCTCGACGGTCCTGTCGATCCTGATCGTGCTGGTCGGGCTGATCTCCTACATCGGCCTGCCGGTGACCCAGTATCCCGAAATCGCGCCGCCCAGCATCAGCGTCACCGCGACCTATGCCGGCGCAAATGCCGAGGTCGTCGCCGATACGGTGGCCTCGATCATCGAGCAGCAGATCAACGGCATCGAGAACCTGCTCTACATGAAGTCGGAGAACACCTCGAACGGCTCGATGGCGCTGACCATCACCTTCGAACCCGGCACCGACCTTTCCACCGCCCAGGTCGATGTGCAGAACGCCGTCTCGGTGGCCGAATCCCAGCTGCCCGAACAGGTGCGCACCCAGGGCGTGATCGTGGCGCAGAACTCGCCCAACATGATGATGGTGATCCATGTCCTGTCGCCCGACAGCTCGCGGGACGCCCTCTACATCACCAGCTTCATCAACCAGCAGGTGATCGACCGGCTTGCCCGCATCGACGGCGTCGGCGAGGCGCGAGTCTTCGCCGAACGCTCCTATGCCATGCGCGTCTGGGTCGATCCGGCGCGGGCGCGCAACTTCGACCTGACCGCCGGCGACATCGTGAACGCGGTCAAGGCCAACAACGTTCAGGTCGCCGCGGGCACGCTCGATGCCCCGCCGATGGAAGACCAGGGTGCCTTCCAGATCACGATCGACACCCAGGGCCGCCTGATCGATGCTGAGGAGTTCGGCGGCATGGTGGTCAAGCGCGACGACGGGCGCATCGTGCGCCTGCGCGACGTCGCGCGCGTCGAGCTGGCCGCGGCCGACTACAGCATTAACGGCTTCCTCGACGGCAAAGTCGCCCTGCCCATCGGCGTCTTCCAGCGGCCCGGCTCCAACGCGCTGACGACCGCAGCCGCGGTCATCGCCGAGATGGAGGACATCAGCCAGTACATGCCCGAGGGCATCGACTACCAGATCGTCTACAACCCGACGATCTTCATCTCCGAGTCGATCGACGAGATCTACGTGACGATCCTGGAAGCCACGATCCTGGTCATCATCGTCGTCATCGTCTTCCTGCAGAACTGGCGCACGGCGATCATCCCGATCGTTGCCATCCCGGTCTCGCTGATCGGCACCTGCGCGCTGATGGCGCTGTTCGGTTTCTCGCTCAACTACCTCTCGCTGTTCGGACTGGTGCTGGCCATCGGCATCGTGGTCGACGACGCCATCGTCGTGGTCGAGAACATCGAGCACTACCTGGCCCAGGGCATGTCGCCGCGCGAGGCCGCCCACAAGTCGATGGACGAGGTCGGCGGTGCGCTGGTCGCCATCGCGCTGGTGCTCTCGGCGGTGTTCATCCCGACCGCCTTCATCAGCGGCATCTCAGGCGCCTTCTACCAGCAGTTCGCCCTGACCATCGCGACCTCGACGATCCTGTCGCTGATCGTCTCGCTGACGCTTTCGCCGGCGCTCGGCGCCCTGCTCCTGCGGCCCCACAGCGATGAGCCGCGGCGCGGCATCGCAGCGGTGGTGATGGCACCGTTCAGCAAGTTCGGCGCCGGCTTCAACTGGCTCTTCGAGCGCACGGCCAACGGCTATGCGGCGCTCACCGGCCGCATGATCCGCGTGCTGGTCCTGGTGCTGGCGGTCTATGTCGTGCTGCTGGGCGTTGCCTGGTGGCGCTTCGCCAAAACGCCGGGCGGTTTCATCCCGAACCAGGACCAGGGTTACCTGATCGCCATCGTCCAGCTTCCTCCGGCTGCCTCGCTCTCGCGCACCGATGCCGTGATGCTCCAGGCCGACGAGATCCTGCGCGGCGTGCCGGGTGTGGGCCACACGGTGAGCATCGTCGGCCTCGATCTGGCCGGCGGCTTCACGACCGCACCCAATGCCGGCGTCATCTTCATTCCCCTGGACCCCTTCGAGGAGCGCCTGCCCCAGGGCCTGACCGCCGACGTCGTCACCGGCCAGGCCCTGGGCGCGGTCAGCAGCCAGATCGACGAGGCGTTGATCTACATCGTGGGACCGCCGCCGGTCAGCGGCATCGGCTCCTTCGGCGGCTGGAAACTCTACGTCGAGGATCTGCGCGGCCGCGGCATCGAACAGCTCCAGGCAGCGACCCAGGCCGTGATCGCCGCGGCCAATCAGGTGCCGGGGCTGGCGGCCGTCTATAACACCTTCAGCACCCATTATCCGCGCGTCTATGTCGACGTCGATCGGACGCGCGCCGAGATGCTCGACATCCCCAACAGCCAGATCACGGCGGCCCTGGAAACCTATCTGGGATCGACCAACGTCAACGACTTCAACCTGCTGGGCAAGACCTACGACGTGATCGTGCAGGCCGAAGGCGTCGACCGCGCCGTGCCCGACGACATCAAGAAGCTGTGGGTGCGCTCCGACAGCGGCGCCATGGTTCCCCTGGGCACCCTCACAACCGTCATGCCGACGACCGGACCGCAGCGCCTGACCCGCTACAACGTCTATTCGGCGATCGACGTGCAGGGCGGCACCGCACCGGGTTACTCCACGGGCGATGCCATCAAGCTGGTCGACGAACTGATGGCCACGGCCCTGCCCGACGGCTACGGCTACGAATGGACCGAGATGGCGCTGCAGGAGAAGATAGCAGGCGGCACCGCCATGATCACCTTCGGCCTTGCCGTGGTCTTCGTCTTCCTTCTGCTGGCGGCACTCTACGAAAGCTGGCTGCTGCCCCTGGCCGTGATCCTGATCGTGCCGATGTGCCTGCTGGCCTCCGTCGTGGGCGTCGACCTGCGCGGGCTCGACAACAACATCCTGGTGCAGATCGGCTTTGTCGTCCTGATCGGCCTGGCCGCCAAGAACGCGATCCTGATCGTGGAGTTCGCCCGCCAGATCGAGGCCGAAGGCCACGACCGACGGACCGCCGCTGTCGAGGCGGCCCGGCGGCGCCTGCGGCCCATCCTGATGACCTCGTTCGCCTTCATCCTGGGCGTGGTTCCGCTGATGATCGCGACCGGTGCGGGTTCGGAGATGCGCCAGTCGCTCGGCACCGCGGTGTTCTCGGGCATGCTGGGCGTCACCATCTTCGGCCTGCTCTTCACCCCCAGCTTCTATGTGGCGACCCGCTCGGTCGGCCATTTCTGGGAGCAGCGGGGCAAGGACAAGGACGCCCTGCCGCCCCGCGAGGAGCCCACCCTGCCCACCGGCACCTGAGAGAAGACAAAGGGGCCTGACCGCAGCCGGTCAGGCCCCTTTTTTCCAGACGCCCGAGGGCGGCGTATCAGGTGCCCGAGGCCGCCTCGATCGCGCGCAGCACGCGCGGCGGCGACATCGGCAGGCGCGTCATGCGCACGCCGATGGCATGGGAGACGGCATTGGCCACGGCCGCCAGCGGCGGCACGATCGGTGTCTCGCCGACGCCGCGCACGCCATAGGGATGCCCGGGGTTGGGCACCTCGACGATCACGGTGTCGATCATCGGCATGTCCGAGCAGACCGGGATGCGATAGTCGAGGAATCCGGCGTTCTGCAGGCGACCGTCCTCGCCATAGATGTATTCCTCCGAGAGCGCCCAGCCGATGCCCTGGACCGCACCGCCCTGGTACTGGCCCTCGACATAGGCCGGGTGGACCGCCTTGCCGGCATCCTGCACCACGGTGTAGCGCAGGACGGTGACATGACCGGTCTCGGGGTCGACCTCGACATCGCAGATGTGGGTGCCGAAACTGACGCCCGCGCCCTGCACATTGCTGGCATGGTGGCCGGCGATCGGACCACCGGTGGAAAACGCCCTGGCGGCAAGTTCCTTCAGCGTCAGGGGTTCGCAACCGGCGGCATGGGAACCGGTGGCATGGGCCGCGCCCTTTTCCCAGACGACCGATTCCAGGGGGATGCCCCAGATGCCGGCCGCCCGTTCGCACATGCGTGCGATGGCGTCGCGCGCTGCCTCGATGGTGGCAAGGCCGGTGGCGAAGGCGACGCGGCTGCCGCCGGTGGTGTCGTTGTAGGCCAGGGTCGCGGTATCGGAGATCACCGCACGGACGTTCTCGTAGTCGATGCCCAGTTCCTCGGCGGCCATCTGGCACTGCGAGGCACGGGTGCCGCCGATGTCGGGCGATCCGATCGAAAGCGCTACCGTGCCGTCGCTGTTGACGTTGAGCGTGACGCTCGATTCGCCGCCGAAGTTGAACCAGAAGCCGGAGGCCACGCCCCTGCCCTGGTTGGGTCCCAGCGGCGCCTTGTAATGGGGATGCTCGCGCGCGGCCTCCACCGTCTCGACCATGCCGATGGGGCCGAAGGTCGGGCCATAGGCGGCGCGTGTGCCCTCGCGCGCCGCGTTCTTGAGGCGCAGGGCCAGCGGATCCATGCCGACCGCCTTAGCGATCTCGTCCATCACCGATTCCACGGCATAGGCCGACATCGGCGCGCCGGGCGCGCGGTAGGCCGCTGCCTTGGGCCGGTTGGTGACGACGTCGTAGCCCACGACCAGGACGTTTGGGATGTCGTAGGGGGTGAAGGCGCACATCGCAGCGGCGCCGACCGGCGAACCGGCAAAGGCGCCGCCCTGGAACTTCAGCTCGGCCTCGCCCGCGACGATGGTGCCATCGCGCTTCACGCCGATGCGGGCGCGCATGACGCTGCTGGCGGTGGGCCCGCTGGCGCGGAAGACCTCGTCGCGCGACATGACGATCTTGACCGGACGGTTGGCCTTGCGCGAGAGCGCCAGGGCGAGCGGCTCCATGAAGACCGTGGTCTTGCCGCCGAAGCCGCCGCCGATCTCGGACGCCGTCACCCGCAGGTGCGAGGCATCCATGCCCAGGAGGCCGGCGCAGAGCGCGCGCACGCCATAATGGCCCTGGGTGCACAGCCAGAGTTCGCCCGTGCCGTCCGAGCCGACATTGGCAACACAGGCATGGGGCTCGATGTAACCCTGATGGACGCCTTCGGTGACGAAGTGGCGCTCGATGACGATGTCGGCCTGGGCAAACCCCTTCTCGATGTCGCCCAGCCTGACCTCCATGCGCGAGGCGACATTGGAGGCCGTCGTCGGCCGGGGCTCGACCCCTTCGGTGCGCATGTCCTCGTGCAGGATGGGCGCGCCGGCCTGCATGGCGGCCTCGACCTCGGTGACATGGGGCAGGATCTCGTAGTCGACCTTGATCAGCTTGAGCGCCTGCTTGGCCGTCGCGGCATCGACCGCGGCAACCGCGGCGACGGCGTGGCCGTCGTAGAGCACCTTGCCGCGGGCGATGACGTTCTTGGCGACATCGCTCAGCCTCTCCTCGCCTTCGGCCTCGACCACGGCATCGTCGGTGACGGGCTTGAGATCGGCGGCGGTGACGACGGCCTTGACGCCGGGCAGCGCCAGGGCGGCCGAGACATCGATCCCGCGGATCAGGGCATGGGCATGGGGGCTGCGCAGGACACGACCGACCAGCATGCCGGGCATCGTCATATCGGCGCCGAACCGGGCGCGCCCGGTGACCTTGTCCATGCCGTCGGGGCGGATCGGGCGTTTGCCGACCTGCTCGAACACGCGGGCGTTGAAGCGGCTGTCGGTATCGAGTGGCATGGCGTTTCCTCAGATGGGGTAAGGCATCCTGGCCGTCATGGTGACACATTCCACCCTGCCGTGGCGACCCGCCGGCCGGGGTTCAAGTATCGCGTTCGCTCTTTGACAGTTTGTCGATCAGCTCGGCGGGAATGTCGTCGAACGACGCGTAGTTCATGCGGTAGAGCCGGCTGTAGAGGCCTTCGGCCGCCATCAGCTCGTCATGGCTGCCGGTTTCGACGATATGGCCGTCCTGCAGCACGATGATGCGGTCGGCCCCGCGGATCGTGGCCAGGCGATGGGCGATGACCACGGCGGTGCGGCCCTTGAGCAGCAGGGCGAGCGCCTTCTGGATCTGCAGTTCGGTGTAGCTGTCGACGTTGGCCGTCGCCTCGTCGAGCACCAGGATGCGCGCATCGGCGACCAGGGCGCGGGCAAAGGAGATGAGCTGGCGCTGGCCAAGCGAGAGATTGGCCGCGCCCTGCTCGAGCACCGTCTCGTAACCCTGGGGCAGGCGCATGATGAAGTCGTGGGCACCGACAGCGGTGGCGGCCGCGATCACGGTTTCCCGGCTGGCTTCTTCCTTGGCGTAGCGGATGTTCTCGAAGATCGTGCCGGTGAACAGGAAAGGCTCCTGGAGCACCATGGCGATCTGGTGGCCCAGCGAATCCTGGGTGACGTCGCGCACGTCATGGCCGCCGACGATCACCGCGCCGTCCCAGACATCGTAGAAACGGCGCACCAGCGAGGTCGTGCTGGTCTTGCCCGATCCGGTGGGCCCGACCAGGGCGACCGTCTCGCCCGGTTCGACCCGGAAGCTGATGTTCCTCAGGACCGGCTGGTCAGGAACATAGCCGAAGGTGACGTCGCGGAACTCGACCGAGCCGTCGATCGTGCCCAGTTCGACCGCACCGGGCTTGTTGGCGACATCGATCTCGACATCCATGACCTCGAAGATGCGGTGCCCCGAGGCCATGGCGCGCTGCATGATGCTGTACTGGATGGTGAGCGAGCGGATGGGATCGAAGAAACGCTGCACGTAGAACAGGAAGGCGACCATCACGCCGATGTCGAGGTTGCGGTCGAGCACCATCTCGCCGCCGACGACCACGACGATGGCCATGGCCAGGCCGGTCAGGGTGTCGACCGTGGGGATCATCATGTTGGTGAACTTGGAGGCGGTCAGGTGTGCCTTCAGGTTGGCATCGGCCTTTTCGTCGAAGAGGTCATAGTTGACCGCCTCGCGGCGCATCTCCTGGATCGCGCGCACGCCGTGGACGCCCTCCGCCAGGGCGGCATTGGTCGCGCTGCTGGTCTCTCGCGCGTGCAGGAAGGCCTTGCGCGCGAAGGGCAGCCAGACGATGCGCACCACGATGATGGCGGGCACCACCGACAGCGTCAGCGCGCCCAGGCGCAGGTCGAGACTGAGCAGCACGATGATGATGCCGACGAGCAGAACGAGATCGCCGATGGCGAAGATCGAGGATTCCAGGAACTCCTGCAGGGCATAGACATCGCCCTGCAGGCGCGACATCAGGCGCCCGACCTCGGTCTTGTCCATGAACGAGAGCGAGACGTGCTGGAGATGGGAGAACATCGCCCGGCGCAGGTCGAACAGCAGGTTCTGGGCGACCCGCCCGACCGTCGATTCCTGCACCAGGTTGGCGACGAAGTTGACCGTGATGACGCCGGCAAAGAGCAGCGCGGCCATGTGCAGCAGTTCGCGCCCGGCGTCCTCGGAGACGATGGCGTCGTCGATCGCCGAGCGCATGATGAGCGGGATCGTCAGCTGGGTTGCGGTGAAGACCAGGACCGCGCCGATGGCGATGGCGATCTTGCGGCGATAGGGCGCCAGGAACGCCATGAAGCGGCGCACGACCCACGGATCGAAGACACGCCCGAAGAGATCCTCGTCGAGATCGGTCTGGGAGCCCACCACGGCAAGCGGCGGTGCCTTAGCTTCCCCGAGCTTCCTTGCCATGGCCTACTCCTGCTCCCGGCGCGCGGCACGCAGCGGCGAATCATCGCCCGGCTGCGACTGCAGGTCGAACAGCTTGCGGTAACGTCCGCCCAGGGCCATCAGTTCGTCGTGGCTGCCGCGCTCCACGATGCGCCCGGCCTCCAGGAAGACGATCTCGTCGGCGTGCATCAGCGAGGACAGGCGATGGGCGATGATGATGACCGCGCGGGTCTTCACCATCTCGCGCAACGCCATGCGGATACGCTGTTCGGTCGCGGCATCGACCGCCGCAGTCGAATCGTCGAACACCAGGAAGGGGTTTTCCAGCAGCAGCGCGCGGGCGATCGAGAGCCGCTGGCGCTGGCCGCCCGAGAGCGAGACGCCGCGTTCGCCCACCATCGTGCCGTAGCCGGTCGGCAGCGAGCGGATGTAGTTGTGAAGCTGCGCCGCGGCGGCCGAACGTTCGATGCTGGAGCGGCCCGCCCAGGGATCGCCATAGGCGACGTTGTGATCGACGCTGGCGGTGAAGAGATGGGGTTCCTGGGCGACGATGCCGACCGCCTCGCGCAGCGAGGACAGCGTGATGTCGCGGATGTCCTGGCCGTCGATCGTGATGCGCCCGCCGGTGACGTCGTAGAAACGTCCCATGAGCTGGGCAATGGTCGTCTTGCCGCTGCCCGGCGGCCCGACGATGCCGACCGTCCTGCCCGGGCGCGCCTCCAGGTCGATGCCCGAGAGCGTGCGTTCGTCCTGGGTCCAGGCGGGATAACTGAAATCGACGTTCTCGAAGCGCAATACGCCCTCTGTGAGGACCAGGTCCTTCGCGCCGGGTTTGTCGGCGACCGAGGGCACCAGGTCGAGCACGTTGAACAGGCGGCCGCCGCAGGTCGATGCGCGTGCGATCGAGTTGATCATCCAGCCGATCTGGCGCACCGGCATCTGCAGGATGGTCATGAAGGCGAGGAACTCGGTGAGCTGGCCGATGGTGATCTCGCCGTCGAGTGCCTTCTCGCCGCCGATCCAGAGCACCAGCCCCATGGCCATGAAGTAGACGTAGGTCATGGTCGTGGTGTTGCGCACGAACAGCGTGATGCGCTGGTGCGAGATCGCCAGGGCGCGGTCGGAGCTGCGGTCGTAGCGCTTCATCTCGAAGGCATGGGCGGCAAAGGCGCGCACCACCCGGATGCCGTTGAGGTTTTCCTCCATGATCTTGGTCAGGGTCGTGAGTTCGTCCTGCAGGCGCAGCCAGGAATCGCGCAGCTTGAGCCGGGCGATGGAGGCGCTGACGCCGACCACCGGCACGAAGGAGAGCGCCAGGAGGCCCAGGAGCCAGTCGATCTGCACCAGGATGACGGCGCCGCCGCCGATCAGGATGGTCAGCAGGACCATGCGCAGGATGCCGGTGTCGGTCCACAGGCGCACGCCCTCGATGTCGAGGATACCGCGGGTCATCAGGTCGCCGGTATGGACGCGGTCGTGCCAGGCAAAGCTCAAGGTCTGGAGCTTGCGATAATAGGCCATGCGCAGGTCGTAACCCAGGATCTGACCGACCGCCTCGCCCTGGTAGTTCTGCATCATGGTGCACAGGCCGCGCATGATGCTGGCCCCGACCAGGAGCAGCGCCGTGGCGAACAGGGCCTCCTCGGCACCCGCCCGCCCGGCGGCATCGCTTGCCGCGCTGAGCAGGCCATGGGCCTGGTCCACCGCCCGGCCGAGGAACTGGGGCACGAAGAGCTGGAAGACCGCCGCGCCGATGGTGGCAATAATCCCCAGGCCCATGCGCCAGCGATAGCCGAAGGCCATCTTCGTGATGCGCACGAGCACGCGCGTGTCGAGGTTCTGCACTTCGACGCGGTGGCTGGGGTCGGCCTCGCTGTCGATTCGAGGCCGTCGCGCGTTGTCGCTCGCCGTTGTCATGCCGTCCGGGCGTCGCCCGTGTCCGAGCGCCGCAGTGTGGGGGAGGAATTCGAAGTGGCGTCATTCCAGCACAGACCGGGGGGGCTTGTCACATCCCGTTGCAACAACCGGTGGATTTCCCCGCACGATCCCGGCACCGGCATGGTGAGCGGACGCCACAGGCCCTAAGCTTGCCCGACACCCAGCGATACGGAGCAGAACAATGGCGGCTTTCGATATGGTCATCCGCGGCGGCACGGTGGCGACCGCCTCCGACATCGGGCCCTGCGACATCGGCATCCGCGACGGCCGCATCGTGGCGCTGGCCGACAACCTGGACCGGGGCGCCGACGAGATCGACGCGCGCGGCCGCCTGGTGATGCCCGGCGGCATCGACAGCCATTGCCACATCGAGCAGCGCTCGTCCTTCGGCGTGATGAGCGCCGACGACTTCCATTCGGCGACGGTCTCGGCGGCATGCGGCGGCACGACTACGGTCATGCCGTTTGCCGCGCAGTACAAGGGCGAGTCGCTGCGCACCGTGGTCGAGAACTATCACGCGCTGGCCGGGCCCAAGGCGGTGATCGACTACGCCTTCCATCTCATCGTCTCCGACCCGACACCCCAGGTGCTGGGCCAGGAACTGCCGGCGCTGATCGAGGACGGCTACACCAGCTTCAAGATCTACCTGACCTACCAGGCGCTGAAACTGGCCGACAACCAGGTGCTGGACGTGCTGGAGGTGGCCGGGCGCGAGAAGGCCATGGTGATGATCCACGCCGAAAGCCACGACATCATCGTCTGGCTGACCCAGCGCCTGATCGATGCCGGCAAGACCGCGCCGAAATACCACGCCGAGGCCCACCACATGGCCGCCGAGCGCGAGGCAACCCACCGGGCCATCAGCCTGGCCGAAGTCGCCGACGTGCCGATCCTGCTGGTCCATGTCTCGGGCCGCGAGGCGATCGAGCAGATCCGCTGGGCCCAGAGCCGCGGCATGCGCATCCATGCCGAGACCTGTCCGCAGTACCTGTTCCTGACCGCCGAGGACCTCGACCAGCCCGGTTTCGAGGGTGCCAAGTGCATGTGCAGCCCGCCGCCGCGCGATGCCGCCAACCAGGAGTTCGTCTGGCGGGGGCTGGCCGACGGCACCTTCGACGTGCTCTCCAGCGACCACGCGCCCTACCGCTACGACGACCCGGAAGGCAAGATGCGCGGCGGGCCCGGCACGCCGTTCAACAAGGTGCCCAACGGCGTGCCCGGCCTGGAGGTCCGCCTGCCCCTGCTGTTCAGCGAGGGGGTCGGCAAGGGCCGTTTCGACATCCACCGCTTCGTCGCGCTGACCGCGACCAACCACGCGAAGATGTACGGCCTCTATCCGCGCAAGGGCAGCATCGCGGTGGGCTGCGACGCCGACATCGCGATCTGGGACACCGGGCGCGAGGTCACCATCGAACAGGGCATGCTGCACGACGCCATGGACTACACGCCCTACGAGGGGCGCAAGGTGACCGGCTGGCCGGTGACCACGCTCTCGCGCGGCGAGGTCGTCTGGCACGACGGGAAGGTCACCGCCGAACGCGGCCGCGGCCAGTATCTGCCCTGCGCGAAGATCGCACGGACGCCGCGCGGCTGAGGCCTCAACCGCGCAGGTCTTCCTGCATCATCGCGGCGCATTTCTCGCCGATCATGATGGCCGCGGCGTTGGTGTTGCCCGAGACGACCGTCGGCATGATCGAGCAGTCGGCGACACGCAGGCCGGCGATGCCGCGCACCCGCAGGCGTTCGTCGACCACCGCCATGGCGTCCTGGCCCATCCGGCAGGTCCCGGAGGGGTGGTAGATCGTCGCCCCGGTCTCGCGGATGTAGGCGAGCAATTCGTCGTCGCTCTGCACCCGGGGTCCGGGCAGTGCCTCGCGTTTGACATGACGTGCAAAGGCGTCCTGGGCGGTGATGCGCCGGCCGATCTTCAGCCCCTCGACCATGGTGCGCCGATCGGTCTCGGCATCGAGGAAGTTGGGCTGGATCGCCGGCCGCGTGCGCGCCTCGCCCGAGCGCGCACGCACGTAGCCGCGGCTTTCCGGACGCAGCTGGCAGACCGAGAAGGTGACCCCGGAATAGTCGTGGAGCAGGCCTTCGAGCGGCTTGTCGGCGCTGAAGGCGATGAAGTGAAACTGCACGTCGGGTGAGGCAAGCTCGGGGCGCGTGCGGGCAAAGACGCCGACCTCGCCGGCACTGACCGAGAGCGGGCCGGTGCGCCGCAGGAGGAACTCCAGACCGACGCGGCCTTTGCGCCACCAGCTGCGCACGTCGTCGTTCATCGACATGCGGGTCCGGCACTCGTGCACCAGGCGTGACTGGTAGTGATCCTGCAGGTTCTCGCCCACGCCCGGCAGGTCGAGCACAGGCGTGACACCGATCTCGCGCAGCAGGGCGGCGGGGCCGATTCCGGAAATCTGGAGAAGCTGCGGCGAGTTGATCGCGCCGCCGCAGACCACGACCTCGGCGTCGGCACGCGCGCTGACCTCGCGCTCGCCCTGCAGCCAGGTCACCCCGACGGCACGACCGTCCTCGATCAGGATGCGGCTGGCCAGGGCATCGGTGACGATGCGCAGGTTGGCCCTGCCCCGTGCGGCACGCAGGTAACCGACCGCGGCACTGCAGCGCCGGCCGTTGCGCGATGTCGTCTGGTAGTACCCCGCGCCCTCCTGCTCGCCGTCGTTGAAGTCTGGATTGGCCGGGAAACCGGCATCGACCGCCGCCTGCAACAGGGCATCCGAGATCGCCCGCTCGCCGCGGATGTCTGAAACCTTGAGGGGACCGCCCTCACCGTGAAAGGCGTCGGCGCCGCGTTCGTTGTCCTCGGCCTTGCGGAACAGGGGCAGGACATCATCCCAGGACCAGCCGGCATTGCCGAGCTGGCGCCAGTGGTCGTAGTCCTCCTTCTGGCCGCGGATGTAGATCAGGCCGTTGATCGAGCTGGAGCCCCCCAGCACCTTGCCGCGCGGCCAGACCATCTTGCGCCCCGCAGACCCCGGCACCGCCTCGGTCTCGTAGCACCAGGAGAAGCGCGGGTCGTACATGGTCCAGTAGTAACCGGCGGGAACGTGGATCTTGGGGCTGCTGTCGGGACCGCCGGCCTCCAGCAGGAGCACCCGCAGGGAGGGATTCTCCGAGAGCCGGCCCGCCGCGGCGCATCCCGCCGATCCCGATCCGACCACGATGACGTCGTAGTGCTCCATCCCGCGCTCCCCTGCTTGCCGGGACATCGTGCCGTCCCGGCGACGCAGTAGCCAGCGCCAATGCGCAACACACGGACGGGATCTAGCGGTCGCCCTCGACAGCCGCGGCACCGGCGCCGCCCCTGGCCCGTTCCGCCAGGACATTGTCGAGCCAGTCGGGGTCCATCTCCGGCACCGAGGAAAGCAGCAGCTCGGTGTAGGCCGGATGGGGAGGCGAAAGCACCTCGCTCTTGGGCCCGCTCTCGACGACCTTGCCCTGGTGCATCACGACGATCTCGTCGGCGATCGCCTTCACGGTCGCGATGTCGTGGGTGATGTAGAGATAGGTGACGCCGAGATCGCGCTGCAGCCGCAGCAGGAGTTTCAGGATTTCCTCTGCCACGATCTGGTCGAGGGCCGAGGTCACCTCGTCGCAGATCACCAGGTCGGGCTCCACCGCCAGCGCGCGGGCGATGCAGACGCGCTGCTTCTGGCCGCCCGAAAGCTCCATGGGCAGGCGCTCGCGGTAGCTGTCGTCGAGCTCGATCATCTCGAGCAGTTCGGAGATGCGCTTGTCCCGCGCCTTGCCGCTCAGCCCCAAGTGGTAGCTGACCGCCCGCCCCAGCATGTCGCCGATGCGGCGCTTCGGGTTGAGCGCCGGATCGGGCATCTGGTAGATCATCTGCACCTTGCGCAGCAGCGACTTGGGCCGTTGGGCCAGCGCGGGCGGCAGCCGCTGGCCGTCGAACTCCACGGTGCCGCTGATCGGCGGCAGCAGACCCGTGATGACCCGCGCCAGGGTCGACTTGCCCGAGCCGGACTCACCGACCACGGCCACGGTCCGGCCACGGGGCACTTCGACGGTGACATCGTGGAGCACACGAACGCCGCCACCGTAGGCCGCAGTGACGTTGCGGATGGAAAGCACCTTGTCGCCCGAGGTGTCCTCGTCCTTGCGCAGCGAACGCACCGCCCACAGTGACTTGGTGTAAGCCTCCTGGGGATCCGACAGCATCTGCCGGGTGGGTGCTTCCTCCACCACCTCGCCGTAGCGCAGCACCATGATGCGGTCGGCCATCTGGGCGACCACGGCAAGGTCGTGGGTGATGTAGATCGCGGCCTTGTGGAGCTCGCGCACGACCTCCTTGATCGAAGCGAGTACCTCGATCTGGGTCGTCACGTCGAGCGCGGTCGTGGGCTCGTCGAAGACGATGAGATCGGGGCTGCAGGCCATGGCCATTGCCGTCATGACGCGCTGCAACTGGCCACCGGAGACCTGATGAGGGTAGCGCTCGCCGATGTTTTCCGGATCGGGCAGGTGCAGGCGGCGGAACAGGTCGACGGTGCTCTGGCGGGCTTCCGAGGCGGAAGCGACACCGTAGAACATCGCCGTCTCGATGCACTGGTCAATTAGGCGATGGGCCGGATTGAACGAGGCTGCGGCCGACTGCGCGACATAGGCGATGCGGACGCCGCGCAGCTTGCGCCGCTGGGACTCAGGCATGGCCCTGAGGTCCATCCCGTCGAACACAATCGACCCCGCCGTGATGCGGCAGCCGTCACGGGCAAAACCCATGGCGGCGAGGCCCATGGTCGACTTGCCCGCGCCGGACTCGCCGATCAGGCCGAGCACCTCGCCGCGCCGCAGGGTCAGGTCCATGCCCTTGATGATCGGAAACCAGGTATCCTCGGACTGCCCCTCGATTTCGATGCCGCGCATCTCGAGCAGCATCTCGCCCTTGCCCGCAGGCGCTGTGTTCGCCTCAGACATCGCGCAGCCCACTCGTCTTGTGAAGGAACCAGTCGACGACGAAGTTCACCGAGACTGTCAGAAGTGCAATGGCGGCCGCCGGCAGCAGCGGAGTGATGTCGCCATAACCGATGAGGGTAGAACTCTCGCGGACCATCGAGCCCCAGTCGGCGAGCGGAGGCTGGATGCCCAGACCGAGGAACGAGAGTGCAGCTATGGTCAGGAAGACGAAGCAGAAACGCAGGCCAAACTCGGCGGCGAGCGGCGGAAGGATGTTGGGCAACACCTCTCGGCCCATGATCCAGGGCAACCTTTCGCCCTGCAGTCGCGCCGCCTCGACAAAGTCCATGACGACGATGTTGAGAGCCACTGCCCGGCTGAGGCGGTAGACGCGGGTCGCATCAAATATGCCGATCACGAGAATCAGGGTGATGAGGTCGGTGCCGAAGATCGTCAGCAGCACCAGCGTGAAGATCAGGCCGGGGATCGCCATGAGCGTGTCAACGAAGCGGCCCAGGCCCTGGTCGATCCAGCCCCCGACGCATGCCGACAACACGCCGACGGCGGCACCGAGCACGAAGGCGAGCACGGTCGTGATGAAGGCGATGCTGACGGAATTGCGCGCACCGTAGATCATGCGCGAGAAGAAATCGCGGCCGATCTGGTCGGTCCCGAAAACGAACTCATCGCTCCACGCCGCATAGACCTTCGGGCTGACAACCTCCGCCTCGCCATAAGGCGCGATCCAGGGCGCGAACACGGCAAGCAAGATGTAGAGCACGATCATGAGCAGGCCGAACTTCGCCGTCAGAGGTGCCTTGCCGAGCTCATACATGGCCGTGGCGAACTTGCCGCGACTACGGCGCGCCGCCAGCATGATCTCTTCGGCCGGGCCCGCCGAGAATGGTTCTGTCTGGTCGCTCATCGCGGATGCAGCAGGCGCGGGTTGGTGACGATTCCGATGATGTCGGCCGAGAGATTGAGCAAGACATAGACCGCCGCAAAGATGATGGCGCAGCCCTGGACCACCGGCACGTCGCGGCTGACGACGGCGTCAACCATCAGACGGCCAATCCCGGGATAGGCGAACACCACCTCCACCACCACGACGCCGACCACGAGATAGGCGAGGTTGAGGCCGACGACCGTGGCGATCGGCGCCCAGGCGTTGGGCAGGGCGTGATGCCAGATCACGCGACTGGGCGGCATGCCCTTGAGCCGGGCCATCTCGATGAAGGGGCTAGCCAACAGGTTGATGATCGCTGCCCGCGTCATGCGCATCATGTGGGCGACGATCACGAGCACAAGACAGATCAGCGGCAGGCCGATGCGCTCGAGATGGTCCCAGAACGTGGTCGTCGATTCGATCATCGACGTCGCGTAGAACCATGGCAACTGCACGGCAAAGAAAAGCATAAGGATGTAGCCGATGAAAAACTCTGGGAACGAGATTGACGTGAGCGTCGCGGCATTGACCACCCGGTCGAAGATACTGCCTCGATAGAGGGCCGCCAGCAGGCCCAGCCCGAGTGACAGGGGCACGGCAACGATCGCAACCGCGGCGGCAAGGAAAAGGGTGTTTTCCAGGCGCGGCAGTATCATGGAGGCGACAGTGCGATCCTGGTCGCCCGTGGAAGATGCAGTCAGGCTGCTGTAGCTGATGCCGAAGTCGCCCTGAACGACACCCCACAACCAGACGCCGAAACGCTCAAAGAACGGGCGGTCGAGACCGGCGCGCCGATTGAAGTTCTCGACAATCTCCGGCGTCGCGGACTGGCCGAGCACCGCCCGGGCAAAGTTCCCAGGCAGAAGCTCGAACATGCCGAAGACGATGAACGATACGACAAGCAGCGTCGCAACACCAAGTGCCAGACGCCCAAGCGTTGTCCTGAAAATCGGGCGCACCTCTTGCCCCTTCTGTGCAACAAACGGAGAGTAAGGGGGTGGTGCGGCGACCTTCTCCGTGCCGCCGCGCCACCCTCGGATCAACTCCGGCTCAGACGAACCACCACTTCTCGGCAAGTCGCAGTCCGTCGACCTCCCAGTTTCCGGCGATCTCGCCGTGGCCCAGCTTCTTGGAGTTCGCCGCCACGATGGTGTTCCACACGAGCACGATCTGCCCGCCTTCATCGTGAACCTGCTGCTGCATCTGCGCATAGATTTCGGCGCGCTTGGCCGGATCGGTCTCGGCGCGGCCCGCGAACAGCAGTTCGTCCCACTCCGGCCAGTTCTGATGGTTCTCGTTCCAGGACGAGGTCGAGAGATAGGCCGTGGAGAACATCCAGTCGGCCGTGGGACGGCCGGACCAGTAGGAGGCACACCAGGGCTTCTTGGTCCAGACGTTGTCCCAGTAGCCGTCCTCGGGCTCGCGCACGACGTTGACGTTGATGCCGCATCTTGCTGCCGACTCGCGGATGAGCTGACCGGCATCGACCGCGCCCTCGAAGGCCGCGTCCGAGACGTGAAGATCGACAGACAACGAGTCGAGGCCCGCGGCGGCAAGGTACTGGCGCGCCTTGTCGGGGTCATACTTGTGCACCGGCTGCGGATCGATGCCGAACCTGACGGAAGTCGGAATCGGGTTGTCGTTGCCGGCAACCGCATAGCCCAGGAAGATCTTCTCGACGATTTCGTCACGATCGATGCAGTGTTTGATCGCCATGCGGACGTTGTTGTCGTCGAACGGCGCGACGTCCAGCAGCATGGGCAACACGTAGTGGGCGTAACCCACGACCTGGGTGATCTCAATGTTGGGATCGCGACTTAGCAGATCCAGCGTCTTGAGGTCGGGCGCCGCCATCCAGTCGATCTCGCCCGTGGTCAGCGCGTTGGTACGCGAGGTCACGTCGGGCAGGGAACGGACTTCGCAGCTGTCGACATAGGGACGGCCGTCGAAGTGATAGCTATCGTTGCGCACAAAGCGCCCGACGACGCCCGGCTCGAAGGACTCAAGCTTGAAGGCGCCGGTGCGGTTGCCCGACTCCCAGTCGACGCCGCCATCACCCGTCGAGGGCAGAATCGGCGCCTTGTAGTCGCTCACCAGGTATGGAAAGTCCGCGTTCGGCGCGCTGAGCACGAAGGTGACCTTGTTGGGACCGTCGGCCTTGATCTCGGCAATGTCGGAGAAGATCGCCTTCATCGGCGACTCGCTGTCTTCGCGCATGTAGTAGTTGAAGCTCGCGAGCACGTCGTCGGGCGTCAGCGACTTGCCGTCGTGGAAGGTAACGCCGTTGCGCAGGGTCATCGACCAGGTCGTGTTGTCGCTGGAGTCGATCGCCTCGACGAGGTCGAGCACGATACCGCCCTTTTCATCCACCTGGGTCAGGCTGTTGGAGAGGATGCCCCAGAACATCGTCTGGGTCGATGAGTCGGGATAGAACCACGGGTTCAGGGTGTCGCCGGTGTGACCATGGCGCAGGCCCATGCGCAGGTGACCGCCGCGCTTAGGATCGGATGCCTGCGCGGATGTGAACATGGTCTCGGCCATACCGACCGTGGCGCCCGCGGCGACGGCCATCTGGACAAAGTCGCGCCGGGACATCTTGCCCTTGGCCGCGAGCTTCTTCATCTCTTCGAGACTGTACATTTTTATGATTCCTCCCTTTGGGAAACGCGCTGTCATTGATTGTTTCGGTCTTGTTCGATGCCGTTGCCCCCGGTGCCCCAGCACGGCCGAACATCGGCAGAAACGCTGGCATGTCCCACCCCCGAGGTCAACGGGATTGCGACTCCGCCACGTTCGGGTGCCTGTTGGAGCGGCAGCCCGGGCACCCTACACTCAAGCGGGCCGGATGCCGGCAACCGCCAGCGGCTCGGGGAGGTCGTCGGACTTGGCCAGGATCACCGATACCGTGGAGCGGCATTCCGGGAGCTTTGCCCGCAACCGCAGCGTGCTTGCCGAACAGGTCGACCGGCTGCGCCAGGACGTCGGGCAAATCGCCGACGGCGGCGGCGCGGCGGCCCGCGAGCGCCATTCCGGGCGCGGCAAGCTGCTGCCGCGCGAACGGGTCCGCCTGCTGCTCGACGAGGGCGCGCCGTTCCTCGAACTCTCCCAGCTTGCCGCCTGGGGCATGTACGGCGATGCCGTGCCCGCGGCTGGGCTGATCACAGGCATCGGGCGCGTTTCGGGACGGGATTGCGTGATCGTGGCCAACGATGCCACTGACCTGCCCCCGCTGACTGGTCCGGTTTCAATGTTAGTGCATGGTCGGCTTTGTCGCCAAG
>JAQCLG010000240.1 GCA_027592745.1 Pseudomonadota bacterium | reverse complement strand
CTGGCCGCTGCGCCGCCTGCTGTTCCGGCCGGACCGGGGCGCCCCGCCGCAGGGCATCCTGCCGGTCGCGGCGATCGCGCCGGATGACGGCTGGTGCGACGATGCCGGCGACCCGGCCTACAACCGCCCGGTCAAGCTGCCCTTCGGCGCCAGCCACGAGGCGATGTGGCGCACCGACCATCTCTACGACCTCGTCGTTGTCGTGGGTCACAACGACAGCCCGCCGGTGGCAGGCGCGGGCAGCGCCATCTTCCTGCACCTGGCGCGTCCCGATCGTGGCCCCACGGCGGGTTGCGTCGCCTTCTCACGTGCCGACCTGGAGGCGATCCTCGTCGGCCTGGAGGCCGACAGTCACCTTCTCGTCGTCGCCCCCTGACGTCCTGAACGGGCCTGTGCTGCGACTCGGGCGACGCGCGCAGTATGGGTTATCCACAGGACGCCGTTCCGGCGGCCGGGTTGCCCGCGTGCCGGCTGAGGCGATGATTTCTCTGGAAAATCAACGGGTTGCGTTCGTTGCAGTGGCGTGGGCCTGAGGTCCGGTTTGCACCGTGAACGGGGTTCACTATCATTCGGCCGGGAGCGGAGGCACCAGTCGGGCGCCTCCGGCATACAAGGGGGGATACGCCGTGGCGCGCGTTGGGCTGTCGGCCGATCGCATCGTGACGACCGCCGAGACGCTGTTCCGTACCAGCGGATCGGCCGACTGGACCGTGCGCGCGCTGTGCAAGGAGCTCGAATGTGCCCCCGGCGCGATCTACCGCTACTTCCCGGGCGGGGTCGAGGCGATCGGTGCGGAGATCCGCAGCCGTCATTTCGTCGAACTCAATGCGGCGATGAGTGCGGCGGAGGAGGATCCCTCCGCCGAGGGCCTGGCAAGCCTGCCCGCCACCAGCGTCGCGGCGCGCCTGAGCCGGCGCACCCGTTGTTACCTCGCGTTCGCCCGTGGCCAGGGTGAGGTCTACCGTTCGCTCTATGCCTTTTCGGCGCAGGGCAGCGAAAGCCACGCCCGGGCGCTTGCCCAGGAAGGCCTGGTCGGGCGCCATGCCGAACTGATCCGCCAGGCCGCGCTGGAGCGCGAACTCTCCCGGCCCAGCATCGGCCGTTTCGATTCCGAACAACTGGCCAAGCTGATCTGGGGCCGACTGCACGGCCATGCCGATCTCGCCCTCTCGGGTCTGGCCGCCGGCGGCTGCGACGGGCTGGACGATCGCCTGCTGATCGACATCCTGGGCATTGCCGGGTTCAAGGTCGCTGCCTTCCCGGCCGGCCTCGAAGCTGCCGCCCGCGCCGCCCGGCAGGGGCGCTGAACCTCAATCCCCGTTGCCGAAGCGGATCGGCCGGAGCGCGGCCTGGGCCGCATCGATCTCCGGGCGCGAGCGACGTGCCGGGGCGCCGATTCCCTCCTCGAACAGCCGGTGCGGGTCGTCGCGGTCGACGAAACCCAGGGAGGGTCCGCCGAAGTCGTAACCCAGCAGGCGGCGCAGTTCCTCGGGGTAGGTACGTGCGGCCTCGGGCGGATGCGCCAGGTACTGGTTTTCCTCCTGGCGCAGCCAGCCCAGGCTGTACTGGAAACCGACCGAGACGGCAGGGTCCGGGCTGCGGTTGACCCCGGTGCCGTGCAGCAGCGCGCTGGAATAGACCAGCAGCGACCCGGTCGGCATGACGACCGGGACCATCTCGCCGGGTTCGGGCCAACGTTCGTGCGGCCAGCGGTGGCTGCCGGGTGCGACCAGCAGGCCTCCGTTGTCGGCGGTGAACGCGTCCAGCGCCCAGACGGCCTGGATTTGCGTCACCGGACAGGGGTGCAGGAAGGGATACAGGGAGACGTCGCGGTGGACGCGCTGGGGCGTGCAACCGGGATCGAGCGCGGTGGCGCCGGTGAAGTTGAGCTGGTAGCGCGCGCAGCTCGGCAGCAGCAGGGCATCGGCCAGTGCCAGCACCAGAGGATGCAGCGCGAGCGCCTGTGCCGTGGCCGAGCGGGTGAACAGGGCGCCCAGGCGGCGCGTGCCGCTCTCGGGCGTGCCGTGTTCCAGCGCCGCGGCGATTTCCTGCGCGGTGCGCGCCGTCAGGTCGGGTGCCAGACCCTCGATCACGACCAAGCCGTCGCGGACCAGCGCCTGGGCCGCCGAATCGCTGCAGGTATCGGCGCCCAGGGCGCGGGCAGGCGTCATCAGGTGTCGGGGGAAAACGTCACGGCGCGGGCGTGGGCGCCCTCGCGCGCGGGCGTTGGCACGGGCTCGACATTGCCCCAGCGCAGCCACTCCACGCCGGCGGCTGCTTCCTCCAGTTCCGGTGTCGTGCGGTGGCCCTGGCGCAACGGTCCGTCCTCCAGCACGCGATGGGGATCGCCGCCCTTGTAGAATCCCAGATAGGGCGCGCCGTAGTCGTAGCCGATCAGGCGCTGCAGCCGTTCGGGATAGTGGCGTGCGACTTCCGGGGGGTTGGCGAGGTACTGGTTCTCCTCCTGGCGCAGCCAGCCCAGGCTGTACTGCAGCGCCATGCCGGTGCGCACCGTGTTGGAACGGTTGCGGCCGCCGCCGTGAAAGACGCCGCCGGTATAGAGCAGCACCGAACCCGCGGGCATTTCCGCGTTCACCACCTCGTCCTCGTAGGGTGCGCGGTCGTACGCCCACAGATGGCTGCCCGGCACCACCTGTGTGCCGCCGTTCTCTGCGGTGAAGTCGCTGATCGCCCACATCGCCGGCATCAGCGTGGGCGGGCTGGGATGCAGGAAGGGGTCGAGCTCGGCCTTCACGCGGGCCAGCTGCTCGGCATCGAGCAGGTTGGTCACGATGGCGTAGGCGCGTTCCTCGACGCAGGCCGCGATGGTCGCCGCGTCGTCCCTGCGGGCATCGAACATGGCAAGACCGGCCATCGCGCTACTCCGTCGGCACGACGCCGGGTGGTGGCGGCACGGCGGTAGCCTGCAGCCACTGCACCCGTTCGCGGTAGGCGCGGTCAAGCTCGGGATCGTTGCGCGGGCCGGGTTCGTCCGAAGGATCTTCGAGCAGGACGTGCGGGCTCTGGCCGTTGACCGCGCCCATGAAGGGTGCGCCGAAGTCGTAGCCGATCAGGCGCTGCAGGGCGTCGGGCAGCTCGCGCGCCTTTTCGGGCGGCAGGGTCAGGAACTGGTTCTCCTGCTGGCGCAGCCAGCCCAGGGTGAAGTTGAGCGCTACCGCCGTGCGCGGCTTGTCGGTGATGTTGCCGCCGCCGCCGTGGACGACGTTGTGGGCGTAGATGATCGCCGAGCCGGCCGGCATCTCCGCGGCGAAAATCTCGTCGGCCCTGGGCGCGCGCTCCTCTTCCCACAGGTGGCTGCCCGGCACGATGCGGGTTGCGCCGTTGTCGGCGGTGAACTCGGTCACTGCCCAGAGCGAGCCCTGTTGCAGC
>JAQCLG010000239.1 GCA_027592745.1 Pseudomonadota bacterium | reverse complement strand
CGTGCGCACGCTCATGACGGCATGTGCCGCGGTCGCCAAACCCATCACCTGGACGATCAACAGCGCCGAACCCAGGAGCCAGACGAGGAGAGGCTCGTCCATCACGCTTGCCGCCGCGTTGCCGTGCCCGGCGTGGTTGCGGCCCGGCCGGTCATCGCTGTGGGCCCGGCTCCTCGCCCACCTTCACGATCAGCTTGCCGAAGTTGCTGCCCTCGAACAGGCGGCCGAAGGCGACCGGCGCATTCTCCAGGCCATCGACCATGGTCTCGCGCCAGGCGATGCGGCCCGCGGCCAGCCAGCCTGCCAGTTCCCCGCGCGCCTTGTCGGCATCGGCCTCGAAATCGGTCACGAGGAATCCCTCGACCTTCAGGCGGCGGGTGATGAAGCGCCACATCGGGTCCTCGATCGTCTCGGGCGCCAGCGCGTTGTAGTTCGAGATGGTGCCGCAGACCGCCATGCGGCCGTGTTCGTTGAGCAGCCAGAAGGCGTTCCAGCCGATCTCGCCGCCGACGTTCTCGAAGTAGACGTCGATGCCGTCGGGACAGGCCGCCGCCATGGCCGCGCCGATATCGCCGCAGGTGCGGTAGTTGAAGCAGGCATCGAAGCCGCATTCCTCCAGGCAGTAGGCGACCTTCTCGTCCGAGCCGGCGCATCCGACGACACGGGCGCCGGCAATCCTGGCGATCTGCCCGGCGACGGCCCCCACCGCACCCGAGGCTGCGGAGACGAAGAAGGTCTCGCCCGCACGAGGCTGTCCGACGTGAAGGGTGCCGAAGTAGGCGGTCAGCCCCGGCATGCCGAGCACACCCAGGGCCGTGGAGATCGGCGCCAGGGCCGGGTCGACCTTGCGCATTGCAGCGGCCGGCGCGACGACATGGCTCTGCCAGCCGCCATAGACCTCGACGATGTCGCCCGGTTGAAGAGACGGGTCTCGGCTTTCGAGAACCTCGCCGACGGTGCCGCCGACCATGAGACCGCCGACCGGCACCGCATCGGCATAGGAATCGCCCTCCGACATCATGCCGCGCATGTAGGGGTCGAGCGTCAGGTAGATCACCCGCACCAGCGCCTCGCCATCGCCGGGCGCGGGGATCGCGGCTTCCTCCAGGCGGAAGTCGTCCGGACTCACCATGCCCTGGGGCCTTCGCGCCAGTACGACGCGCCGGTTGTTCATTGCCATGTCCCTGGTCCTTGTTGCCTTGCCGGTATCAGATCGCGCTTCTGCACCTTGCCCGTGGGGCCGAGCGGCAGGTGCTCGCGCACCTCGATCAGGCGCGGATACTTGTAGGCGGCCATCTCGTTGCGCGCCCAGTCGCGCAGCTCGTCGGGATCGAGCGACATGCCCTGGCGCGGCGAGACCACGGCCATGATCTCCTCGCCATGGGTCTCGTGGGGCACGCCCAGCACCGCGGCCATGCCGACAGCCGGATGGGTCATCAGCACCGCCTCGACCTCGGCGGGATAGACGTTGAAGCCGCCGCGGATGATGAGCTCCTTCAGGCGCCCGACGATGAAGACATAACCGTCCTCGTCGATGCGGGCGAGATCGCCGGTGTGGTACCAGCCGTCGCGGATCGCCCGCGCGGTGTCGTCGGGGCGCTTGTAGTAGCCCTTCATGACACAATGGCCCTTGACGCAGAGCTCGCCGACTTCGCCCGGCGCCAGCACCCTGCCGTCGCCATCGACGACACGAAGCTGGACGCCGAAGGCGGCCTGGCCGCAGGAGCCGGGCCGGTAGGTCGCCCCCTCGTGCAGGAAACAGGCGACGGGCGAGGTCTCGGTGCAGCCGTAGCCGTCGATCATCGGCACGCCGAAACGCTCGGCGAAGCGCTTCTGCAGTTCGGGCGCCAGGCTGGAGCCGCCCGAGCCGGTCGCCTTGACCACCCGGCGCACCGCCGCGACGTCGTCCTCGGTCAGGCCGGGATCGTCGAGCATGGCGCGGAACATGGTCGGCACGCCCGAGAAGCTGGTGATCTGCTCGGCAACGATCAGGTCGATCGCCTCGCGCGCGCTGAAGCGCTGCATCAGCACCAGGGCCGCGCCCATGTAGAGGCCGGTATGCATCAGGCAGGTCTGGGCAAAGACGTGGAACAGCGGCAGGGCGACCAGGGAAACCGGCCGGTCGGTCGCCACCGTGCGCTCGCGGGCGATGGCGACAACGTTCATCATGATGTTGGCATGGGTCAGCTCGGCGCCCTTGGGACTGCCCGTGGTGCCCGAGGTGTAGAGGATGACGGCGGTATCGTGTTCGTCGGTATCGGCAGCCACGACCGTACCCTCGCCGCCCAGCAGCTCCCCGAAGTCGCGGTCGCCGCTGCCGCCCTCGATGAACCAGACGTGACGGCAGGTCGGCGTCAACGCGGCGGCCTTGCGCACTTCCGTGCCGAGTCCGCCGACCTCACCGCCGTAGGCGATCAGCGCCACCGCATCGCTGTCGGCAAGCTGGAAGGCGATCTCGCGCGCCTTGAGCAGGGCGCTCACGGTCACGACCGTCGCACCGGTCTTGAGGATGCCGTAGTAGGCGATGACGAACTCGGGCCGGTTGAGACAGGCCAGCGCGACATGGTCGCCGCGCCCGATTCCGGCAGCCGCCAGGTTGGCCGCGACCCTCCCGGCGCGGCGTTCGAGTTCGCCGTAGCCGATCCGCTGCCCCTCGAAGACCAGGGCATCGCGGGCGGGATGTTCGCGTGCCGCGCTCTCCAGAATGATCGCGATGTTGAGCATGCGCCGCGTCGTCTCCCCGTTCCCGGCTTGTCACCTGCCGTTGCGGGCCGCAGGATAGCGTGACAACCCGGTCTTGCGACAAGGAATGCTCCCGTCATGGCTGGAATAGTTCTGGGCATTGCCCGGCGTGCGCGGTCGCGCGCGCCCATGGAAACGGTCGAGTCCGCGACGGTATCGCTGGACGCCGGCGTCGAGGGAGATTCCCGCGGCAGACCGGATGACCGCCAGGTCACCGTGCTGACGCAGGAGGCATGGGATGCCGCCTGTGCCGAACTGGGCAAGTCACCTCCCTGGACGACGCGGCGGTCCAACATCCTGATCGGGGGCCTGCGCGTCGAAGGCAAGCTCGGCCGCATCATGCGCATCGGCGACCTGCAGCTCGAGATCACCGGGGAAACCGATCCCTGCGCCCGCATGGAGGAACAGGTCTCCGGATTGCGACAGGCGCTGACGCCGGACTGGCGCGGTGGCGTCACCTGCCGCGTACGCAGCAGCGGGCGGATCGCCGTGGGCGATGCGGTTTCGCTTGATGACTAGCAGGCCTCCCGTGGAGCCCGACCCCATCCACGTGCGGCGGGCAGAGGTCATGGACCTGCAGGCCTGCCGCATCATCGAGAACGATTCGGCCCATCTCTTTGCCGAACTCGGCATGCAGGGCATCGCCGACGATCCCAGCGTCGAGCTC
>JAQCLG010000238.1 GCA_027592745.1 Pseudomonadota bacterium | reverse complement strand
CGCCATGGGCGGGCTCGACGTGCTGGTCAACTCCGCCGGCATCGGCGATTCCCGGCCGATGGCGGCATGCGACGAGGCGATGTGGGACGCCACCATGAACATCAACCTGAAGGGCACCTTCTTCTGCATCCAGGCGGCGTTTCCGCACCTGAAGAAGGCCCGCGGCAACATCGTCAACGTGGCGTCGGACGCCGGGCTGATCGGCGAGAAGGGCCTGTCGGTCTATTGCGCGAGCAAGGCCGGGGTGGTGAACCTGACCCGCGCGCTCGCCCTGGAGCTGGCGCCCGAGGTGCGCATCAACAGCGTCTGTCCGGGCTACGTCGACACCGACATGGTGCGCCGCGACGGCATCGAACAGGCCGCCGACCCCAGGGCCGCCGAACAGGCCCTGCTCGACTACACGCCGCTGCGCCGGCTGGCCCAGCCGATCGAGATCGGCAAGGCGATCGCCTACCTCGCCAGCGACGACGCCGTCTTCATCACCGGCGCGGCCCTCCAGATCGACGGCGGCACGACGGCGGGCCATCCGTGAACCAGATCGTCTGCCGCGGCCTGACCACAGACGAGATCGAACGGCAATACGCCCTGCGCAAGCTGCGCCCGGCCTACGAGGCGACGATGGTGCCGGGCTGGCTGGAACGCTCCGCGGCCTTCCGCGCCGAACATCCCGGCGCGCGCATCGACCTTGCCTACGGGCCGGGACCGCGCGACCGCTTCGACCTGTTTCCCGCGCCGGATCCGAAGGGTCCGTTCCTGGTCTACATCCACGGCGGCTACTGGCAGCGCGGCGACAAGTCGGTCTATTCGATCCTGGCGCGGCCCTTCACGGATGCCGGCATCGACGTCGCCCTGGTCAACTACGACCTTTGTCCGAGCGTGCCGGCAAGCGCCATCGCGCCGCAGGTGCGCCGGGGCGTGGCGCATCTCTGGCGCAGCGCACGGGAGCTTGGCTGCCCGCGCACACGCTTCTGCGTCATGGGCCATTCGGCGGGCGGCCACCTGACCGCCGAGATGATGGCGACGCGCTGGGACGAGGAAGCCGGCGACCTGCCCGCCGCCATGATCGACGCCGGCCTGCCGTTCTCGGGCATCTTCGACTTCACGCCGATCCTGCACTGCAGCGAAAACGGCGGCATGAAGATGGACGCGGCCGTCGCCGCCGAGATCAGCACGATCCACCGGGCCATGCCGACCGACGCGCCCCAGCTGGTCGCCTGGGGAGAGAACGAGACACCGGACTGGCGGCGCCAGTCGTTGGACTACGTGGAGCGTTTCGCCACGGCGCAGCGGAGCGTCGAGACCTTCATCGTGCCCGGCGCCGACCACTTCGACGTGGTCGATGTGCTGGCCGACGCCGACAGCGCACTGACGGCCAGGGCGCTGGCGCTGATCCTGGGCTGAGCTAGGGTTCCAGCGCCGCCCGCAGGGTCTCTGCCGAGACGGCGAGGCCGAGCATGGTGCCGCCCTGGTTGACCGTGGCGCTGTGGATGCCGACGAGGCGGACGTTGCCGTCGGGCGCGGCGATCATCAGGGGCGAGCCGGAATCGCCGTTGACGGCATCGCAATCGTGCAGGAACAGCCTGCCGCCGCGCACCGGGCCGATGTTGCGGCAGTCGCGGTTCATGGTCGGGACGTGACGGGCGTCCTGGCTGAAGCCGGCCTGCATCATCGCCTCGCCCGGGCCGGCGGTGTCCGTACCCGGCGCGGCAAGCGGGATGGGGGCGCCCAGGGGTTTAGCCACTGTCAGCACCGCCCAGTCGAGCGCCAGGGCGGCGTTGTCGCCCGCGCGCGGCAGGGCGGGGTCGGGACCCATGACATAGGAGAGCACGGGCGCGTCGTCGGTCCAGTCGCCGCGCCGGTAGTTGACGACGACATGGAGCACGTCGGGAGTGAGCCAGTGGTCGGTACGCGAGAGCCACAGGCAGTGGGCGGCGGTGAGCACCTTGTCGGGCGCCACGAGCACGCCGGTGCAGAAGCCGCCGGTGCGGCGGTTGACCTTGACCACCGCGCTCCAGGGCCATTCCAGGCTCTCGACGATGACGCGGTCGTCCTGCCCCTTGATGCCGGGCAGGTCGATCGGCGCCTCCTCTGCAAACGAGGCGGTCGCAAACGCCAGCAGGGCAAGGCAGGCCGGCAGGAGCCTCATGCGGCCAGTTCCCCGCGCATCTGCCGGGCGAGCGGCTCGGCGATGGCGCGCACCCGCGCCGGCACGCTGCGGGCATCGTCGTCGCCGGTGCGGAAGTTGACGATGCAGGCGCGCAGGAACATGGCGCCGTCGATCACCGCGTTGGAGAGGTAGAGGTCGCCCGAACGCTGCACCGCGCCCATCAGCGCGCCGTTGAGCCGGTCGAGCCAGGCCGCGACCGCGGGTTCGGCGCGGCGTGCCATGAGGTCGGCCGGGACGTAGCGGAAGGTGGCGATGGAGAGCGAGCAGAGCGCGGCCTCGAAGTCCGGCGCCGTTTCGGCGGCCGCGAACATCAGTCGGGCCTGGGCGATGTTGCGCGCGATGGCCGCGCGGTAGCCCGTGCGCCCGGCCTGCTGCAGGGCGAGCCAGACCTTGAGCGCGCGGAAGCCGCGCGAATTCTGCGGCCCCCAGGCGTAGTAGTCGGTCACCGCCTCGCCGCCGGTCAGCGCGTAATAGCTGGGGTTGGTCGAGAAGGTCGCCTTCAGATGGGCGCCGTCGCGCACCAGGACGCAGCCGGCCTCGAGCGGAACGTAGAGCCACTTGTGGGCGTCGACCGCCAGGGAATCGGCGCGCCGCAGGCCGAGCAGGTCGGCCGGTGCGTCGTCCAGACAGGCCGCCGGGGCGCCGTAGCAGCCATCGACGTGGAACCACAGGCCCTCGCGTTCGGCCAGATCGGCCATGGCCGGCAGCGGGTCGATGGCGCCCACCGCCGTGGTGCCCGCCGTGCCGACGATGAGGAAGGGTTCGTATCCGGCCTGCCGGTCCGCCGCGATCATCGCGGCGGCGGCAGCGACGTCCAGACGTGCGGCCCCGTCCGTGGGGACGCGGCGGATGGCGTCCATGCCCAGGCCCAGGAGATCGGCCGATTTCTCGATCCAGGCGTGGCATTCGGCGGTGGCGTAGAGCGTGAGGCGGCGACCGGCCAGGCCCTCGCGGCGGATCGCCGCGCCGGCATGGGCGTGGCGCGCGGCGGCAAGGCCGACCAGGTTGGCGGCATTGCCGCCGCTGGTGAAGAGCCCGCCGCCGGCGGGATAACCCAGCAGATCGGCAACCCAGGCGACGGCCTGTTCCTCGATCGCGGTAGCCATGGGCGCGCCGTTCCAGCCCGCGACATTGGGGTTGATGGCGGCGGCCAGCAGGTCGGCGAGCGCGCCGATGGGGGCGGGCGAACCGGTGATGTAACCCCACATGCGCGGATGGGCATTGAGGCAGGTCGCGGGGGCGAGC
>JAQCLG010000237.1 GCA_027592745.1 Pseudomonadota bacterium | reverse complement strand
GGAAAGAACCCGACCCATCAATGCTGACCTCCTCTCCAGACAGCATCTTGAATCACATCCAGAACACCTTGGGAATCCCCATTCGATTCCCCACAAACAGGAAACGCTCTAGAAGCGGCGGCAGGCGGAGGGCCGCGAGGCGAGCCCGTCGGCGGCCATCATCGACACCCAGGCCGTGAAAGCGACCGAAAAGGGGGGGCGCACCGGGATCGGGTCGGTTACGACGCGGGCAAGAAGACCAAGGGCATCAAGCGCAACGCTCTCGTCGACACGATAGGTCTGTTGCTCGGCATCGAGGTGATCCGTAAGCGTTCGGTGACGACCGCCTAGCGTGGCGGAGTTTCGATGGTGTCCATTATCGCGATGATGGACACCATCGATGATGTGCCTGGCGCGGTGCGACGGCGGCGACGCACCTGGAGCCAAGCGGAGAAGGAGCAGATTGTCGCGGCGAGCTACGCGCGCGGTGCTTCGGTCTCGGAGGTGGCTCGCCGTCACGACATCAACGCCAACATGGTGTTCACCTGGCGTCGGCAAGGCGGTGTTGGGGCGGTTGGTGGCGAGGCGTCAGCACCTGCTCTGGTTCCGGTGACGGTCATGCCGACCGAGCCGGCAGCACCGGCGGCGGCGTCGAGCACAGCAGACGGTGCGCAGCGTGCCGGCATGATGGAGATCGATCTTGGCGATGGCCGCCGGGTTCGGGTTGGTCGTGATGTCGATGGCACGGCGCTTCGGCGAGTGCTATCGGCCCTGGAGCGCAGATGATCCCGGCACCGTCGGGTGTGAAGGTGTGGCTGGCGAGCGGGCACACCGACATGCGGAAGGGCTTCGACGGCTTGGCGCTGGTGGTGCAGGAGACGCTGAAGCGCGACCCGCACTGCGGCCACCTGTTCGTGTTCCGGGGACGGCGCGGCGGGCTGATCAAGGTGCTCTGGCACGACGGCCAGGGGATGTGCCTGTTCTCGAAGCGTCTGGAGAAGGGCCGTTTTGTCTGGCCGCGGATGTCTGACGGGGCGGTGGCGATCGGTGCCGCACAGCTGGGCTATCTGCTCGAGGGGATCGACTGGCGTATGCCGCAGCATACGTGGCGTCTGAGTGCGGCGGGATAGCACGAAGGGATTCCCAAGGCGGGGAAGTTCTGACTCAATGGCGCCATGACGAGCGCCACCGATCTTCCCGAGGACCTTGCCGCCGCCCATGCCATGATCCTGGCCGAGCGCGAGGCTCGTCGCCGGGCAGAAGCGAACGCGGTGGCGGCCAAGCTGGTGTTCGACCTCGAGATCGAGCGCCTGAAGCTGGAGATCGCGCGCCTGCGTCACGCCCGGTTCGGCCGCTCGGCCGAACGCCATGCCCGTATCGAGCAGCTCGAGCTGCAGCTTGCCGAGCTTGAGGAGACGGCCGCCGCGGCAGAGGCCAGCGAGCAGGAACCCGACAACGATGAGGCCCCCTTGGAGCTGCGCCCCGTCGTCCGCCACAAGCCGGCCCGGCGCCCGCTGCCCGAGCACCTGCCGCGCACGCGCCTGGTCTATCCCGCGCCGGCGGCTTGTCCGTGCTGCGGCGAGACCTATCTGAGCCGGCTGGGCGAAGATGTCACCGAGACCCTGGAGCGGCTGCCGGCGCGCTGGCTGGTCATCCAGCATGTGCGCGAGAAGGTCGCGTGCCGCCGCTGCGAGACGATCGCCCAGGCTCCCGCACCGTTCCATGCCATCGCACGCGGCCGGGCCGGCCCCGAGCTCCTGGCCGAAGTGGTCCACGGCAAGTACGGCATGCATCTTCCGCTGCATCGCCAGAGCGCCCGCTTCGCCCGCGAGGGGGTGCCGCTCGAGGTCTCGACGCTGGCCGGCTGGGTGGGTCAGGTCACCGTGGCGCTGGCGCCGCTGACCCACCTGATCGAGGATCATGTCCGGGCGGGCTCCCGCATCCATGCCGACGACACGCCGGTGCCGGTCCTGGCCAAGAGCAAGACGCGGACTGGCCGCTTGTGGACCGTGGTGCGCGACGACCGCCCCTTCGCCGGTCCCGCCCCGCCCGCGGCTGCCTACTTCTACTTACCCGACCGCAGCGGCTGTCATGCCGAAGCCTTTCTGGAGGGCCATGCCGGGATCATGCAGGCCGATGCCTTCTCAGGCTTCGGGCGCCTGTACCGGCCAGGCCGTGAACCCGGTGCCATTGTCGAGGCAGCCTGCTGGGCGCACACCAGACGCAAGTTCTTCGAACTGGCCGAGCTCAGGAAGGCGCCCATGGCGATCGAGGCGGTCAAGCGCATCGACGCGCTGTTCGAGATTGAGCGATGCTCGGGCGGCCTCGCGCCCGAGCAGCGCCTGGCGGTGCGCACAGCTCGTTCCGCCGCACTCGTCGCAGATCTCCAGGCTTGGCTCACCCAGTGCCGCGCCAAGCTGTCGTCGAAGTCCGCCATGGCCAACGCCATCGACTACATGACCAAGCGATGGATCGCGTTCACCCGGTTCCTCGAGGACGGGCGCATCTGCATGTCGAACAACGCCGCAGAGCGGGCCATCCGTGGTATCGCCGTCGGCCGTAAGAACTGGACCTTCGCCGGCTCCGACGAAGGTGGTCATCGAGCCGCCGCCATGTACACCCTGATCGAGACCTGCAAGCTCAACGACATCGACCCCGAGCCTGGCTCGCCTATGTGCTCGAGAAGCTGCCTGAGCATCCGTCAACGCGAATCGACGAACTCATGCCCTGGAACTGGACATCGCAGTCAGCCGCCGCACAAGCCGCCTGATCGGGCAGTCTCAGAGCGACTCCCACGCGGCCCTCACCGCATGCTTACAATGCATCGCCCGATCCGGGCATTCCGGCCGGTCTCGCATCATGGTGCCGAAGGGGAGATTCGAACTCCCGGCCTACTGATTACGAATCAGTTGCTCTACCACTGAGCTACTTCGGCCCTTGAGGGACTTCAAAAACGCCCTTTCGGTCATGGGCGCGAAACTAGCGCCATCCGCCGGGCGTCACAAGCGGCTCGTGACCAGTTTGCACCGCACTGTGTCCGAGACGACACAGGAAGAGCCGCTCGCAACGTTGCGATCCTGCTTGGTTTCACCGATTCGTGATAACAATGACGCAGGTCCTCCTGCAAGGAAGAAGGTGAACACGGATGGTCAACATGACGCCCTGGAAGGCAATCGCCAGCGCCCTGGCCGCCGAAGGCATCGAGCGCATCTATGGCATGCCGGGAAATCCCCTGCATCTGGTCGCCGACATTGCCAAATCGACCGTCATTGACGTCGTGCTGACACGCCACGAGCACTCCGGCGTCGCCTGCGCCTTTGCCGCAGCGCGCATCACCCGTTCGCCCCAGTGACCTGCCCTCGCTGACTGGTCCGGTTTCAATGTTAGTGCATGGTCGGCTTTGTCGCCAAGCTGGTTGGCCGGCGTAGCGAAGCG
>JAQCLG010000068.1 GCA_027592745.1 Pseudomonadota bacterium | reverse complement strand
TCAGTTGAGCGACGATCCCCTCATCAGCCTGCCCGCCGTGGCACGCTGATCAGCCCGGCCAATGCCGGAAAGTACGGCGACCAAAGTCGCCAGCTACACCACGCGGTGGGACACCATCCGTCTTCTGGATCGCGCGCACCGGGTCGCCTTGGCGTGACCTGCCCGAAGAGTTCGGCAAGTGGGGCTCGGTCTACCGTCAGTTCCGTCGCTGGACGCTGGCGGGCCTGTGGGAGAGCATCCTCGGAGTCTTGAACGACAGCCAGGCTGCGCCCGATACGGTGCAGATGATCGACAGCACCATCGTGAGGGCTCACCACTGTGCAGCCGGCGCAAAAGGGGGACTCAAAGTCAGGATCTTGGCCGTTCAAAGGGTGGCTTCACGACCAAGATCCACCTCCGCACCAATGGCCTGGGCTTGCCCATGAAGGCGGCTCTCACGCCCGGACAGGTTTCCGACTACACCGGCTACGACGACACCATCGATGCCGATCTACCGCCCGCCAAGGTGCTGATCGCAGACAAGGGCTACGACTCCAACGCCATCCGGGCCGGCATCGAGGATCAGGGAGGCACTGCGGTCATTCCGGCACGTCGCAACCGCACGACACCCGAACCCATCGACGGCTTCGTCTATGCCCTGCGCAATCGGATCGAGCGATGCTTCAATCGCCTCAAGAACGCACGAAGGCTCGCCACACGCTACGACAAGACCTCGGCCAGTTACCTCGCGTTCATCGAAATCGTCGCGGCCCGCCTCTGGTTCCGCCATTTGTCAACATGACCTAGTGCGCCGCACGACCAGCGCACCAAGTCAGCCTACAGGGCACCTCGATAATTCCGGCTGCGCGGCCCCTTCTGGGCGATAGGAGAGCATCGCTGAGCGCTGGGCGCCTCGATGGCCGCCGCTCGGCGGCGATTTCGGTTGTTTTTGTCGGTTCAGCTGTTCTCCGGGCGCACTTGTCCTGTAACCGTCCAGCTCATGTCGGGCCGCGAGCGGCGGCGAGCTCGTCCAGCTGCACCACCCGGCGCATATTGTAGGCCAGGTTCTTCAGCCCGATCCGCGCCTTGGCGCGCGCGAGGCCGATGCTGCGCACCAGCGTGCCGCCCATGTCATTGGTCTGCGCGCCGAACACGTGTTCGACCCGGGCGCGGACCTTCGAGCGGGTCTTGTTACCCTTTTGCTCGCGCTTCGTGAGCGGGCGGTTGCGGTGGCCCTTGCGGTGGATCCGGCTCTTCAGGCCGCGCGCGTCCAGTTTCTTCTCGATCTCGGCTGATCGGTAGGCGCTGTCCGCCCAGACGTCCGAGGCCGTGTTGTCGTCATCGAGCACGTCGTCGACGACCTGGCTGTCGTGCACGGCCGCGTCGGTCACCTTGTAGCGCCGGATCAGCTTGTGCCGCCGGTCGACGTTGACGTGGTTCTTGTAGCCGTAGTGCGACTTGCCGTGCTTCTTGGTCCAGCGCGCGTCGGTGTCCTTCTGGGCGCGCTTGGCCGGCTGGTCGTCCCAGCCCTCGGGCGTGCCGCCCGCCTTGATCGCAGCATTCTCGTCGCGGTCGTTGCGCTGCTTGGGCACCGCCACGATCGAGGCGTCGATCATCTGCCCGCCCATCGCCAGCCAGCCCTGCGCTTTCAGGTACCCGTCGAACGCGCCGAACAGCTCGTCGATGACCTCCGCCTGGACCAGCTGCTCGCGGTAGAGCCACACCGTCGTCGCATCCGGCACCCGGTCCTCCAGACCCAGCCCCAGGAAGCGCATGAACGACAGCCGGTCGCGCAACTGATACTCCAGCTGCTCGTCGGAGAGGTTGTACAGCTCGCACAACACGAGCACCTTGAACATCACAACCGCGTCCCACGGCTTGCGGCCCGCCTTGGACTGCCGAGCCTCCGCCGGACGGCGCCAGACCGCTTCGAGCTGTCGCCGGAAATCCGACCAGGGAACAATCGCGTTCAGCTTCACCAGCGGGTCCGCCTTCGCGTCCAGCCCGGCGTAGCGCTTCGAGACATCGAAGAAGCCCATCTGGCCCATCAACTCCTCCCCATCATCGCCCTTGCACCGACGATTCTACCCAGACCCCGCATGGATCGGGACATTTTTCGAGGTGCCCTTCATTTCGCCCCAGCTGCCGAATTCCGAGAGAATCTCGCCGGTCGGCGTCACCATGAAGCGCCGGGCCATGTCGGCGTAGAGACTGGGTTCGCCGAGTGCCGCCAGGCCGGTGAGCTTTCCCTCGTGCCGGTTCATGCGCCAGCCCAGAGCCTGGGTGCAATAGCCATAGGCCATGCCCAGGCTGTCGATGCGGTTGTCGGCCAGCAGCTCGTCGTCGTCGCCGTAGAGCGTGGCGAGGCCACCATCGCGGAAACGGCGCATGGAGTACTGCACGTTGTCGCCGCCGCCGTCGGCCGTGTAGAGCAGGGCGTCGTCCCAGTCGGTGAAGAACAGGGTCGGCAGGGCATGGGCCAGGTGGTGGTTGACGAAGCTGACACGGGCGTCGGCGCGGAAGCCGTAGGCGCGCAGGAAACGGGCCGAATCGAAGATCGCGGCCGGATCGGTCGTGCCCGCCCGGCGCATCTCTAGGGCCATGAAACGCAGCTTCTCGCGGCTCAGGGCCTCGCGCACGAAACCCTCGATGGCGCGTCGCCCGCTGAAATGGCGGTAGCAGCTCTGGGGCAGGGCCGAGCGGGTCGAGGCGACGATGTCGACATCGCTGCGCCCGGCGCCGGCGATGGCGAGCACCTCGTCGATGCAGTCGAGCGGCACGTCGCCGCGGCCGTCGCCCTTGCGCCGGGTCAGGCGCTCGCGCGAGACGGCAGCGAGCAACCTGCCGTCATCGAACAGGCAGGCCGAGGAATCGTGGTAGCCGGGATGGATGCCCAGGATCAGCATGGCGCACCGCTTAGCGGTTCGCTCGGCGCAAGGCAACGGCCAGAAGCGGCATGGCGGGGCATGTCAGGGGCAAACCTGCCGGGAATGGAGGCCTCGACCGGAATCGAACCGATGTTCGCGGATTTGCAGTCCGCTGCATAACCACTCTGCCACGAGGCCACCGTTTCCCGAGCGCGTGCTTGTTAGACTGAAAAACCCTTGGCTGTAAACGGAATGCCGCAGGGCGGCGTTCCCGGCGGCCGGCGATCGGGGCCTGCCGGGCACGCTGCGGCGATTTGGACACGCACGGCCGGGAATTGTCTGTCCGGGAAGATATCTTGGGGGTCTCGGTTGTGCGGCCGGGCTGCTTGCGCCTATATACGCCCTCGGATTCACGCTTTACGGAACAGTTCATGTTCGACTTCGAGCAGGCACGCCAGAACATGGTGGAATGCCAGATTCGCACGGTTCGGGTGACCGATGCCGCGGTCATTGCGGCCCTGCGGTCGGTTCCGCGCGAAGCCTTCCTGCCGGCCCATCTCAAGGGCATCGCCTATGTCGACGAGGACCTGCGCCTGGACGGCGGCCGTTTCATGATGGAGCCGATGGTGCTGGCCCGCCTGCTGCAGGCCGCCGAGATCGGGCCGGGCGACACGGCGCTGGCGATCGGCTGCACCCGGGGTTACGCCGTGGCGCTGCTTTCGCGCATTGCCGAGACGGTGGTCGGCCTGGAATGCGATCCCGACTTCGTGGCGGCCTGCGACCAGACGCTTTCCAGCCTGGGCGTCGACAATGCCGCGGTGATCGAGGGCAAGCTGGAGGAAGGCTATTCCCGCCAGGCACCCTATGACGTGATCCTGATCGAGGGCCGCTGCGGCGCAATTCCGTCGCAGATCGTCGACCAGCTTGCCGAGGGCGGCCGCCTGATCGCCGTCGTCGACGAAGGCGGCGTCGGCAAGGCGTTGCTGATGCGCCGGAGCGGTGGCGTCGTCGGCAGCCGCATCCTGTTCGATGCCCAGGTGCCGCGGCTGAAGGCCTTCGACCGCGCACCCGCTTTCCAGTTCTGAACGGAGTGACCATGATTCGCCGCTGCTTCTCCGGTCTGGCTGCCCTGGTCGCGGTCGCCGCGATGGCCGGGCCGGCAAGGGCCCAGTCGCTCGAAGAGGCCATGATCATGGCCTATACCAACAATCCCACCCTGCTGGCGGCGCGTGCCGAGTTGCGTTCGGTCGACGAGCAGATTGCTCAGGCGCTGGGCGGCTACCGCCCGACCGTCTCGGGTACGGGCAGCTACGGCATCGAACGTTCCGAGACCAACATCTCCCCCTGGGAAACCCAGAAGCCACGTTCGTTCGGCATCAACCTGAACCAGCCGATCTACAGCGGCGGCGGCACCGACGCCTCGGTCTCCCAGGTTGACCATGTGATCGAGGCGCAGCGCGCCAACCTGATCGCCACGGAGCAGCAGGTCCTGCTCGATACCGTGACGACCTACATGGGCGTCGTGCTGTCGCGCCGGCTGCTCGACCTTGCGATCAACAACGAGGAACGCCTGGCCCGCCAGCTCGAGGCCACCGAGGACCGTTTCCGCGTCGGCGAGGTGACGCGCACGGACGTTTCCCAGGCCAAGGCGAGTTATGCCAATGCCCAGGCCGCGCGTGTCTCTGCCGAGGGCGACCTGGTGCGCAGTCGCGCGCAGTTCGAGGAGGTCATCGGCGTGCCGCCGACGACCCTGTCGACCCCCGGGCCGCTGATCGGCCTGCCCGACGACATGGTGGTCGCCGCCGAGATTGCCCAGGTCGAGAATCCGACGATCCAGGCCGCTCTGGCCAGCGAACTCGCCGCGCAGGACACGGTCGACGTGCGCTTTGCCGACCTGCTGCCGTCGATCTCGCTGCAGGCCTCCTACGTCCAGAGCTACGATCCCAGCATCAACATCACGCGCCAGAACATCGCCCAGGTCGTGGCCACATTGACCATTCCGATCTACCAGGCCGGCGTGGCGGAATCGCTGGTCCGTTCGGCCAAGCAGACCGCTGCGCAGCGTCGCATCGAGGTCGACGAGGCGCGCCGCGCGGTGCAGTCGAACCTGGTCGGCGCCTGGCAGGAACTGAACACGTCCCAGGCGCAGATCGTGGCCTTCAACGAGGAGGTTGACGCCAACCAGGTCGCCCTTGAAGGCACCCAGCGCGAGGCCGATGTCGGCGAACGCACCGTGCTCGACGTGCTCGATGCCGAGCAGGCGCTGTTCCAGAGCCAGATCAACCTGGCCGTGGCGCAGCGCGACACCGTGGTCGCGAGTTATGCGCTGAAAAGTGCCCTTGGCGAGCTGACCGCCCAGGATCTCGCGCTGCCGGTCGCGTATTACGACGTCCAGCTCTACTACCGCGAGGCGCGCGACAACTGGGGCTTCGGCGGGCTCTTCGAGGGCACGGAGTGAGGCGTTGCCGCATGGCGTGCCGCCACGTACCCTTGAGGCGGCAACACTGACGGACGGGCGATGACGGACCCAAGCAACGGCCAGGAACCCTCGATGGAGGATATCCTGGCGTCGATCCGCCGGATCATCGACGAGGACGACCGCAAGGCCGCAGGGCCGGCCGTGACGCCCCGGCTGGCGCCGGAAGGCGACGACGAGGATGTCCTGGAACTGACCGATACGGTCGAGGACGACATCGAGGATGAGTCAGCGGAGCGTGATTCCGGCCCGGAAGGCTGGGATACCGATGCCGGCGTGCTGCCCCAGGAGAGCATCGACATGGGGTATGACGCGGAAGCGTTCGAACCGGCCGAGCCCGAGAACTTCGCACCGGCTGCACCCCCGATGTCCCCCTTATCTGCTGCCGCCGACGAACCTACCACGACAGGGAGCCAGGAGAGCACCATGACGACCTCGAACAACGACCGCCTGGTTTCGGATGCGGCGCTTTCTTCGGCAGCCGCGGCCCTAGGCAGTCTGACGCGGGCTTCCGAGCGCGACCCCCTGGGGGGTGTGCCCCAGGGGCGCCCGGTCGAAGACCTGGTGATGGAACTGCTGCGCCCGATGCTGCGCGAATGGCTCGACGAACACCTGCCGACGATCGTCGAGCGGATCGTAGAGCGCGAGGTACGTTACCTGTCTCGGCGCATGGGCGGCGACGACGGGGCCTGACAAACCACCCCAATCGGCTGTAAACCCGGCGCCGCGAAGGGGATCCTTCGCGGCGCCGGTGCTTTCGGGAAGTGACATGCTGGAAAAGAGCTACGACCCCCAGGCCGTCGAGCGGAAGCTCTACGAGTCATGGGAGGGCAACGGATCGTTCAAGATCGGCAGCCGCGACAACGCGGAGCCGTTCACGATCGTGATTCCCCCGCCCAACGTGACGGGCAGCCTGCACATGGGCCACGCGCTCAACAACACGCTGCAGGACATCCTGATCCGGCACGAGCGCATGCGCGGCCGCGACGCCCTTTGGCAGCCCGGCATGGACCATGCCGGCATCGCCACGCAGATGGTCGTCGAGCGCATGCTGGAGGCCGAGGGCACGAAACGGCGCGAGATCGGGCGCGAAGCCTTCATCGAGCGGGTCTGGGACTGGAAGGCAGAATCGGGCGGCACGATCGGTGGCCAGTTGCGCCGTCTGGGCGCGTCGGCCGACTGGTCGCGCGAACGCTTCACCATGGACGAGGGCCTCTCGCAGGCCGTGCTGAAGGTCTTCGTCGACCTCTACGAGCAAGGCCTGATCTACAAGGACAAGCGCCTGGTCAACTGGGACCCCAAGCTGCTGACCGCGATCTCCGACCTGGAGGTCCAGCAGCAGGAGGTGAAGGGCCATCTCTGGCACTTCCGCTATCCCATCGAGGGCCAGGACGGCCGTTTCATCGTCGTCGCCACGACCCGGCCCGAGACCATGCTGGGCGACACCGCCGTTGCGGTGCATCCCCAGGACGAACGTTACGTCGACCTGATCGGCAAACATGCCATCCTGCCGCTGGTCGGGCGCCGCATCGTCATCGTCGCCGACGACTATGCCGATCCCGAGCAGGGCACCGGTGCGGTGAAGATCACGCCGGCCCACGACTTCAACGATTTCGAGGTTGGACGCCGCCACGACCTGGAGATGATCAACATCCTCGACCAGGAAGCGCGTATCAACGAGAACGCGCCGGAGGCCTATCGCGGCCTCGACCGATTTGCCGCGCGCGAGCGGATCGTCGCCGACATGGAGGCCGCCGGCCTGCTCGAGAAGATCGATGACCACACCCACATGGTGCCCTTCGGCGACCGTGGCGGCGTTCCGATCGAACCCTGGCTGACCGAGCAGTGGTATGCCGATGCCGCCACGCTGGCCAAACCCGCGATCGAGGCGGTCGAGCAGGGCAGGACCCGCTTCGTGCCGGAGAACTGGTCGAAGACCTATTACGAGTGGATGCGCAACATCCAGCCCTGGTGCATCTCGCGCCAGCTCTGGTGGGGCCACCAGATCCCGGCCTGGTACGGTCCCGACGAGACCGTGTTTGTCGCCCACGACGAGGCGGCTGCCGCCGAGAAGGCGCGGGCGCACTACGGCAGGGAGGTCGAACTGCGCCGCGACCCCGACGTGCTCGACACCTGGTTCAGCTCGGCGCTGTGGCCGTTCTCGACCCTGGGCTGGCCCGAGAAGACCCCCGAACTGGCGCGCTACTATCCCACCGACGTGCTGGTCACCGGCTTCGACATCATCTTCTTCTGGGTCGCCCGGATGATGATGATGGGCCTGCATTTCATGGGCGAGGTGCCCTTCCACACGGTCTACATCCACGCCCTGGTCCGCGACGAGAAGGGCCAGAAGATGTCGAAGTCCAAGGGCAACATCATCGATCCGCTGGAGCTGATCGACGAATACGGCGCCGATGCCCTGCGTTTCACCCTGGCCTCGATGGCCGCACCCGGGCGCGACATCAAGCTGTCGCCCCAGCGTGTCGAGGGTTACCGCAACTTCACGACCAAGCTGTGGAATGCGGCGCGTTACTGCCAGATGAACGGTTGCCAGCCCGATCGCGCCTTCGACCTTTCCGGCTGCAGGCAGACCGTGAACCGCTGGCTGGTCGGCGAGATGGCGCGCCTGCGCCTCCGGCTCGACGGGGCGCTCGACGCATACCGTTTCAACGAGGCCGCACAAGCCGCCTACCAGACCGCCTGGAACACCTTCTGCGACTGGTACCTGGAGTTCACCAAGCCGATCCTGGCCGGAAGCGATGCGCAGGCCGCCGAGGAGACGCGCAAGACGACGGCATGGGCGCTCGACCAGTTGCTGCTGATGCTGCATCCCTTCATGCCCTACATCACCGAGGAGCTGTGGCGCGAGCTCGCTCCCGACGGGCGGGACACGCCGCTGATCCGGGCGGCCTGGCCGGAATACGGCGAGGCGGCGATCGATCCGGCGGCCTCGGCCGAGATGGACTGGGTGGTGCGCCTGATTTCCCTGATCCGGGCGACACGCAACGAGGTCAACGTGCCCGCGGGCGCCAAGATCGTCGCGCTGCTCAAGGACCTCGACGGCGAAGCCACGGCGCGCCTGGCGCGTCACCGCGACCTGATCCTGCGCCTGGCCCGGCTGGAGAGCATCGACACCACCGATGCGATTCCCAGGGGCTCGATCCAGGACGTCATCGACGGCGCCACGCTGGTCCTGCCGCTTTCGGGCGTCATCGACATCGACGCCGAGACCCAGCGTCTCCGCAAGGAGATCGGCAAGCTCGACGGCGAGATCGGCGGGCTGGAGAAGAAGCTCGCCAACGGAAAGTTCATCGCCAACGCACCCGAGGAAGTCGTCGAGGAGAACCGGGAGCGGCTGGCCGGTGCCCGGCAGTCCCGCGAACGCCTTGCCGAGGCCCTGGCCCGCCTGCAGGCGGCCTGACCATGGCCGCAGGGCAGGATGAATCGACGCGGCTGATCACGCAGGAGATGCAGAAGAATCGCGGCCGCATCTACGCACTCCTGCCCCAGATGCGGCTTTATCACCGTCTGCTGCGTTCCCAGGTCTGGCTGCCCTTCGTCATGCGCGGCTGTCTGCCCCACATCAACCGCGAGGAACTCCACACCGACCAGTGGGGGCTGCGGCGCACGATCGGGCGGGACGGACGCATCCTCACCGTCGAGAGCGTGCCGCGGGAGGAGCCGGTCGACATCGTGACCGGTTCATCCTTTGCCTTCGGCGTGGGCGCCAGTTCGGACGCCACGACCCTGTCTTCGCGCATCGCCCAGGAGACGGGCAGGGCCACGGTCCTGCTTTCGGGACACCAGTACGGACTGGCCCAGAGCTTCGTGCAGTTCATGTTCTTCTCGGGCCGCTACCGCAACATCCGCAACATCGTGATCGCCGGGTTCGGCGAGATCTTCTACTTCCACACCTGCGCCAGCCTGTTTCGCTAGTTCGGCACCTTTCCAAACAACGAGCAGTTCCTGAGCGGCCTCAACGGCGAGTTGACCGGCAAGCTGGGCAACGCGCTGTACGGCGCGGAAAATCGCGCCTTCGTGCCCCTGACCCACAAGCCCGAGCAGTTCGAGGCCGAACGGGAGCTGCTGCGCGAGACGATTCGCGACGTGCTGACCAGCTGGACGCGGTTTGCCGCCACGCTCGGGGCGCGCCTGACCGTGGTGATGCAGCCGTCGCCGGAACTCCAGCCGCGCCGCTGGTCGCCCGAGGAAACCGAATTGCTGCAGAACTATGACTCAGTCTCGGGGCTGCGCGAGACCTTCGACCGGTGCAAGCGGGACTACCTGGAGTGGCATGGCGCCGACATGCAGGCGCTGGCCGACGAGCTGGGTTTTGTCTGGATCGACATCAACGCCAAGCTGGATGCGCGCCGCGATGGCGAATGGCTCCACATCGACCACATCCACATGACCGACCAGGGCAACCAACGCGCGGCAGAGGAGATCGTGCCCGTGCTGGCCTGAAGCCAGGCTCAGGCCTCGCGCTCGAGAGGGCGGGTGAGGCAGGTCGGGCCGCCTTCGCCCTTGCGGCTGATCTCGGCGCCCTTGTAGGTGACGACCTCGCAGCCGGCGGCCTCCAGGCGCTTGCGCGTCTCCGGGTTGCCCTCGACCGCGATGCAGCGGCGCGGCGCCGTCGCCAGCACGTTGCAGCCCATGCTCTCGAATTCCTCGTCGGGCACCTCGACCAGGGTCAGGCCGCGCTCCAGGAGCCAGTTGCGGAAAGGCACGGGCATCAGCGGCGAATAGACCAGCGCCAGGTCGGCATCGAGGGGCGAGAGGATCGACATCAGGTGGAAGACGTCGTCGGGGCCCTTGTAGTGGGGCAGGGGGCAGACCTCGATGTGGACGTCGTCGCCCAGCAGCGCACGCAACTGGCGCGCACCGGCCGGGTTGGTGCGGTAGCCGTGGGCGACGGCGCAGGTCTTGTCGTCGAGCCAGACGAAATCGCCGCCCTCGATGCGGCCCTGGCCCTGCACGGCGCCGGCCAGATCGATGCCTTCGCCGTCGAGCGCATTGCCGTTGAACTTCGGCTCGCCGCCCCGGGCGGGCTTGCCCATGTTGCACATCACGACGCCCTTGGGGCCGGGGATGAGCGAATCGCGGACATAGATCGAATCGATGGTCAGGCCGTCGCCCGCGGGCAGGTAGTGGATCTCCGCACCGCCCAGGGCCAGTGCCTCGACGAAACCCTCGTATTCGGCAACGGCGCCGTCGTAGTCCGGGGCGCTGTGGTAGTTCAGCTTCTTCCACTGCGCCCCGATCGTCTTGGCATCGCCAAAGGCATCGCGCGCGTGGCGCAGGGCGATGCTGGTGATCTTGCCGTATTCGTTGAGGGCCATGGCGGTCTCGCGTCAGGGGTTGGAAGCTCGGCGGCTCTTTTGAACGCCTTGGCCCCGCGATACAAGGGCGGCATCGCCGGGCCGCGCCCGGCTGCCGCCCCAGGGAGCACGACATGAGCGAAACCATCCTGCTGCCGCCCGGCGAGGGCCGTGCGGCACGCCTGGCATCCGGCGCACGCCTGCGCATCGTCAACACCGAGGGCGGCCAGGTGGTCGACACCTGGGCGTTCTGTGCCGACGACGTCCAGGAAACGCTGTCGATGGAGCATTCCCGCTCGGCACTCTACAGCCTGCTGTTCCGTCCGGGCGACACCCTGGTCTCCAGCCGCTTCCGTCCCATGCTCGAGATCACCGCCGACAGTTCGCCGGGCATTCACGACACCCTGCATGCCGCCTGCAGCCGCGAGAGTTATCGCTTCTATGGCGTCGAGCCGCCGGCCATGGCCTGCGAGGACAACCTGCGCGCGGTGCTGGCCGGGGAGGGCCTTTCCTGGAGCGGACCGATCCCCTGTCCCTGGAACCTGTTCGAACATGCCCCGGTGATCGCCGGCATGAAGCTCGTCGACGAACCTTCCGCCGCCGTGGCCGGCGACTATGTCGAACTGGCCGCGCGCATGGACCTGATCGTGGTCTGCTCGGCCTGTCCCTCGACCGTGGGCGACATCTCGGGCGGCGTGCCGCGCGGTGCCGAGATCCTGCTTCTCTAGGCTGCGGGAAGCGCCGGCGGGCGGTCCAGGCGCCAGCGATTGCCCAGGACCTCGACCAGGGCGGCCGAGATGACCAGCACGGTACCGCCTGCCTCGACCCAGCCGAAGGGTTCGCTGGTCAGCCAGGCGGCGCTGAGGATGCCGCAGACCGCCTCCATCTGGAGCAGGATGCCGACGCGGCCGGGGTCGACCTGGCGGCTGCCCCAGAGCAGGCCGAACATCACCGGGATCAGGAAACCGACGGCGACGAGCAGCAGCCAGGGCAGGAAGGCGACGAACCGGGCCGTCGAAGGGAGTTCGCCCAGGCCGGGTAGCGGCAGCAGCGTCAGGAGCAGTGCGGCAATCGCGCCGTAGAAGAAGAAGCCGAAAACGTTCTCGAAGTTGCTCGCCTGCTCGCCCGTCTGGCGCACCCGCAGGGTGCCGATCGCCCAGAGGATGCCAGAGGCCAGCGCCATCCAATCGCCGCCGTTGCGCGGCAGCGGCAGGCCGCCATGACCGCCCAGGATGACGTAGAGCCCGGCAAGTCCCAGTGTCACCGCCAGGGCGCGGACGGCGGTGAGGCGCCGGCCCATGAAGACGATCTCCAGGATCGTGCTCCAGGCGGGCGTGACGTAGAACAGGATCAGCGTGCGCGCGACTTCGGTGAGCAGCAGGCTGTCGGCGTAGAGGGCAAAGGAAAGACCGAGGCAGAAGGCCGAGGAAAACCGCGCGATGCCGGAGGGCAGGCCGCGGGAGCGCCGCCACAGGGCGATCGGGGCCAGCACGGCCGCCGGCACGACGAACTGCGCGACCGTGGCCCAGCCCGCCGCCAGTCCGGCCTCCTCGAAGGCGCGCAAGGGAATCCAGAAGAGCCCCCAGGCGGCCGCCGCGGCGAGCAGCGCGAGGGTGGGCCAGAACTGGGGATGCTGTCTCACGGTGCAGCGCCTTTGGCCGAGCGTTCGGGGCCGCGCCCGAGCAGGACCTCGACCAGCCCGGCGAGCACGATCAGGCCGCCGCCGGTGGCCTGGCGCCAGCCGAAGACCTCATCGGCCCAGAGTGCCGCGCTGATCGTGCCGAAGATGATCTCGGCCAGGATCAGGATGCCGAAAAGGCCTGCCCCGAGCTTGGCCGGACTCCAGATCAGCAGGCCGTTGGTCGGGATCAGGAAGACCAGGGAGAGCAGCAGGAGCCAGGGCAGCATGTCGGCCCAGGCGGCCATGGCCGGCATCGGTCCGAGCTGGCCCGAAAGCAGTGCGGCGGTCGCCAGCGCAACGAAGGTGCCGTAGAAGAAGAAGGCGAACAACAGGCCGAAGACACCCCTGGGCTGGACCGCCTGGGCACGTGCCGCACCCGCCGCGACCATGGCGCCGCCGGTCAGGGCGAGCCAGTCGCCGGCATTGCGGGGCCACGGGAACTCCCCGGAGGTACCGAAGACGACCCAGACGCCGGCCAGCGCCAGGGCGAGGCTGGCCGCGCGGCTCCAGCCGGGAGGCCGACGCAGCACGAACAGTTCGAGCAGCGTCGCCCAGAGCGGCGTGAGGTAGAACAGCAGCAGGGCACGCACGACCTCGGTCAGCAGGAAGCTGTTGGCGTAACAGACGATGCCGCCGCCCAGCAGCAGGCCAAGCAGCGGGAAACCCAGGCCGGTGTCCTTGCCTGCGCGCCAGCGCCACAGAGCGATCGGCGCGAGCACGAACAGCGGCACGACATACTGCGCGATGGTGCCCCAGCCTCCCGTCAGTCCGGCCTCCTCGAAGGCGCGCTGGGGCAGCCAGTAGAGGCCCCAGAACCCCGAAGCCAGGGCAACGCAGGCGCAGATGGCGACGTGGCGGGGATGACGCATGGTGGCCGGGCTGTTCTGGAAGGCGGACGGCGACACTTAGCATGGCGCGCCGCGCCGTCGATAGCGGCCCTGCCGGCGTGACAGCGCCGTGCCTGCAGCCTAGAGCGGTTCACGCCAATCGTGTGAATCCGCTCTACATCGACAAGATAGAGCAAATTCACATCCATCTGCGGAATCGCTTCGCGATTCCGCAGATGGATGATTTGCTCTAGTCTCCGCGCAACGCAAACCGTCACAGTCATGGAGCACACCGATGACGCGCTGGGACAAGAGCAAGCTGCCGAGCCGCCACGTTTCCGTGGGGCCCAAGAGCGCACCGCACCGGGCATTCTACTACGCCATGGGCATGACCGATGAGGAGGTCGCCCAGCCCTTCATCGGCGTCGCCACGACCTGGAACGAGGCCGCGCCCTGCAACATCACGCTGATGCGCCAGGCCCAGGCCGTGAAGAAGGGCGTCAAGGCCGCCGGCGGCACGCCGCGCGAGTTCACCACCATCACCGTGACCGACGGCATCGCCATGGGCCATGCCGGGATGAAATCGTCGCTGATCAGCCGCGAGGTGATCGCCGATTCCGTCGAGCTGACCATGCGCGGCCACTGCTACGACGGTCTGGTCGGGCTGGCCGGCTGCGACAAGTCGCTGCCGGGCATGATGATGAGCATGGTCCGCCTCAACGTGCCCTCGGTCTTCATCTACGGCGGTTCGATCCTGCCGGGCCGTTACAAGGGCAGGGATGTCACCATCGTCGATGTCTTCGAGGCTGTGGGATCGCATGCGGCGGGCAAGATGTCCGACGAGGATCTCAGCGTGCTGGAGCATGGCGCCTGCCCCTCGGGCGGTTCCTGCGGCGGCCAGTTCACCGCCAACACCATGGCGACGGTCTCCGAGGCGATCGGGCTGGCGCTGCCGTTCTCGGCCTCCACGCCGGCACCCTACGAAAGCCGCGACGCCTTCTGCGAGCGCGCCGGCCATGCCGTGATGGAGCTCATCAAGGCCAACATCCGGCCGCGCGACATCGTCACGCGCAAGGCGCTGGAGAATGCCGCCGTGGTCGTCGCGGCTTCCGGCGGCTCGACCAATGCGGGCCTGCATCTGCCGGCCATTGCCCACGAGGCCGGCATCGATTTCACCCTCGACGAGGTCTGCGAGATCTTCAAGCGCACGCCCTACATCGCCGACCTGAAGCCGGGCGGAAAATACGTCGCCAAGGATCTCTTCGACATCGGCGGCATTCCCGTCCTGATCAAGGCGCTGCTCGACGGCGGCTACCTGCACGGCGATACGCTCACGGTCACCGGCCGGACGCTGGCCGAGAACCATGCCGACATCGTCTTCCCGGAGAACCAGGACGTCGTCTATCCGACCAGCCGCCCGATCACGAAGACCGGTGGCGTGGTCGGCCTCAAGGGCAACTTGGCGCCCGACGGTGCCATCGTGAAGGTCGCCGGCCAGAAGCGCCTGCAGTTCCGCGGCCCGGCCCGCTGCTTCGACAACGAGGAAGCCTGCCTCGATGCGGTGTTGAAGCAGCAGTTTCAGGAGGGCGACGTCCTGATCATCCGCTACGAGGGTCCCAAGGGCGGCCCCGGCATGCGCGAGATGCTCTCGACCACGAGCGCGCTCTACGGCCAGGGCATGGGCGAGAAGGTGGCGCTGATCACCGACGGTCGCTTCTCGGGCGGCACACGTGGCTTCTGCATCGGCCATGTCGGCCCGGAAGCCGCCGAGGGCGGTCCCATCGGCCTGTTGCGCGACGGCGACATGATTGTCATCGACGCCGAGAAGGGCACGCTCGACGTCGAACTCTCCGAGGACGAACTCGCCGAGCGCCGCAAGGCCTGGAAACCGCGCCAGACCGACTACAACGCGGGCGCCATCTGGAAGTACGCCCAGACGGTGGGTTCGGCCCAGCAGGGCGCGGTGACGCATCCCGGCGCCAAGGCCGAAACCCATGTCTTTGCCGATCAGTAGGTTCCTGCCGGCCGTGGCGCTGCTGCTTGCAGCCGGTGCCGCGGCCGGCGACACGCCGTGCTGGGAATGCCGGGCCGCGGCCTGCTACGGCACGTTCAAGCAGACCGCGGATCAGGCCTGGCGCCAGGCCGAGGACGAGGCCATGGCGCGCTGGGACGCGATCGCGGCGCGGTCGGCCAGCCTGGAGGAGGCCAACGTCGAGCACGATGCGCTGGTCGCGGAGCTGGAGCAGGCCCGCGACGAAGAGATCGCCGTGGCCTACCGAGACATGCTCGCCTGCCTGCAGCCCGAGTAATCCGTTTCCATGGCCAAACCGTAGTCAGCAAGGGCCGGATCGCCGATGCAGGGGCGGCCTGGCCGCCGTGCTAGAATGCTTGCTTGCGGGCGACCTCGCGCGCCACTATCTGAGCGCAACCGGCGCGTCGCGCCGCCTGTTTCCACCGTTCGTTCCGGAGCTTCCAGGTATGTCGTCCGTCGAAACCACCGATACCGCTCCGGCCCGCCGCCGCGGCGGCCGTTCGGCCCGCGTCGCGCTGCGCTCGGCGCCGCTGGCCGACGACGTCAAGCCGATCCGGGCAGGCATGCTGGGTGGCACCTACCGGCCGCTCGACGAGATGGGTATTGCGCGGATCAACCAGGCGGCCATGGATTCGCTGGAGCAGATCGGCCTGGGCCAGCCGACGCCCTCCTGCATCACATACTGCACGGCGGCCGGCGCGCGGCTGAGCGAGGAGGGGCGCCTGCTGTTCCCGCGGGCCATGGTCGAGGACACCATCGCCAAGGCCGGCCGCAACCTGGTGCTGCATGGCCAGGACCCCAAGCACGACATGGAGATCGGCGGCAAGCGCGTCTATTACGGCACCGCCGGCGCCGCCACGCAGGTGATCGACCCGATCGCGCGCGAATACCGCAATGCCACCGTGCAGGACCTCTACGATGCCGCGCGCATCGTCGACCGCATGGACAACATCCACTTCTTCCAGCGTCCCCTGACGCCGACCGACGTGCAGGACCTGCAGACGCTCGACATCAACACGCTCTACGGCCCGATCGCGGGTACGACCAAACATGTCGGCTGCAGCTTTACGCTGGGGACCAACATGAAGATGGTCTTCGAGCTGCTGCACCACGTCGCAGGCAGCGAGAAGAAGTGGCGCGAACGGCCCTTCGTGTCCAATTCCAACTGCCATGTTGTGCCGCCCATGAAGTTCGGCGAGGACGCCTCAGCGGTGCTCGAGGAATGCGTGCACGGCGGCATGCCGGTGCTGCTGCTTTCGGCAGGCCAGGCGGGCGCCACGGCGCCGGCGGCACTGGCCGGCGCGGTCGTCCAGGCGGTCGCCGAAGTGCTGGGCGGCCTGTGTTACGTCAACGCGATCCAGGCCGGCGCCCCGGCGATATTCGGCACCTGGCCCTTCGTCTCGGACCTGCGAACCGGCGCCATGTCGGGCGGTTCGGGCGAGCAGGCCCTGCTCAGCGCCGCCTGCGCCCAGATGGCCCAGTACTACGACCTGCCGGGTGGCGCCGCTGCCGGCATGGCCGACAGCAAGATCCCCGACATCCAGGCCGGCTGGGAAAAGGGCATCACCAACGTCATGGCCGGCCTCTCGGGCCTCAACCTGGTCTATGAGTCGGCGGGCATGCACGGCTCGCTGCTGGGCTTCTGCCTCGACAGCCTGGTGCTCGACAACGACATCCTGGGCGAGTGCCTGCGCTGCGTGCGCGGCATCGAGGTCAACGAGGACAGCGTCTCGCTCGACGTCATGCGCTCGGTCTGCATGGAAGGCCCGGGCCACTACCTGGGCCACAACAGCACGCTCGAGCTGATGCAGCGCGAATATGCCTACCCCGAGATCGGCAACCGCATGAGCCCGAAGGAATGGGTCGAAAACGGCAAGCCCGATATCGTGGAGAAGGCCGTGCAGGTCAAGCAGGGCATCCTCGACAGCCATTTCCCGCGGCACATTCCCGAGGATCTCGACAGCCGCCTGCGCCAGAGCTATCCGATCGCCCTGACGCGCGAGCAGATGGGGTTTGCCGCCTGAACCGGAGGGCGGTGACGGCGGTCATAGTATCGCCGTGGGTTGGCGTTAGGCTTGGGTTCCGATCACGCGGGCGCGCATGCAGCAGGGGACGAGAGCCATGAAGACCATCGATGGCGGACGAGGCGGGCTGATTGCGGGTGCGGCACCGGCAGCCCTGTGTCTGGAGCTGCTGCTTGCGTCGGGGGCGGCGCCGACCGCGGTCCGGGCCCAGGACATGCCGTTGGTCGATGGCGACGAGGCCCTGCGCTGCGCGGTGGCGCGTGCCGTCGACATGGCGCTGGTGCGCCAGCTCCACGATATCGTTGCGGCAGGCGGCAACGGCCTCGCGCTACTGCGTAACCTTGCCGCGGGCAAGGCCGACGGCGACGGCGATGCCCTGGGGATGCTGGCCGGCCTGGGACTGGTGACGAGCGGCGAAGGCAGCAAGCCGGGCCTGACCCCGCTTGGCGGCAAGGTCCTCGACCTCGGCCAGGCGACGGGGGATAGCGCGGCGGCGGTCGGCCTTGCCCTGGGCGAAACCCGGAGCGTGACGGTAGGCCAGCCCGGTGCGGTCGCCCACCTGCGTCTCGATGCCGCCGGCAGCGGCGGCGAGACGATCGTCGTCACGGTGACGCCCCATGCCGCCGGGGGCGACGGCTGCATCGCCGGCTTCGATCCGGTGGTGCGCGCATCCCTGCCGGGCCTGCCCGATCTCGAGGCGGTCGCCCGTGGCGAGGGGCCCGGGCGCATCGCGACACTGTTCCTGCATCATGTCGCCGACGGCGCGGGCGTGGAGCTTGCCATCGGCGATGTCATGGGCGCACCGGGGAGCTTCGACATCGCCGCGCAGGCCTGGCCCTCCGTGGCACCTGTCACCGGCGACGGCGTGTCGCTTCTGTCCGTCGCGGACGGGCCGCTTGCCTACCAGGAAATCCACACCGACGGCGACCGTGTCGTGCTGGCCTTCTCCATCGAGGAGGGCTACGAGATCCCGACCCTCTCGGTGCGCGGCCTTGCCGGCGCACAGCCGGGCGTCACCGTCTATGCCGCCGACGCCTTCGGCGAGGCGGGCGGCCCGCCGATCTACCGTTCCTCCTTCGCGCCGATCCCCGATGCCACCGTCGAGCTCGGCGGCGCCCTGGGACCGGGGTTCTATGCCGCCACGGTCGAGGAACTCGGCGGCCGGCCCGCGACCTTCCTGGTCGCCTTTTTGGCCAGCGGCAGCGGCGCGGCCTTCCGCACCTCCGGCACCCTCGACATCGGCGGCGAGAGCCCGCAGGTGCTGGGCAGCGTCCTTGCCTTCCATGTCGAGGAGCAGGGTTGGTACGCGTTTTCCTCGTGGAGCTACGACGAGATCGACCCGGTGATGACGCTGTTCGATGCCGCCGGGGAATCGCTCTACTACAGCGACGATGCCGCCTTCGGCCTGCATCCCCTGATCATCGCCGAACTGGCGCCGGGCGACTACAGCCTGGCGATCGACGGCTTCGACGGCGCCACCGGCGATCTCACCCTGGGCGCCTGGCGTTTCGAACCCCAGGTGCTGGACCTGGGGACCGTCGCCCTGGCCCAGCAGATCCCCAACGACCTGGCCCAGCCCAACTTCAGCGCCTACCTCATCCCGATCATGGCCAACGAACTGGTCGACATCGACATCGAGGGCCTGGGCACGGAGTTCGATTCGACGCTGGCGCTCTACGACACCGTGGACATGACCGTGTGGAACGCCGACGACGACGGCGGCGTGGGCTACGGCAGCCGGATCATCGATTCCTTTGATGGGCTGAGCCTTCTGACGGTGGTGTCCTCCTACGACGGCTCGCGCGGCGGGGCCTTCTCGATCTCGGCGGTCGACCACGCCGCCATGGCGAACCTGGAGGAGACCGCGGCCACGGTTGCGCCGGCCGGGCCCGAGGTTGCGGGCCGCCTCGACAGCGAGAGCGACATCGCCTGGTTCCGCATCGAGCCCCTGGCCGGGACCCACACCGTGACCGTCGAATCGGAGGCCATGCCCTATCTCGGCATCGATCTTTTCGCGCGCACGGCGGACGGTTACGCCTGGCTCGACACCATGGAAGGCTTCGAGGGGCTCACCGAACTTTCCTTCGAGGGCGACCCGGCGCAGGCGATCTATGTGCTGGTGCGCAATCCCAGCGGCGAGGGCACCGGCGACTTCCGCGTCTCGCTCGACTGAGTTCCGCCCTGCTGCGGGAACCATGGCGCCCGCCGGGGGTTTCCGTTGCCGACTGGGGAGTAGGCGACATGCGATGGCGCAACAGGCGGCAGAGCGGCAACATGATCGATCGCCGCGGCTCGGGCGGCGGCATGCGCATGGGTGGCCTGCGCATGGGTTCGGGGATGCGCAGGGGCGGCGGTGCCGGCGCCCTGGTTCTGGTTGCGATCGTCGTCGTTGCCCTGATCATGGGCATCGACCCCATGACGATCCTCGATCCCCAGGGCGCTCCGCGGCCGGTCTCGACCGCCGGGCAGGACGAGTTGCGTGACTTTGCCGCCGTCGTCCTGGCCGATACCGAGGATGTCTGGGAGGCCCGTTTCCAGGCCCAGGGCCGCGACTACACGCCGGTGCCCATCGTGCTCTACACGGCGCGCACGACCTCCGGCTGCGGCCTGGCGGATTCCGCGATCGGACCGTTCTATTGTCCCCAGGACCGCCGCATCTACCTCGACCTGGGTTTCTTCGACCAGCTCGAGCGCGGGCTGGGCGCCGGCGGCGACTTCGCACGGGCCTACGTCATCGGTCATGAGGTCGGCCACCACGTGCAGAACCTGATGGGGGTGCTCGGTGCGGTCCAGCAGCGACAGGCCGGCCTGCCGGAAAGCGAGGCCAATGCCCTGTCCGTGAGGCTCGAACTGCAGGCCGACTGCCTTGCCGGCATCTGGAGCCACGATGCCGAACAGGTGCTGGGCGTGCTGGAACCGGGCGATATCGAGGAGGCGCTGGGCGCTGCTTCCCGCATCGGCGACGATGCCCTGCAGCAGCGCGGCCAGGGCCATGTCGTGCCCGACAGCTTCACCCATGGCACGTCCGCACAAAGGATGCGCTGGTTCCGCAGGGGCTATGACAGCGGCGATATCACCGCCTGCGACAGCTTTGTCGCCGAGACACTCTAGTCCCGATAACGTTGTTAATTCATATCGCTATCGGTGTGTTCTGACAGACTGCCTGATATTCAAGCTCAGTCGCTGCCAAATCCGGTCCGGCGGGGCAGGCCGTCATCGAAATCGAACCAGGCGATGCGGTCGACGGTGTAGGTGTGGACGGTCGGCGGGAAGGCGGCCGCGTCGTCCAGCGTTGCCGTGTAGATGTGAATCTCGCCGGGCCAGGCATCGCCCTCGTAGGTCAGGGAGGTGCCACAGGTGCCACAGAAGCCGCGGCGCACCCCCGGGGACGAGGCGAAAATACGCCGGGCGCCCCGGACCTCCTCGAACTGCGACCGCT
>JAQCLG010000236.1 GCA_027592745.1 Pseudomonadota bacterium | reverse complement strand
GCTTCCTGGCGCCGGCGGTCGGCACAGAGCAGGCGGGCGAGATTGATGCGTGCCGCGGTATGGCCGGGGCTGGCGGCCACGGCGGCAGCGAAGGCCTCGCGCGCCGCGCGGGGCTCGGCGCCCAGGAGCAGGCCGAGGTTGTTCCAGGCATCGGCAAAGTCGGGCTTGAGCGCGACCGCCTGGCGGTAGGCCGTGATTGCCTCCTCGTCGCGGCCGGCCCGGCTGAGGGCCAGGCCGTGGTTGAAACGGTAGAGCGGGCGGGCCGGTGCGGCCGCGACGGCGCGGTCCAGGTGTTCGAGAGCGGCGGCGGTCTTGCCCCGGGCAAGCAGCAGCAGGCCGCTGCCGTGGTGCGCCCCGGGATGGCCGGGGACCTTCGCCAGGATCTTCCGGTAGAGTGCCGCAGCGGCCTCGCCCCGGCCGGCCTGGTGGTGTTGCTGGGCCTGGCGGAAGGCCTCCTCGACCTGCTTCACGGCGGCTATTCCGCTGCGGCGGCGGGGCAGGCCAGCGCCAGCATCGCCTGGCCCAGGTCGACGATCAGGCGTTCGATGGCCCCTGCCATGGCGGCCATGCCCGGACCGCGTGTCAGCGTCTTCTCGTCCATGTAGAGGCCGCGGTTGGTCTCGACCTGCAGCGCGTGGAGGTTGAGGTCGGGCCGGCCGTAGTGTTCGGTGATGAAGCCGCCGGGATAGGGATCGTTGCGCCGCACCGAAAGGCCGGCCGCGCGCAGGCTGGCGCTTGCCGTCTCGGTCAGGCCGCGCGCGCAGGAGGCGCCGAAGCGGTCGCCCAGCACGATGTCGACGCGGCTGCGCGCCGCCCCCTCGTGGCCGACCGAGGGCATCGAGTGGCAGTCGATCAGGCAGGCCGCACCGAAACGGGCGCGGGTCTCCTCGATCAGCTCGGCGAGCGCAGCATGGTAGGGCAGGTAGCAGCGGTCGAGCCGGGCCTGGGCCTCGGCCACGGGCAGCTTGCCGCGGTAGATCTCGGCGCCGCCGGCCACGACGCGGGGCACGGTGCCCAGGCCCGAGCGCACCCGCGGGCTGCGGCTGTTCGTGCCGGCGGGCAGGGCGCCCTCGAACATCGCGGGGTCGAGCTCGAAGGGTTCGCGGTTGACGTCGAGATAGGCGCGCGGGAACTGCGCCGTGACCAGGGGGCAGCCCAGGGCGGGGGCGCGGGCGACCAGCTCGTCGACGAAGGCGTCCTCGGAACGGCGGATCGCCATGGCGTCGAGCCGGCTCATGGCCAGGAAGGCCGGGTCGTAGAGGCGGCCGCTGTGGGGCGAGGAAACGACCACGGGCAGGCACTGGCGTACCGGGCGCAGGATCGCGACCGCCGGGCGGCCGTCTGCGGCATCGCTGTCGTTTGCGCGTGTCACCCCTCCGATTTAGACTAGCGCCATGATCATGTCATCCCCCGGGTCGCAGCCCCTTGCGGCAGTCCGGTGGTCCCCTCGGGCAGAGCGGGATTGAGCGGGCGATGGCACGCATCCTCCTTGCTGACCAGGATGACGTGCTGCGCCGCTACATCGCCCGCCAGCTCGGCCGCATGGGCCATGCCGTGGTGCCGGTGACCTGCCCGCGCCAGGCCGTGGGCCAGCTGATGCCCGGCGCCTTCGACATCCTGATCGCCCAGGCCGACATGGAGGGCATCGACGGGCCGGAGTTCGCCCGGAGGGCCGCTGCGGCGGTGCCCGGCCTGCGCATCTTCTTCCTCGACGGCTTCCGCGTCCTGCCGCTCAAGGAGGGCGCGCGTATCGTGCTGGAGGAGGAGACCCTGGAGCCGGCCTTCCACCTCAACCGCCTGGCCCATGTCATCGACAACCTGCTGGCCGCATGATAGGCGGCAAGCCCACTTTGCCTGACGCCACCTGCCGGACGTTTGCGCCATGAGCGAGACAAGCCCGTTTGCCCCCATCGAAGAGGCGATCCGCGCCATTGCCGACGGCCGCATGCTGGTCGTGGTCGATGACGAATCGCGCGAGAACGAGGGCGATATCGTCATGGCCGCCGACAAGGTGACGCCCGAGGCGGTCGCCTTCATTGCCATGCACGCCCGCGGCCTGCTCTGCACGCCCATGGAGGGCGAGCGCCTGGACGAGCTCGACCTGCCCCAGATGGTCGCCAACAATACCGAGAGCCACAGCACCGCCTTCACCGTCTCGGTCGACTACCGCTACGGCACGACCACGGGCATCTCGGCCTCCGACCGGGCCAAGACGATCCGGGCGCTGGCCGGCGACGGCGGCAACCGCGACGTGCGCGCCGGCGATTTCGCCCGGCCCGGCCACATCTTCCCGCTGCGCGCCCGCGAGGGCGGCGTGCTGACGCGGGCCGGCCACACCGAGGCCGCGGTTGACCTGGCGCGTTTGGCAGGCTGCTTTCCCGCCGGTGCGATCTGCGAGATCGTCGAGCCCGACGGCGCCATGATGCGCCTGTTGCGGCTGATCGAGTTCGCCCGCGAGCACGGCCTGCTGCTGATCTCCATCGCCGACCTGATCGCCTACCGGCGCAGCACCGAGAAGCTGGTCGAGCTGATCGAGACGGAACCCTTCGCGACACGCCACGGCATGTTCGAGGCGCGCATCTACCGCAGCCTGATCGACGGCACCGAACATCTCACCCTGGTCCATGGCGACCCGCGCAAGGCCGGCGACGTGCTGGTGCGCGTGCACAGCGCCAGCGCCATCGATGACGTCTTCGGCCCGCTGCGCGGCAGCGGCCGCAGCCTGGTCGACCTCGCCATCGAGCGCATCGCGCGCGAGGGTGCCGGCGTCTTCGTCTACCTGCGCGGCGCGGAAGGCTGGGGCCTGGGCCTCAACCGCAAGCGCATCTACGACCAGGACGGTAAGGAGACCAACCTGATGACGGGCTCGGACTGGCGCCAGTACGGCACCGGTGCCCAGATCCTCTACGACCTGGGACTGCGCAGCATCCGCATCCTGACGAACAACCCGGCCCATTACCGCGGCATCGAGGGCTACGGCCTGACGATCACCGCCAAGGTTCCCTTCACCGAGGCCGAAGCGACCGAGGCCGCCCGCGGCAGCGGCGACTGAGCGGGGCGCAACGCCCCTGTTGCCAAGCGCGCCGAGCTTGGTTATGTACCGGCCTCACCCGAGGGATGGGCGCGTAGCTCAGCGGGAGAGCACTACGTTGACATCGTAGGGGTCACTGGTTCAATCCCAGTCGTGCCCACCACCCTCGGTCCCATTTTCCGCTGGTTTAGTACGATTTGGACTGGCTGCTCCGTAAGGTGCGCCAGTCCATATGAACCGTCGCACCGAAATCATCCCGCTGGCGTTTCGGATTCTTGGATCGTTATGGTGAATGCGGTTGCTGTTTGATGCCGCCGTCCCGACGTCTATTGCGCCGCATGGCAGTGTCAGACCAAATCGGCTTGAGGCTGATGGGTCTGGCTCGTAGCCTTC